>DATBGW010000251.1:0-30230 GCA_036557765.1 Actinoplanes sp.
CCGGTCACCAAGCGGGACCTGTTGCGCTACACCGCACAGATCGCTCCGACGCTGCTGCCGTACCTGACGAGGCGGGCGCTGAACCTGCACCGCTATCCCGACGGCGCACAGGCCAAGGGGTTCTGGCACAAGGAACTGCCCCACCATGCCCCGGCTTGGCTGCCGCGCTGGGACAACCCGGACGCCGACCCGGGCGAGACCCGTACCTATCTCGTCGTGGACGAGCCGGCCGCACTGGTGTGGGCGGCGAACTTCGGCGGCCTGGAGTGGCACCCGTGGACGTCGGAGGTCGACGATCCGCAGCGGCCGACGTACGCGCTGATCGACCTGGACCCGGGTAACACCACCGACTGGGACGACCTGCTGGTGCTGGCCCGGCTGCACCGGACCGCGTTCGAGCACCTCGGCGTCACCGCGCGGGCGAAGGTGACCGGACGGCGCGGCATTCAGATCTGGGTGCCGATCGCGATCGGCCCGGACTTCGACGAGACCCGCGCCTGGGTGGAACGGCTGTCCCGCACCGTCGGCGCGGTCGTCCCGGAGATGGTGAGCTGGAAGTGGCAGCGGAGCGACCGGGGCGGTCTCGCCCGGCTCGACTACACCCAGAACGCGATCAACAAGACGCTCGTCGCGCCGTACAGCCCGCGGCCGGCGGCGGGCGCCCCGGTGTCCGCGCCGATCGAGTGGGACGAGCTGGACGACCCGGCGCTGCGGCCGGACGGGTTCACGATCCGGACGATCCTGCCGCGACTGGCGGAGAGGGGCGACCTGTTCGCCGACGTGCTGGACCATGTTCAGCGCCTGCCGACGTTGTAGGCGCCGACGTCACTCGGTGGCCTTCGGATGGTGCGGGCTTGCGAACTTCAACCAGCACGTGCGGGTGTCGTGGTCGACGAGATACCAGATGCGTCCACCACTGGTGACCTCGTACTGCCACTGCGGGAGCAATTTCCCGCCGTAGGTATCGGTGGAGAGCCTGCCCTTGAGCTGGTGATGACGCTCAGTTGCCGGATGGGGACAAGGGTTGCGTTCGATGGCGTCGTAGGCGGCGCGGGTGTTCGCCGCCGCTACCCGGCACAGCTCCTCCCACCCCTTGGCGGCGTCGCCGGTTGCAAACCTGAGGGTGTATCCATCACGTGTTGGAGGCCGGGCAACTCGATCGCCACGCTTCGGGGTCACGGGCGAGGCACCTCGCCGAAGTCGTCCAGTGGTTGACTGACCAGCGCCTGATACAGCTCGTCATCGGCGTAGATCTCAGCGGTGTGCCGCCATTCGGCGAGCAGTTGAGAGATGGCGGCGGTATTGCCCATGGCGGCGGCGGCTTCCGCTGTGCCAACGAACTCGCCGGCGAGCTGGTCGACATCTTCCAGAGGAAGAAAACGCACCCATGGCAGAACCACGGGAAGCACGTCTCGGATCACCTCAGGATTCCTACTGATCAGCGTGGCTAGTATCCGGGAGGTGATGTCGATGACCTGTCCCTCGGCGTCGGCTCGATCGGCGGACATCAGCACGAGATCAGCGGCATCACGCCGACGCAGCCGAACGGCACGGGTGCGAAAGACACGCTCGGCTGTCTCAGTGGGCTGCCGGAGCAGGTCCGAGAACGGCACCGACTCAACGGGGGCAGTGCTCATGCCTCAACACTAATTCCCTGACGAGAGGATATCAACACTACTTCTGAAGTAATGCGTCCAGCGCCGCCTCGAACACCTCGTGATGCCGATCGATGTCCTCGAGTGACGTGTCCGGGCACATCAGCGCCATGTTGTGGAACGGCGTCAGCAGGATGCCGCGATTCGCCAGGTACATGTGCAGGAAGTCCTCCAGCTCCGGATCGGCACACGCCGCAGACTCAGTGCCGGTCCGCGGCGCCGGCGTGCCGAAGCGGTACTCCACCCGCGCGCCGAGCCGGCTGACCGACCACGGCAGCCAGTACCGTTCGATGATCTTGCGGATGCCGTCCTCGAACGCCGTCGCCACGGCGATCATGCCGGTGAACGCGTCGTCGGTGAGCACGTCCGCCAGCGTTGCCCGGGCGGCGGCCATGGACACCGGGTTGCCGGCGAGCGTGCCGCCGACGCCGCCCATGTCCACCAGGTCGAGGTCCGGCCGATCGGTCAGCGCCGCTGCGAGCGAAGCGGACAATCCGTACGCGCCGATCGGAATCCCGCCGCCGATGGCTTTGCCGATCGTGACGACGTCCGGCTCCAGGCTCCAGGCCCCGGTGGCGCCGCCCGGCCCGGCCGAGAACGTGTGCGTCTCGTCGTTGATCAGGTACGTGCCGTGCCGGCGGGTCAGCGCGCGGACCCCGTCGAGGTAGCCCGGCTCGGGCAGCACGATGCCGATGTTCGTCAGCGCCGGCTCCATCAGCACCGCGGCGACGTCGCCGTGCGCCAGCTCGCGGTCCAGCCCGTCCAGGTCGTTGAACTCGGCGACCCGGCTGGTCAGCGTCACGTCGCAGGGCGCGCCGACGTTCCCGTCGCGGCTGCGCGGCCGCCCGTCCGGCCCGACCACGATCAGCGACTCGTCGACCGAGCCGTGGTAGCAGTAGCTGTTGACCAGGATGCGCGGCCGGCCGGACACGGCACGCAGCAGCCGGATGGCCCACCGGTTCGCATCGGTCGCGGTCAGCGCGAAGCTCCAGGCCGGCACGCCGAACCGGCGGCTCAGCTCGGCGCCCACCACGGCGGCATCCTCGGTCGGCAGCATCGTGGTGGCGCCGCCCAGGTCGGCCAGCCGCCGGGTCACCGCCGCCACCACCGGGGCGGGGGAGTGGCCGGCCATCGCGCCGGTGTCACCCAGGCAGAAGTCGACGTACTCGTGCCCGTCGATGTCGGTCAGGCGGGCGCCACCGGCCCGGTCGACGTACACCGGGAAACCGCCCGCGGTCTTGTTCATCCAGGTCATCGGCACGCTGCCGAACAGGTGACCGGCGCCGGCGTACGCGGCGGCCGAGCGTGGGTGCCGGTCGGCGAAGGTGGCGCGCTCCCGATCGGTCAGGGCGCGCAGGCGGTCGCGGTCGATGAGGTCGCTCGGCATGGCGCGACCGTACCAACACGTGATCAGAACAGCGCCAGTTGACCGGGGATCGGATCCCGCCGGGTGGTCAGGCCACCGCGGAACGCCCATCGCCGCAGGTCCAGCGGGAGGTCGTCGGGATCGGGTGGCGGGGTGCCGCCGGTCAGCGCCCATAGTGATGGGCCGAAATTGATCCCCCGGTCGGAGAACGCCCATCGCATCACGGCCAGGCTCAACGGCAGGCGGGCCGTCTCCAGATCCGGCACCGGCAGATCCGTACGCATCCGCATGAGCCGCCGGTTGCGGTCCACCACGTCCCGCATCACCGGATCGCGCAACTGCTCGGCGGCCAGCTCGCCGACCGCGGCCCGGACCGCCTCCACATCGTCGCCGTCCACCGCGGCCCACGCGGCCTCCACCGTGCCGAACGCCGCAAGCAGCCGGGCCGCCGTGGCCGATCCGAACCGGCGGACGCCGTGCAGGTTGTCCGACGGATCGCCGCGCAGCGCGGCGAAGTCCCGGTACTGCCACGGCTGCACGCCGCACAGTTCGGACAGATCATCCACGCCCACGATGACCGCCTCGTCGAAGCCGCCGTTGCGCACGCGCAACACCGAGGTGCTGTCGTCGATCAGTGCGAACGCGTCCCGGTCGCTGGTCATCAGCACCGATCGCCAGCCGCGTCGCCGGGCGAACGCCGCCGAGCTGGCCAGCACATCGTCGGCCTCGTACGCGGGCGGTACGACAGTGCAGATGCCGGCCGCCCGCAGCAGCTCCGGCGCGCAGATGATCTGTTCGACGAGGTCGGCCGGCTTGTCCGGCCGCTGCGCCTTGTAGGCGGCGTAGTCCGACTTGCGCGCCGACGTGTCCGGGCAGTCGAAGCCCACCACCACGGCGTCCGGCCGCAGCAGGGCAGCGGCGCGGGCCAGATAGCCGATCAGGCCCTTGAGCGCCCACACCGGACGCCCGGCCGGGTCCAGCAGGCCGTCCCAGGTCGCCGCGTGGTACGCACGGTGCAGAAGGCTGTTCCCGTCCAGGGCGAGCAGCAGGGGAGCCGGGGGCGACACGGGAACCAGCTTATGCCCGCCGCCAGCGCAGGAACGCCGGGCCAGCGGTCACCGTGTCGGTCACCGTGACGACCCGGTCGGTGACGATCAGCCACTCGCCGACCAGCGACGCCGCTCGATCCATGAGGCGGCATGCCTGCTCGAAGTCGTCCTCGTCCTCGCGCACCGCCCACAGCCGGAGTGCCTGGTCCCACGCACGGGCCCGGGTGACGGTCACGAGCATCCGCTGGCTCCAGTCGTCCAGCGGCCCGGCGAGCCGGTCGATCTCCAGCTGCCACTCGGTGGAGTAGCCGTGCCGCAGCAACGGGATCTCGTCGTAGAAGATCTGGTCGACCACCAGGTAGTCGTGGGAAATGACGTCGTCCTCGGGAGCGCCGAGGTCGTTCCACGTGGCGACCAGCGCCAGCGCGAGATCGTGGTTGATGTGCGCGTTGACCCCGAGCATCGCCGCCGCCAGCCGGCTCATCCAGACGTCCCGGGCGCGCTTGAACAGGACCTCCCAGACGTCCGGCGTGTCCTCGTCGTCGCGGTTCCACCGGTCCAGCGCGTCGAAATACCGCTTGGCGAACTCCACGTCGAGCAGTTCCAGGAACTCGGGATCATCGGCGTCGTCGCGCAACGCCGTGGCGACCCGGCGGGTGATCGTCAGGTACAGGTCGTTGAACGCGGCCACCCGGTTGCCGGCCTGTCCCGGTGGCAGCTCGTCGAGGATGGACTGCAGCGCCTCCAGCTTCGCGATCACGGCGCCGATGCCGGCCGGGGGATGGCAGACGATCTCGGCCACCGCCTCCTGCGCCGGCTCCCAGCCCCGCCCGAACGGCACCTCGAGCGCGGACAGTTCCCGCCGTCTGTCCCGCAGCCGTTCGGCGCTGCCCCGCGCCAGCCGCCGATCGAAGGTCATCACCCGGTCAGCGTCGTCAACGCCGCATTCCCACACCACTGTCCTGTCGGGTAAATGTCGATCTGGCAAGGTGACGCCCATGAAGCTCCTGTTGCCCGACAGCATCGACCTCGACCTGACGGTGCCCGACGACGTGCAGGCGATCGTCTACGCCGTCGACAAGCCGGTCCCCGACGAGCACACCGACGCGGAGGCGCTGGTGGTGTGGGGTAATCCCGCCGCCCAGCTGCGCGACGCCGCCGGCCGTCTGACCCGGTTGCGATGGGTGCAGACGCTGGCCGCCGGACCGGACGCCGTGCTCGCCGCCGGCTTCGCGCCGGACGTTGTAATCACCGGCGGCACCGGCCTGCACGACCTGACGGTGGCCGAGCACACCCTGGCACTCACGCTCGCCGCAGCCCGGCGTCTCAACCTCCTGGTACGGGCGCAGGTGGGGCACCGCTGGGCCGGTGAGCTCGGCGGCCTGCAACCCGTCGACGACGCCACCAGTTTCCGTACGCTTCGCGGCGCCCGCGTCCTGATCTGGGGGTTCGGTGGTATCGCCGCGACGCTCGCGCCGTATCTGGCCGCGCTCGGCGCGCAGGTGACCGGCGTGGCCCGCACCGCGGGGGAGCGGCACGGGTTCCCGGTGATCACGGAGACCGAGATGCCGGACCGGCTGCCGCACACCGACGTCCTGATCAACATCCTGCCGGCCACTCCGGACACCGCCGCCGCGCTGGACGCCGGGGTGCTCGCGCTGCTGCCCCGGCACGCCTGGGTGGTGAACGTGGGCCGGGGCAGCACTCTCGACGAGGACGCGTTGCTGGACGCGATCCGGACGGGCCGCCTCGGCGGCGCGGCGCTGGACGTGTTCGCGACCGAGCCGCTGCCGCCGGAGTCGGCGCTGTGGGACGAGCCGAACGTCCTGATCTCCCCGCACGCCGCCGGTGGCCGGCCGATCGGTGCGGCCGCCCGGATCGCGGAGAACTTGGCGGCGTTCCGGTCCGGCAGCCCGCCCCGCAACGTCGTCGAGCGCTGAGCACGGCCGGTACCGTGGGCCGCGGAGGCGGACATGATCACCGTGATCGTCGCGGCGGTCCGGGCGCGGAGTGCTCAGGCCGCGATGCTGCTCGTCCTCGCGACGATCGCGGCGGCGACCGCGGCGGCCGCGCCGTGGTACGGGCTGGCCGTCGCGTCCCGGGCCGCCGCCGCACACGTGGCCGCGGCACCGCCCGCGCAACGGGTGCTGGCCGCCGCCACGACCGGAAACGCCGGCGCCGCGCCGCGCGCCGCGCTGGCCACGTTCGCCGACCTGCTGCATCGCCGGCTGCCGATCGGCGGCGCGGCGCCGGTGCTGGGCATGGTCCGCTCGACCGTCTACGCACCCACCCCGGGAAGTGCCTCGGGCTTTCCGGCCGTCTACCGCGATGGATTCTGCGCGCACGCCCGGCTGACCGGAGCCTGCCCGGCGCGAGCCGGGGAGGCCGCGGTCAGCCGGGACGCCGCCCGGCGGACCGGACTCGCCGTCGGTGACGTGTTCGCGGTCCGGGCGGCGCCGAGCACCCGGCCGGTCCGGTTCCGGATCGTCGCGCTGTACGACCCGGCCGACCCCGCCGGCGACTACTGGGCCGACAGCCGGTTCGCCGCGGAGGGCGGGCTGGACCCGTTCTTCACCGCGGTGGACTCGTTCGCCGATCCGCAGATGGGCGATCCGACGCTGGCCGCGGCCGTCACCGTGCCGGCACGGCTGCTGCGCGGGGACGGCGGTTACGACCTCAACGCCGTGCTGAACGAGGCGGTTCCGCGGCTGCGGGACGCCGGGGTCACGCTGGCCAACCCGACCGGGCCGCTGCTGGACGCGGTACGCACGGACCGTGCCTCGATCCTGCGGGCCGTTCTCGTCGCGCTGGCACAGCTCGTCGTACTCGCCTGGTTCGCGATCGGGCTGACCGGCCGCTACACCAGCCGGGACCGGCGCGTCGACGCCGGCCAGCTGAAGCTGCGCGGCGGCACCCGCATGCGGATCCTGCGCCTGACCGTGGGGCAGCACGTGGTGCCGCTGCTCGGCGCCGCGCTGCTCGCGCTGCCGGCCGGTGTCGCGATGGCCTGGCTGCTCGCCGGTGAGCTGCCGGTGGCCGCCGATGCCCGCCTCGCGCTGGGCTTGTCGGCGGGTGCCGCCGCGGCGGTGCTCATCGGCTGCCTGCTCGTGCTCACCATTGTGGACGCTGCCGTGCTGCGCCGGCCGGTGGCGGCTCTGCTGAGCCGGGTGCCACCGGCCCGGCGCGGCTGGCGCCGGAACGCGACCGATGTGGCGCTGATCGCGCTCGCTGTAGGCGCGGCCTATCAGGCCCGGGCCGGCGGTTCCGACCGCGGTCTCGGTGTGGCGGCACCGGCGCTCGTGGCCCTGGGGCTGGCCGTGCTGCTGGCCCGGATATTCCGTGGGATCGCCGATCGGGCCGGAGCGGTGGCGGTTCGCCGTGGGCGGCTGCGGGTCGGGCTGACCGCCGTCGGGGTGTCCCGGCAGCCCGGCACCGATCTGGTGTTCGTGTTGCTGGTGGTCGTGGTCGCGCTCCTGGCGCTCGCGATCGGGGGATACCGGAGCGGCGAAGCGGGCCGGGCCGACCGCAGCGCGTTCGAGCTGGGCGCCGCCCGCGTTCTCACCGTCCGCGCCGCCGGGTGGACGGGGCTCGAGTACGCGGTCCGCCAGGCCGACCCGGGCGGCCGGCAGGCCATGGCGGCGGTCGTCAATCGCACCAGCAATCCGCCGGTCCTGGCGGTGGACAGCAGCCGGCTCGCCGCCGTGGCGGCGTGGCGGCCGGAGTACGGACCGATCCGTGCGCTGCCGGACACCGCCGCGGCGGCCTCCGTGCCACCACCGTTGCCGCCGTTCACCGGCACCGCCCTGACCTTGCGTGTGCGCAACGATCGGCACACCGCCGTCGAGCTCGACGCCATGCTGCAGAACGAGCAGACCGGCGCACCGGTCCGGGCGGTGTTCCGCCCCATCCGGCCCGGCGAGCAGACCGTGTCGGCGGCGGTGGCCGGCTGCAGCACCGGCCCGGGATGCCGGCTGGACCGCTGGGAACTGGTCACGCCCACCGGCCCGGAGCCCGGCGCGGTCACGGTGAGCTCACTGGCGCAGCAGAACCCACCCGGCGGCCTGCTCGGCACTGCTGCGCTCGGCGACGTCACCCGATGGCACACCGACGTCACCGGCGTGGCGTTACAGGTCGCGGCCACCAGCCGTGGACTGTCCATGTCGCCCGGCGCCGGCCCCGGTCCGGCACCTGGTGACACCGTGTACGCCGTCGCGGCTCCGCTGCCGTTGCCCGTCCTGCTGGCCGGGCCGGCGCCGGCCTCGTGGCGGTTCGACGATCCGGCCACGTTCCGGATCGCGCCGGGTGCCATTCCGGTCCGGGTGGTCGGCACGCCCCGGACCCTGCCCGTGCTCGGGACCGCCGGCATGATGGTCGACCTGCACGCGGCACGGCTGATCGCCGGCGACGCCGAGCCCGGCGGCACGTTCCAGGTGTGGTTGGGCGAGCATGCCCCCGCGTCCATCGTGGACAAGCTACGAGCCGGTGGTCTCACCGTCGTCGCCGATGACACCATCGTGGCGCGCGCCGATCGGCTGGCGCGCCAGGGTGGTATCGCGACCGCCCGCTTCGGCCTCGGCGTCGTCGCGGCCGCGCTGCTGCTGGCCGCCGCGGGCGTGGCGATCGCCGCCGCGGTCCAGTATGGACCGTATCTGGAACAGGCCCGCGCGTTGCGGGCGCAGGGCCTGCCCCGCCGTACCGCCGTGGTCGCCGGGTCGGCGGGCACGGCCCTGCTGGTGCTCAGCGGCGTCGTGGCCGGCCTCATCGCGGCCGTGGTGGCCCGGGTGGCCGCGGCGGTGACGGCGCCGCCGTTCGCCGACGGCTGGCGGATACTCCCGCCGCCGGATCCGTTGAACGGTCCCGCGCTGGTGGTCGCCGGCCTGATCGCGCTGGCCACGCTGGGCACGGCAGCCGTGCTGTCGACGCTGCCGCTGGTGCGGCGGCTGATCGGGAACGGCCGATGATCGCGCTGGTGCTGGCCATGGCGTGGAGCCGGCGCGGGCAGGCGCTTGCGCTCGCCTTGCTGTCGCTCTTCGCGGTGGCCGCCGCCGTGGCCGCACCCGCCTATCTCCGTGCCGCCGACCGTGGCATCGCGGCCGGGCAGGTGGCTTTGGCCGACGCGGCCGAACGCAGCCTCGTGCTGAGTCAGACCGCACTGGACCGTCGCGGACAGAACCCCGCCGACGCGCAGCCGGATCTGAGCCTCCCGCAGATCGGCGCATCGCTGACGGATCTGCCGGGCTTCACATACGTGTACGCCGCCGAGTTCTCCGCCATCGGCCTCGATCCGGACACCCGTAACCGAACCGTGTTCGTGTACCGGCAGGGCGTGTGCGCACACCTGGTCATGGCGACCGGGCGCTGCCTCATCGGCGAGTCCGAGGTGATCATCGGTGACCAGACCGCCCGGCGGCTGCAGGTGGCGGCCGGCGACCAGATCACCTTCGCCTACGCGGTCCTCAATCCGGATCCGGACGTCCGGATGTACGAGGCGGCGGGAACGCCCAAGCGGTTCCTCGTAGCGGGCACCTACCGGGTGCCCGACCCGGCCGACACCTACTGGGGTACCAGCGGCTACTTCACCGCCGGCGCGGAGCCGGCCTTCGGCACCGCCGCATCGCTCGCCGCGATGGACCACGGCACCACGCAGCTGACCGTCGATGGTGTCGCCGGTCCGGCGGCCCTCACCGTGGACCGTCTGCCCACCCTGCGCTCGCAGCTGGCCACGCTGTCCGAGCAGGTCACGACCCTGAACGCCGGGGTGTCCCTGCAGACCCGCATCCCGGACCTCCTGGCCCGCATCGACGCCGGCCGCCGCGCCGCTCACCGGATCGTGCCGGTACTGGCCGTGGCGCTGGTCGTGCTGGCATGCCTGAGCATCTACCTGGCGATCGGCTACAGCATCGAGGGCCGCCGGCCGGAGCTGGCGGTGGTGGCGTTGCGCGGGACGCGCCGGATCCAGCGGTGGTGGCTCGCGATCGGGGAGAATCTGGTGGCGATCCTGGCCGGTGCGGCCGCCGGGTGCGTGGCCGGCCAGCTCCTGGTGAACGCGGTCGCCGCCGCGCGCTTCCCGGACGTGGGCGTGGACCCGGGCCTGGCATCGCTCCGGTACGCCCCGATCGCCGTAGTCGCCGCGATGGTCACCGCGGTGGTGGCGCACCGGCGGCAGCTCACCAGCGGGCTCACCCAACTGCTGCGCCGGGTGCCCGGCCGGTCACCGGAGTGGACCGCCGTCGCCGGCACGGCGGTGGTCACGGTGCTGGCCGCCGTCGCGGTGACCCAGCTTCGGAGCACCGGCGGCACACTGACCGGCGTCGGCACGTTCGCCGCCACGTTGGTCGTCGTGGCACTCGCCCATCTGACCGCGCGGGCGGTGCTGCCGGCCGTGACCACCGGCGCCCGCCGGGCGTTACGCCGCGGCCGGCTCGGCACCGCGCTGGCCGGATACCGGCTGTCCCGCCGCGCCGGCGCGGCAGGTCTGTTCGCGTTGCTCACCGCCGCAATCGCGATCACCGGATACGCCGGAGGTGCGGTCGACGTGGCCGCGCGGCAGCGCGATCTGCAGGCGACGGTGGGCACCGGCGCCGCCCGGGTCCTCACCGTCGGCCCGGTCGGCCGGCAGCGGCTGCTCACCGCGGTCCGCGCCGCCGACCCGCGTGGCGCCTACGCGATGGCCTCGGTTCTGATCCGCGCCGAGCCGGGGCGGCCCGCCATCCTCGCGGCCGACACCACCCGCCTGGCCGCTGTCGCGTTCTGGCCGGGCGGCGGACCGAGCCCCGCCGCGGCGGCCCGTGCGCTGCGGCCGCCGGCGCCCGCCCCCGTCACCGTGACCGGTACCGACGTGACGCTGGACGTCACGGCCACGGGCCTGAGCCGGAACCGGCCGGTCAGCGTGGCCCTGAGACTGTCCTCCGTCGCCGGGCTGGGTGACGCCGTGCTGCCGCTCGGCGACGTACGGGCCGGCCGGCACACGTACGGCGGCGACGTCCCGGTGTGCCGTCAGGGTTGCCGGCTGGACGCGCTGCGGCTGTTCCAGAGCGAGGGCGTGCTGGACGTCACCGGACGGCTGACGGTGCACGGCCTGACCGGATCCGGCGCCGCCACGCCGTTCACCGCCCGGCCGTGGCGCGCCACCGCGGGCGGCCGGCTGGCGTCCACGCCGGACGGCGTACGGGTCGACATCACATCGCTGAACGGGCTGCCCGACGGGATGGTGGTGCAACCGGCCGACACGCCGTACCCGCTGCCGGCCGCCACCGCCGGATCGGCCCCGGGATCGGTCCCGAACGGGCTGGACGGGCGGCCGCTTCCGATCCGTCCCGTGCTGCGGATCCCGGCGGTACCCGGCGTGGGAGCACCCGGGATGATCGTGGATCTCGATTACGCCGACCGGTTCGCCATCGACAGCGCGCCCACCGGCGCCGGCCGGGTGTGGCTGTCCGCGACCGCACCCGACGACGCCGTGTCCCGGCTCCGCGCCCAGGGTCTGGTGATCACCGACGACATCACCGCCAACGGCGTGCGGCGGCAGCTGGACGCGCAGGGATCCGCGCTGGCGCTGTGGTTCTACGTCCTGGTCGCCGGCTTGGCCACCGCGCTGGCGGCCGGCGTGCTCGTGCTGGCGGCCACCGTCGACCGGGTCCGGCACGTCGATGATCTGTCCGCGCTACGCCATCAAGGGTTGCCGCCGGACGCGGTGCGGCAGGCGACACTGTGGACGTATCCGGCTCTCACGACGGTCGCCACGGTCTGTGGCATGGGCATCGGTCTAGCCGGATGGGGCCTGAGCGGATGGGCGCTCCCGCTGGCCGGACTGGATCCGCCGCCGCTGCCGTTGCCAGGCTGGCCCCGGGCGGCCACGATGGTTGCGCTCGGCGTCGCGGTGGCCGTCGTGCTCGCGGCGGTCGCCTATCTGGCCGGCCGGCGCACACTACGGTCGATCCGGTAGCCGGCGGATCAGCGGAACGGCGGCTCGCCGAAGAGCTCCCGGATGCGGTACAGGTCCCGCAGCCGCGGCTCCGTCGCGCCGCCGACCCAGCGGCTGATCGTCTTGGACGACACCTTCAGCCGGCGGGCGGCCGCTTCCATGGTGAGACCCTCCCGGCGCAGGCTGGCCGACAGCCAGTCGGCGAACGGGCCGGACGGCGCGGCAGCGACCAAGGCCGGCGGCGCGCCCGATGTGGTGTCCACGCCCTGGTTGGCCGGGGCAACGGGTGGCACGGGTGCCGGCCCGTCACTCTGGCCCAGCAGCACGTCGACCTCGGCCCGGGTGGGGAAGATGCGCAACGACACCTGGATGGTGCCCGGCTCCCCGGCCGCGTCGAGCAGCACCTGCGCCACCCGCTCGCACAGGGTCCGGACGTCGTCATCGGACAGCGGCGCGGTGGTCAGCTGCCGCCGGACGAAGTCGCGGACATCCGGCAGCGACGACGGTCGCGCTGGAAAGAGCTGCGTGACGATCGTGAGCGGGAGGATCTCGATGTGCTCCGCCACCTCGCCCCCTCGACACCACCGCTGCGATCACATCCTCTCTCGAACTGACCGCCGCGTGCCGAGTCGTACTCCGTTCGGGTGAACCTCTGTTCCGGCGGTCCGCCGGGAGCCTTAGGCTCGGCCGGGTCCTGCGCTGGCAGACGTCGACGATGGATCGGACGGTGGCGGCTCGTGAACGTCCCGCCCGCCGGTAACGGCGGGAAAGATCTGCACATCCTCTGGATGAACGGAGGCCTGAGCTGCGACGGCGACTCCGTGGCGCTCACCGCGGCGACACAGCCCAGCATCGAGGAGATCGTGCTGGGTGCATTGCCCGGGCTGCCCAAGGTAGCAATGCATTGGCCGTTCATGGACTTCCAGACCGGGCCGGACCGCGGCACTGATAGCTTCATCGAGTGGTGGCACCGGGCCGACCGTGGCGAGCTCGACCCGTTCATCCTCATCGTCGAGGGTTCCGTGCCGGACGAGTCGGGGAAGCCCGAGGGGTACTGGAGCGGATTCGGCACCGATCCGGTGACCGGGCAGCCGATCACCAGTTGTGAGTGGCTGGACCGGCTGGCGCCCAAGGCCACCGCCATCCTCGCGGTCGGGACGTGCGCCACGTACGGCGGTGTGCACGCGATGGCCGGCAACCCGACCGGGGCGATGGGTGTGCCGGACTACCTCGGCTGGGACTGGACGTCCAAAGCCGGCCTGCCGATCGTCTGCGTCCCGGGCTGTCCCACCCACCCGGACAACCTCTCCGAGACCATCCTGTATCTGCTCTACCAGGTGGCCGGTCAGGCCCCGATGATCCCGCTCGACGAGGCCCTGCGGCCACGGTGGCTGTTCGAGGCCACCGTCCACGCCGGATGCGACCGGGCCTCGTACTACGACCAGAACGACTTCGCCACCGGATACGGATCGTCGACGTGCCTCGTCAAGGTCGGCTGCTGGGGACAGGTGGTTCGGTGCAACGTCGCCAAGCGAGGTTGGATCAACGGCGTGGGCGGCTGCCCCAATGTCGGCGGGATCTGCATCGCCTGCACGATGCCGGGCTTCCCGGACAAGTTCATGCCGTTCCTCGAGGCGCCGGCCGCCTCGTCGGCGCCGGACGCGGGTCTCGGGTCGCTGGTGCGGACGCTGCGCGGCTTCACGCTGCGCGTGGCCGGCCCGCCGCCGGAGACCACGGTGAACGTGGCGGAGGCGCGATGACCGGCGACATCGTCGAGATGGCGTGGGATCCGATCACCCGCATCGTCGGCAGCCTCGGCATCCACACGAAGATCGACTTCACCGGTCGCCGGGTGGTCGAGTGCCACAGCACGTCCTCGATCTTCCGCGGTTACAGCGTCTTCATGACCGGCAAGGATCCCCGCGACGCGCACTTCCTCACCAGCCGCATCTGCGGGATCTGCGGCGACAACCACGCCACCTGCTCGATCTACGCGCAGAACATGGCGTACGGCGTGCGACCGCCGCCGTTGGGGGAGTGGATTCTCAACCTCGGCGAGGCCGCCGAGTACATGTTCGACCACAACATCTTTCAGGAAAACCTCGCCGGGGTCGACTACTGCGAGAAGATGGTGGCCGAGACGAACCCCGGTGTCCTGGAACTGGCGAACAAGACCGAGGCGCCCAACGCCGGCGCGCACGGGTACCGGACGATCGGTGACATCATGCGGGCCCTCAACCCGCTGGACGGCGAGTTCTACCGGGAGGCGCTGCAGGTCAGCCGGTACACGCGGGAGATGTTCTGCCTCATGGAAGGGCGGCACGTCCATCCCTCCACATTGTATCCGGGTGGAGTCGGCACGATCGCGACGCTGCAGCTGTTCACCGACTATCTGACCCGGCTGATGCGCTACGTCGAGTTCATGAAGAAGACCGTGCCGATGCACGACGACCTGTTCGACTTCTTCTACTCCGCGCTGCCCGGCTACGAGGACGTGGGCCGCCGTCGCATCCTGCTGGCCAGCTGGGGTGGCTTCAACGATCCGGACACCTGCGACTACGCGTACGCGTCGATGAACGACTGGGGTCGGCGGATGTTCGTCTCGCCGGGCATCGTGGTGGACGGCCGGCTGGTGACCAACGACCTGGTGACCATCAACCTCGGCATCCGGGTGTTGCTCGGCCGGTCGTTCTACGTCGACTGGGCGGATCGGGAGCGATTCGTCACCCAGGATCCGCTGGGTAACCCGGTGGACCAACGGCATCCGTGGAACCAGCACACGATTCCGAAGCCGGCCAAGCGCGACTTCGACGGCGAGTACAGCTGGGCGATGTCGCCACGGTGGTTCGACGGCACGGACCATCTCGCGCTGGACACCGGCGGCGGTCCGCTGGCCCGGTTGTGGGCGACCGCGCTCGGCGGCCTCGTCGACTTCGGCTATGTGAAGTCGACCGGCCACAGTGTCCTGATCAACCTCCCGCGGACGGTCACCCGGCCCGAGATGACGCTGGAGTGGACGATCCCGCGGTGGAGCAACGCGCTGGAACGCAACCGGGCCCGCACCTACTTCCAGGCGTACGCCGCCGCGTGCGCGCTGCACTTCGTCGAACAGGCGCTCGCCGAGGTACGCGCCGGGCGGACGTCGACGTGGGCGCCGTTCACGGTGCCGTCCGACGCCGACAGCGTGGGCTTCGCCGAGGCGGTCCGGGGCGCGCTGTCCCACCACATGGTGATCCGCGACGGCCGGATCGCGAACTACCACCCGTACCCGCCGACCACCTGGAACGGCAGCGTCCGCGATTCGTACGGCACGCCCGGCCCGTACGAGGACGCGGTGCAGAACACGCCGATCTTCGAAGAGAACCCGCCGGAGACGTTCAAAGGCATCGACATCATGCGAACGGTGCGCAGCTTCGATCCGTGCCTGCCGTGCGGTGTGCACATGTACCTGGGTGGTGGCCGGGTCATCCACAGTGAACACGCCCCGATGGGCGCCGCCGTCCCGGCCGGAGGCGGACGGTGACCGGAGCCGATGCCGCCCGGTTGGCAGCCGACCGTATCGACCGGTTGCTGGCGGAACTGTCCGCGGCCGACCCGCGGGCCGCCGCGGCGGCGGAGGAACTGACCCGCTGCCTGGTCCAGCTGTACGGCGCCGGCCTGGCCCGGATCGTCGACCTCGTCGGGGCCCAGCGCACTGGCGAGCTGGCCGCCGACCCGCTGGTGGAGAGCCTGCTGTTGGTGCACGACCTGCATCCGCTGGACGCGGACACCCGGATCCGGCGCGCTCTGAGTACCTACCCCGGCGAGCTGGAGTACCGCGGCGTCGACGCGGCGGGAGTCGTCCGCCTGCGGCTGTCCGGCGGCGGCTGCGGGTCGGCGCGCGGGGCCGCCGTGGACCGAATCGAGGCGATCGTCCGGCAGGCGGCGCCCGAGGTCGCCGGGATCGAGCTGGATACGCCGCCTCCGGCGCCGCCGTTGCTGCAGATTTCGCGGCGACCGGACACAGATGTCCGGTCGGTCTCGGCCGTGGCGGCACCGTGACCGACGTCGGGCTGCGCCGATTCGCCCACGCCGCGCCCCCGGTCGAGCGCTGCACGTTGTGCGGAACCGAGCTCGCGGGCCGGCACGGACACCTCGTCGCGCTGGACGACCGGGCGCTGCGCTGCGCCTGCCGCCCGTGCTACCTGCTGTTCACGCCGACCGGGGCGGCCGGCGGGCGGATCCGGGCCGTGCCCGAGCGCTACCTCGCCGATCCGGGGCGGCCGATCGCCGAGCCCGACTGGGACGTGCTGCAGATCCCCGTGACTACCGCGTTCTTCTTCGTCAACGGCGACCTGAACCAGGTGGTCGCCTGTTACCCGAGTCCGGCCGGCGTCACCGAGTCGCTGCTCGATCTGGCCGGCTGGGAGCGGCTGCGGCAGGCGTACCCCCTGTTGTGCTTGCCGGAACCGGACGTGGAGGCGATCTACGTGACCGGCGCCGGCGAGGCCTATCTCGTGCCGATCGACGCGTGCTTCGCATTGGCCGGCGCGGTCCGGCTGCACTGGCGCGGCGTGGACGGCGGCCCGGCCGTGCGGCAGGCGCTGGCCGAGTTCCGGGACGACCTGCGACGCCGATCCCGTCCGTACCGGACGGGCTGACGTGGCCCGCTTCCGCTTCGAGTGCGTGGACGGCGGCGGCGAGCCGTACGCGGTGACACCCACGCTGGCGTTCACGATCCGGATCGCCGAGCTGACCGGCGCGTCCGTGCATGCGATCGCGCTGCGTTGCCAGATCCGGATCGAGCCGCGCCGCCGCCGGTACACCGAGGCGGAGACGGAACGGCTGGTGGATCTGTTCGGCGATGCGTCGCGCTGGTCGGAGACGCTGCAGCCGATGCAGGTCGCGACCGTGTCAGCAATGGTGTCCGGGTTCACCGGCGAGACCGACACTGTGGTTCCGGTGCCGTGCAGCTACGACCTGGAGATCGCGTCGACGCGGTACTTCCACGCGCTCGAGGACGGATCGGTGGCGCTGCTGTTGCTGTTCAGCGGCACCGTGTTCGTCGAGAACGGGACCGGATACACGGTCGAGCAGCTGCCGTGGACGGCGGAAGCGCGGTACCGCCTGCCGGTGGCCGTGTGGCGGGACATGGTGGAGCGGGACTTCCCGAACTCGGGCTGGCTGCGCTGCAGCCGGGAGACGCTGGACGCCCTGGCCCGCTACCGCTCCCGCCACGCGCTGCCGACCTGGGAGCACACGATCAACGCGTTGTTGGAGCGGTCGGCCGGCGGCGGAAGCGTCCCGGACACAAGTGTCCGGTAGCGGCATCGTGCCGGCGTGTTCGTCGGTGTTTGCGGCGTCGACCGGCCATTTGTGGGCGGACAGTGTTGGGTCTGGTGCGGTACGTGGCGGTAGTGCACGCTGTGACCACATCGACATGTGCGGCCACGATGCGTGATCGCTCTGCATGCGGCTCTTCGTACGACCCGAGGTGACGACTTGATCTGGCAACGAATCCCGGCGCATCGAGTGCGGGGCGCCCACCGCGGTGGCTGGTGGAACAACCGGCGGGCGACCGCCCGGCGGCGCGCCGCGGTCACGCACCGCACCCCGGCGGTCATCCGCGAGCCGGAGTCGGCGTGGTGGGACGCGCTGACCGATCCGATCGAGTCCGCCGCCCCTACGCCGTTGCGCGACTGCCGCACGGACGACGCCGCGGTCACGGTCGCGGTGGTCGGGGAGGCGGAGACCGGCTGGAACGCCGACGCCGTGGTGTCCCGCCTCGCCGAGCTTGCAGTCAACGACGAGCTGCTGGTGGTGTACGGATCCGGCTCGCGGCACTTCCCCGGCCCGGGCCATCGCGCCGTGATGGCCGGGCTCCGCGGCCGCCTGCCGCGGCACCACGTGATCGCGCTGCACGTGCGCCACTCCGACACCGGGTTGCGGCCGGACGCCGTCGCCGCCTTGGAGAACCTGCTGGAGAACGGCAGCCTGCCGGTCGTCATCACGTCGGCGGCCGCCATGCACGACGTCACCGCCGAGGTGTCCAGCTATCTGCGGGCGGACCGGGTCATGCGGGCGTCGTGCACGGTCAGCGGAGCGGACTTGTACCAGGTGTGGCGGCGACACCCGGCACAGAGCGTGAACTGAGCCAGCCGTACCACGCTTCCAAGTTGTCGCCCCGGGTCGCCGACAGCGCCACCACCGGCGTACCCGGATTGACCGCCGCGACGTGCCGGCGGCAGGCCTCGAGGTCGAAGTCGACGTACGGCAGCAGATCGACCTTGTTGACGATGACCAGATCCGCCACGGCGAACATGTACGGATACTTCAGCGGCTTGTCGGTGCCCTCGGTCACCGAGATGATCACCACCTTGCCGCCCTCGCCGAGGTCGAACAACGCCGGGCAGACCAGGTTCCCCACGTTCTCCACGAACAGCAGTGACCCCGGTTCCGGATCGAGCTTGTGCAGCGCGTCGTGCATCATCGCGGCGTCGAGATGGCAGCCGGCGCCGGTGTTCACCTGCTCCACGGCGCAGCCGGCCCGGCGGATGCGTTCCGCGTCGATCAGCGTCTCCTGATCGCCCTCGATCACCGCGACCGGACGGTCCTGCCCGACCGTACGGATCGTGCGTTCCAGCAATGTGGTCTTCCCCGACCCCGGCGAGCTCATCAGGTTGACGGCCAGGATGCCCAGCCCGGCCAGCATGTCGCGATTGTGCTCGGCCAGCGCGTCGTTCTTGGCGAGGACCTTCTGCTCCAAGGTGATCGTCTCGGGCTCGGCGGAGCATCCGCACGTGGCGCACATTCCTCAACGCACCTCCATCGAGACGATCTGCAGTTCCCGCCCGGCGGTGACCTCGAGGTCCGCGCTGCCGCACGGGCACAGCAGGATGGGATCGGTCAGCTCGACGTCCGCGCCGCAGGACCGGCACCGCGCCATGCCGGGACGGTGTTCGATGTCCAGCCGGGCGCCCTGCGCCGCGGTCCCTTCGACGGCGAGGTCGAAGCAGAACCGCATCGCCTCCGGCACCACCGCGGTCAATGCTCCCACCCGCAGCCGGACGCTGTGCACCGACCGGCCGGCGGCCCGTTCACAGATCGCGTCGACGACGCTCTGGGCGATCGACAATTCGTGCATCGGCGCCCCTGAATAGAGGCGGCGGACAACCCGTCCGCCGGTCCGGTATGAGTAGGCGAGATCGTTGACATTGTTGCACGGACGAGCGCAGTCTGTTACCTGCGTCACACGCGCGGGCCGAGTGTCGACCCCAACGCCGCAGGGGTCGGCGGACCCCGGAAAGCGGGTCACGAGATGCCTTCTGCGGAAGCTGTTCAAGCGGCTGACACCCTCATCCACGTTCTCTGGATCAACGCCGGACTCAGCTGCGATGGTGACTCCGTCGCGCTCACCGCGGCGACGCAGCCCAGCATCGAGGAGATCGCGCTCGGTGCGCTGCCCGGCCTTCCGCAGATCGCGGTGCACTGGCCGCTGATCGACTTCGAGTGTGGACCGAACGGCGGCGCGGACGACTTCCTGGAGTGGTTCTTCCGGGCCGACCGCGGCGAGCTCGAGCCGTTCGTTCTGGTGGTCGAGGGATCGATACCGAACGAACAACTGCACGACGAGGGCTACTGGTGCGGGTTCGGAAACGACCCCGCCACCGGGCAACCGATGACGACCAGCCAGTGGCTGGACCGGTTGGCGCCGAAGGCCACCGCGATCGTCGCGGTCGGCACGTGCGCCACCTACGGTGGCATTCACGCGATGGCCGGCAACCCGACCGGAGCGATGGGCGTGCCGGACTATCTCGGCTGGGACTGGAAGTCCAAGGCCGGCATTCCGATCGTGTGCGTGCCGGGCTGTCCCATCCAGCCGGACAACCTCTCCGAGACCCTCACCTACCTGCTGTACATGGCCACCGGCCAGGCACCGATGATCCCGCTCGACGAGGCGCTGCGCCCCACCTGGCTGTTCGGGCGGACCGTCCACGAGGGATGCGACCGCGCCGGCTACTACGAACAGGCCGACTTCGCGACCGAGTACGGCTCACCCAAGTGCATCGTCAAGCTGGGCTGCTGGGGGCCGGTCGTCAAGTGCAACGTTCCCAAGCGTGGCTGGATGAACGGCCTGGGCGGGTGTCCCAACGTCGGCGGCATCTGCATCGGCTGCACCATGCCGGGATTCCCGGACAAGTTCATGCCGTTCATGGACGAACCGCCCGGCGGACGACTCTCCACCAGCGCCGTCGCCATGTACGGGCCGGCGATCCGCCGTCTGCGGCACATCACCACGCACACCCTCGACCGCGAGCCGAAGTGGCGCCGGCCGGGCACCAAGCTGACCACCGGCGCCAAGCGGACCTGGTAGCGGGAGGAGGAGGACATGACCGCGACGCAGCAACGGCGGGACGTCGGCAGCGACAGCACCGAACTCGTCGACATGGCCTGGGATCCGATCACCCGCATCGTCGGCAGCCTCGGCATCTACACCAAGATTGACTTCAAACAGCGGGTGGTCGCGCAGTGCCACAGCACCAGCTCGATCTTCCGTGGCTACTCGATCTTCATGAAGGGCTAGGACCCGCGCGACGCCCACTTCATCACCAGCCGCATCTGCGGAATCTGCGGCGACAACCACGCCACCTGCTCGTGCTACACGCAGAACATGGCGTACGGCGTGAAGCCGCCGAATCTGGGGGAGTGGATCGTCAATCTGGGCGAGGCCGCCGAGTACATGTTCGACCACAACATCTTCCAGGAGAACCTGGTCGGGGTGGACTACTGCGAGAAGATGGTCGCCGAGACCAACCCGGGCGTGCTCGAGCTGGCCAACCGCACCGAGGCGCCGCACGCCGGCATGCACGGCTACCGCACCATCGGCGACATCATGCGCTCGCTCAACCCGTTCACCGGCGAGTTCTACCGTGAGGCGCTGCAGGTCAGCCGGATGACGCGGGAGATGTTCTGCCTCATGGAGGGCCGGCACGTCCATCCGTCCACATTGTACCCGGGCGGTGTCGGCACGGTGGCGACCATCCAGCTGATGACCGACTATCTGAGCCGGCTGATGCGCTACGTCGAGTTCATGAAGAAGGTCGTGCCGATGCACGACGACCTGTTCGACTTCTTCTACGAGGCGCTGCCCGGCTACGAGCAGGTCGGCAACCGGCGCATCCTGCTCGGCTGCTGGGGCTCCTTCCAGGACCCCGAGGTCTGCAACTTCTCCTACAACGACATGACCGACTGGGGCCGGAAGATGTACGTCACCCCGGGCGTCGTCGTGGACGGCAAGCTGGTCACCACCGACCTCGTGAAGATCAACCTGGGCATCCGGATCCTGCTCGGTTCGTCGTACTACGACGACTGGGATGACCAGGAGATGTTCGTGACCTCCGACCCGCTCGGCAACCCGGTCGACCGCCGGCACCCCTGGAACCAGCACACCAATCCCCGGCCGCAGAAGCGCGACCTGGACGACAAGTACAGCTGGGTGATGTCGCCGCGGTGGTTCGACGGTCAGGACTATCTGGCGCTGGACACCGGTGGCGGCCCGATCGCCCGGCTCTGGTCGACCGCGCTGGCGAATCTGGTCGACATCGGCTACGTGCAGGCCACCGGCACCAGCGTCAAAATCAACCTGCCGAAAACCGCGCTCAAGGGTCCGGTCGAGCTGGAGTGGAAGATTCCACAGTGGAGCAACACGATCGAGCGCAACCGGGCCCGTACCTATTTCCAGGCGTACGCGGCGGCCTGCGCGCTGCACTTCGCCGAGAAGGCGCTGACCGAGATCCGGGCCGGTCACACGAAGACGTGGGAGACGTTCGAGGTCCCTGACGAGGGGATCGGCTGTGGCTTCACCGAGGCGGTCCGCGGCGTGCTCTCGCACCACATGGTGATCCGGGACGGCAAGATCGCCAACTACCACCCGTACCCGCCGACGCCGTGGAACGCCAACCCGCGTGACTCCTACGGCACCCCCGGCCCGTACGAGGACGCGGTGCAGGGCCAGCCGATCTTCGAGGAGAACGACCGGGAGCATTTCAAGGGCATCGACGTCATGCGTACGGTACGCAGCTTCGACCCCTGCCTGCCCTGTGGCGTGCACATGTACCTCGGCGGTGGCAAGCGGCTGGACCTGCTGCATTCCCCGACCCAGTCGGCCGGCAGCGAGTGATCGTGGCGGAGCGGGATTGGCAGGAGGCGGGCGCCCGGATCGACGCGCTGATCGCGTCCAGCGCATCCGGGGGAGTGGTCGCGCGGGAACGTGCGGAGGAGCTGGTCCGGCTGGTCGCCGACCTGTACGGCGCCGGGCTGGAACGGCTCCTGGAGATCGTGCACGACGCGGGCGTGCTCACCGACGAGGTGGCCGAGGCGCTCGCCGCCGACGAGCTGGTGTCCAGCCTGCTACTGGTGCATGGGCTGCATCCGTACGACGCGGGCACCCGGATCGAACGTGCGCTGGCAGACGTGCGCGACGCGGAGCTGCTTGACGTCACCCCGGAGGGCGTAGCCCGAGTCCGCGTCAGCGGGCACGGCTGCGGGTCGGACACGCTGCGGGCGGCGGTGGAGGAGGCGATCGAGGCGGCCGCCCCGGAGGTCACCAGAATCGAGATCGAGGAACCGGCGGCCGGAGTGATCCCCGTGTCGGCGCTGTTCTCGCGACTCGCCGACGGCCCGTCCCGAGCGCCGCGGCCGGTCACGACATGAGCACCGCCGGCCGGCCCGGCGTGCCGCTGGCCGTGCTCCGGCGGGTCACCCGATCCCGTCCCGCACCACTTGAGCGGTGTGACATGTGCGCGACACCGGTTCAGCCGGACCACTCGCACATCGTCGATCTGCAGAGCCGTGCGCTGATGTGCGCGTGCCGCGCCTGCTATCTGCTGTTCACCGACGACCGCGCGGACCTGCGCTACCGGGCCGTGCCGGACCGGTATCTGTCGTTCGGCGGTCCGGGACTCGACGAGCAGGCATGGGACGAGTTGCAGATCCCGGTGGGCCTGGCGTTCCTGTTCCGCAACTCCGCACAGGACCGGATGGTCGCGTTCTATCCCGGGCCGGCCGGCGCGACCGAGTCCGAGTTGCCGCTACCGGCCTGGAACCGGATGGTGGCGCGGGATCCCCGCCTGTCCGTCCTACGGCCGGACGTCGAAGCCCTGCTCGTGCGCCGTTCCGGCTCCGGCGAAGGCGCGGCGAGTTGCCACCTCGTACCGATCGACGCCTGCTACGAGCTGGTCGGCCAGCTGCGCAGCCGGTGGCACGGTTTCGACGGCGGCCGCGAGGCACACGACGCCATCAACGCGTTCTTCTCCCGCGTGCGGGCACGCAGCCGGCCGGTGCCGCATGGGTGACTACCGTTTCACCGTGCTGGACGTCGCGGCCGAACCGTACGCTGTGGCCCCGCAACTGACCGCGCGGCTGCGTGTCGAGGAGACCACCGGGCAGCGCATCCACGCGATCGCGCTGCGCTGCCAGGTCCGCATCGAGCCACAGGCACGCCGGTACGACGACGGTGAGCAGGACCGCCTACTGGGCCTGTTCGGCGAGCGGGCGCGGTGGGGCGACACGCTCAAGCCGTTCCTGTGGATGCAATGCAACACCACCGTTCAGGGCTTTCTCGGCCGTACCGAGGCGGACCTGGCGCTGCCCTGCACGTACGACCTGGATGTGATCGGCGCCCGGTACCTGCACGCGCTGGAGGCCGGCGACGTCCCGCTCACGCTGCTGTTCTCCGGCACCGTCTTTCTCCGCGGCGAGACCGGGTTCGGCGTCGAGCAGATCCCGTGGACCTGCGAGGCCCGGCACCGGCTGCCGGTCGCGGTGTGGCGGCAGATGATCGAGTCCTACTACCCGAACACGGGGTGGGTGCGGGTGGGCACCGACGTGCTGTCCGCGCTCGCCGACTACCGGTCCCGGTACGGCTTGATCAGCTGGGACGAGACCATGACCCGGCTGCTGGCGGCGGGCGGTGCCGGATGACACTGGATGCGGCGCGCGCTGTCGCCGACGCGGTGCTGTACGAGGGCTACCTGCTCTACCCGTACCGCGCGAGCGCTGCAAAGAACCGGTCCCGCTGGCAGTTCGGCGTGCTCGGGCCACCGGCCGCGGGGGCTCCGGCATTCGCCGAGGCGCCGGACATGTCGATGCAGTGCCTGCTCGACCCGACCTCTCGCGCCCGCACCGCCGTGACCATCCACCTGCGGTTCCTGCAATTGCAGGCGCGGGAAGTGCAGCGGCTCGAGCCGGACGGGTCGTACACGCCGGTCGACGCGCTCGAGATCGCCGGGTCCACGGTGCTGAGCTGGGACGAAGCCGTGGAGCGGGAGACCACGCTGCCGCGGCTGCCGCTGTCCGGCACCGCGGAGTTCCCGATCGGCGTGCCCGGCGGCGAGGACATCGAGGACGCCGCCGAGGGCCGCATCGTGCGTCGCCGCTGGGCGTTGCATGCCCGGGTGCGCATCCACGCCGAGACCGACGACGGCCTGACGCGGCTCACCGTGGCGGTGACCAACGAGCATCCGGACGTGGTGACCGACAAGGACGCCGCCGTCCGCCGGTCGCTGCTCGGCGCGCACCTGCTGATCCAGGCGCACGACGCCGCGTTCGTCTCGCTTCTCGACCCGCCGCCGCAAGCCGCCGCTGCCGCCGGCCGGTGCCGGCAGCACCGCTGCTGGCCGGTCCTGGCGGGTCCACAAGGGACCACCGACATCCTGCTCGGCGCGCCGATCATCCTGTATGACCACCCGCAAGTGGCAGGCGAGAGCCCGGGCGCGCTGTTCGACTCCACCGAGATCGACGAGATCCTCACGCTGCGCGTGATGACCATGACCGACGACGAGAAGGCGGAGGCGCGCGCCACCGACCCGCGCGCGGGCGCCATTGTGGACCGCTGCGACACCATGACCGCCGACGGTCTGCAACAGCTGCACGGCGCGCGCCGCGATCCGCCGGATGTGCCGTGGTGGGACCCGGCCGCGGACGGCTCGGTCGACCCCGGCGCCGACGCCGTCGTCATCGACGGCGTTCCGGTGTCGCAGGGCAGTCTCGTGCGGGTGCACCCGTCGCGCCGCGCCGACGCGCAGGACCTGTTCTTCGCCGGCCGGATCGCCCGGGTGACGGCGGTCGTGCACGACGTCGACGGCGGCGTACACGTCGCGCTCGTGCTGGTCGACGATCCGGCCGCGGACCTGCACGACTGGTACGGCCGATACTTCTACTTCGCGCCGGACGAGCTGGAACCACTGCCGCCCGAGATCGCGGGAAGCACCGAGATTGCGGCAAGCACCGCCCGAGAGGAGAACCGACAGTGAAGATGCTCGGCATTCTCACCACGACGCTGTCCGCCGCGATCGCCGCGGTGGCGGCCGTCGTCGTGGTCAGATCCATGCCCGATATCCGCCGCTACATCAAGATGCGTTCGATGTGAGGATTCCATGACCGACACACCAGGCCGGCACCTCGAAGAGGAGCCGCAGTCCGAACGCGGACCGGTGGGGTCCCGGGACACCGGATCCGACGAGCCCTCCGGCGGCCCCGCGAACCGGCCGGCCGGCACGTCCGACGCCGAACACGACACGTCCATCAAGCCGGACGAGCCGGAACACCCGGGCGCACCGACCCTTCCGACCGGTGGCTGACTCGAGGAGGCCCCAACCATGACTGACGACCCGAACGAACCCAGCGGCGTCGTGCCACCGTATGAGGATCGGCGCGAGACTGCCGACACCGCCGGCGCGGACGAGGCGTACCGGGACGGCGCGAACGTCGGCGGCGCCACCGGACCGGTCGAGAACCCGGGCGCCGCGGCGTCCGACGCCGGCGGCGGCACCGGTTCCCCGGCCGACGAACAACCCGCTTCGCAGGTGACGGAGAGTCGCGGCGACGACAGCGGCACCGGGCCGGCGCACGAGCCCGGTACCCCACGAGGGGAGGATCACGCCTGACATGGCACCGCGCGTCCTGGTGGCCGGCATCGGCAACCTGTTTCTCGGCGACGACGGCTTCGGACCCGAAGTCGTCCGCCGGCTGGCGGCCGAGGAGCCGCCGGCGCCGGGCGTCACCGTCACCGACTACGGGATCCGCGGCATGCACCTGGCGTACGACCTGCTCACCGGATACGACGCGCTGGTGCTCGTTGACGCGCTGCCGGCGGCGGGGTCACCGGGTGAGGTCGTCGTGCTGGAGGTCGGGCCGGACGACCTCGGGCCTGGTGAGTTCGACGCGCACGGGATGAACCCGATGGCGGTCCTGGCCTCGGTCAACCGCCTGGGCGGGACCCTGCCACCGACCTACGTCGTCGGCTTCCGCACCGCGGACATCGACGAACGCATCGGTCTCAGCCCGACCGCCACCGCGGCCATCCCCGCCGCCATCACCGCGATCCGGGCGCTGCTCGCCCGGATCGGGATCGATCAACCCGCCACCAGCCGGAGGTACTGACCATGTGTCTGGGCATACCCGGCCGGGTCGTCGAGATCGTTCCCGGCTACGCCGACCAACTCGCGCTCGTCGACGTGGTCGGCGGGCAGCGCCGGGTCAACGTCGGCATGCTGGACGCGCCGCCGCGGCCCGGCGAGTGGGTGCTCATCCACATGGGATTCGCGGTCGAGGTCATCGACACCGCCCAGGCCGACCAGGCGCTGGCCGGGCTGGAATTGATGGGCCGGGCCCGTCCCACCCGGATCCGGCACCGATTCGGAGTGTCCGGCCTCGTCCAGGGCGTCGGCTTCCGGCCGTTCGCGTACGTGACGGCAGCCGCGCTCGGCCTTGCCGGTACGGTCGCCAACACCGCCGACGGCGTGGTCGTCGAGGTCGAAGGTGACCCGGACGCGGTCGCCGAGTACGGGCGGCGGCTTCGCGCGGATGCCCCGCCGCTGGCGGTGATCGCCGCTGTCACGGAATCCGAGGTCCCGGCCGAGGGCGGCACCGGATTCACCATCGCGGCGTCCACCGCGGACGGACCGGCCCGGACGCTCGCCTCGCCGGATGTCGCCATCTGCGCGGACTGCCTGCGGGAGTTGCGCGATCCGGCCGACCGCCGGTACCGCCACCCGTTCATCACCTGCACCAACTGCGGGCCGCGGTTCACCATCATCGAACGGCTGCCGTACGACCGGCCGGCGACCACCATGGCGCCTTTCCCGATGTGCCCGGCCTGCCGCGCGGAGTACGAGGATCCGGCCGACCGTCGCTTCCATGCCCAGCCCATCGCCTGTCCGGACTGCGGGCCACGGCTGTCGCTGGTGTCGTCAAGATCACGGGAGGGCGGGCTCGGCGGTGCGGACGCGCTCCGCGCGGCCCGGGACCTGCTCGCCGCCGGACGAATCGTGGCGGTCAAGGGCCTCGGCGGCTACCACCTCGCCTGCGACGCCCGGAACGACGCAGCCGTCGCGGAGCTGCGGCGGCGCAAGCGCCGCGGCGGCAAGCCGTTCGCGGTGATGGTCGCCGGCCTCGATGTGGCCCGGCAGCTGGTCATCCTGACCGGCGAGGAGGAGCAGCTGCTCGCCGGCATCCGCCGCCCGATCGTGCTGCTGCCGAAGCGGGCGGACGCCGGTGTCGCGGATGGGGTGGCCCCCGACAATCCCGACCTCGGGATCATGCTGCCGTACACCCCCCTGCACGTGCTGCTGTTCGGCCTGGACGGCGACCCGCCGGGCCCGGACGCGCTGGTGATGACGTCGGGCAACGTGTCCGGGGAGCCGATCGTCACCGCCGACGCGGAAGCAGTGAACCGCCTCGCCCCGCTTGCCGACGCCTGGCTGCGGCACGACCGCGGCATCCGGGTGCCGTGCGACGACTCGGTGAGCCGGCATGTCGGCGGCGCCGAGCTGCCGATCCGCCGCTCGCGCGGACACGCACCGCTGCCGCTGGCGCTGCCGTTCGACGTGCCGCCGATCCTGGCCGTCGGCGCGGACCTCAAGAACACCTGCGCGCTGGGCACCGACCGGTACGCGTGGGCCAGCCAGCACATCGGCGACATGGACGACGTCAGCACGATCGACGCGCTCACCCGTACGGAGCGGCACCTCGAGGAGCTCACCGGCGTACGACCCGAGGTGCTCGTGGCCGACCTGCATCCGGACTACCGGTCCAGCGGGTGGGCGCTGACGCATGCGGAGGGCCGGCCGGTCCGTCGCGTGCAGCACCACCACGCACACATCGCGGCGGTGCTCGCCGAGCACGGCATCGGCGCGGACGAGCAGGTCATCGGAATGGCGTTCGACGGCACCGGCTACGGCACCGACGGCGCGGTGTGGGGCGGCGAGGTGCTGATCGCCGACTACAAGTCGTACCGGCGGGCCGCCCACCTCGGTTACGTGCCGCTGGCCGGCGGCGACGCGAGCGTGCTGCGGCCGTACCGGATGGCGCTGGCCCATCTGCGTGCCGCCGGCGAATCCTGGGACGACGGCCTGCCGGCGGTCGCGGCCTGCCCGCCCACCGAACGCAACGTGCTGGCCCATCAGCTGGACACCGGCTTCGGGTGCGTGCCGACGTCCAGCATGGGCCGGCTGTTCGACGCGGTCTCGTCGCTCGCCGGGGTCCGGCACACCGCCGAGTACGAGGCGGAGGCCGCGATCGTGCTGGAGGGACTCGCCCGGTCCGCTGAGCCCGGCGTCGGCGCGTACCGCTTCGGGATCGGGAAGGGAACCGGCGCGACGATCGCCGACCCGGGGCCCGTGATCCGCGCGGTCGCCGCCGACGTGCGCGGCGGCGTGCCGGTCGCCGTGGTGGCCGCCAAGTTCCACGCTGCGGTGGCGGACCTCATCGGCGAACTGGCCGAGCTCTGCCGCGAGCAGACCGGCCTCGACGTCGTCGCGCTCGGCGGCGGCGTGTTCCAGAACGTCCTACTGATCGGCGCGGCCGAGCGCGGGCTCCGGGAGCGCGGCTTCACGGTGCTCCGTCCCCGGCTGCTGCCGCCGAACGACGGCGGGATCGCCATCGGCCAGCTCGTCGTCGGTGCGTCCGGCTGACCGGACCGTCGAGAAAGGAGTAACGCGCATGTGTCTGGCGGTTCCCGGGCGCATCCTGTCCATCGCCGAGGTGGACGGCACGGTCATGGCCGAGGCCGACTTCGGCGGCGTGCGCAAGAACGTGTGCCTGCAATACGTTCCCGACGCGACGGTCGGCGAATACGTCGTCGTCCACGTCGGATTCGCGATCCAGCGCCTCGACGAGGAATCCGCGCAGCAGACGCTGGCGAACTTCGAGCGCATGGGCATCCTCGAGGAAGAGTTCGGCGACGGATTCACGCAGGCGGCACGACAGGCGGGAGTGGAGCAGTGAAATACCTCGACGAGTTCAGCAACCCTGATCTGGCCCGCAATCTTGTCGACCAGATCTCCGCGGTCACCACCCGGCCCTGGGCCATGATGGAGGTCTGCGGCGGCCAGACCCACTCGATCATCCGGCACGGCATCGACCAGCTGCTGCCCGAGGGTGTTGAGATGATTCACGGACCGGGTTGTCCGGTGTGCGTGACGCCACTGGAGACGATCGACAAGGCGCTCGCCATCGCCGCTCAACCGGGCGTCATCTTCTGCTCGTTCGGCGACATGCTCCGGGTGCCGGGCAGCAGCCAGGACCTGTTCGGCATCAAGAGCGCCGGCGGTGACGTCCGGGTGGTCTACTCCCCGCTGGACGCCCTCAATCTTGCAAAGGAGAACCCCGACAAGCAGGTGGTCTTCTTCGGCATCGGCTTCGAGACCACCGCCCCCGCCAACGCGATGACCGTCTACCAGGCCAAGCGGCTGGGCGTGCGGAACTTCTCGCTGCTGGTGTCGCACGTGCTGGTGCCGCCGGCGATCGCGGCAATAATGGAGTCACCCACCTGCCGCGTCCAGGCGTTCCTCGCCGCGGGGCACGTCTGCAGCGTGATGGGCACCGCCGAATACCCGCCGTTGGCCGAGAAGTACCGCGTGCCCATCGTGGTGACCGGGTTCGAGCCGCTGGACATCCTGGAGGGCATCCGCCGGACGATCATGCAGCTCGAGGAAGGCCGGCACGAGGTGGAGAACGCGTACCCGCGGGCCGTCCGCGCCGAGGGCAATCCGGCTGCGATGACGATGCTGCGCGACGTGTTCGAGGTGACCGACCGCACCTGGCGCGGCATCGGCATGATCCCGGCAAGCGGCTGGCGGCTGTCCGAGCGGTACCGCGAGTTCGACGCCGAGCCGCGCTTCGACGTGGGCGGAATCCGCACCGCGGAGTCGTCGATCTGCCGCTCCGGTGAGGTGCTGCAGGGCCTGATCAAGCCG
>DATBGW010000252.1:0-3897 GCA_036557765.1 Actinoplanes sp.
CCGGCGCAGTTCGGCCGGGGCGTGATGGTCGACGTGAGCAACAAGCTGCTCGGGACGTTCGCCGACTGCCTCGAACAAACGTTGGCCGCCGATCAGCCGGCGCCCGCGGCGGCGGTCGCGGAGTCGCCACCGGAGGCGCAACGTCCTACGCCGGAGGCGATCGACCTGCTCGAGACGGCCGGTGCTCCCGTCCTCAAGCGGGTGCTGCCGGCGGTCGCCGCGGTAGCCGTCCTCGTTCTGCTGTGGCGGCTCCTCCGCCGGATCATCCGATAGCGACACCCCGCGCACCGTAGAACATCTCGTTCTACACTGGGGACATGGAACGGATCGGTGTGCGAGAGCTGAACCAGAACACGAGCCAAGTGCTGGCTCGGGTCAGTGGTGGAGAGACCATCGAGATCACCGACCGCGGGCGGCCGGTGGCGCGGCTGGTGCCGGTGACGAACGAAATCTCCACGCTCGCCGGCCTGGTCTCGTCCGGTCGTGCCATCGCTCCCCAAGGGTCCGGCCCGGTGCCCCTCCCGCCCAAGCTGGGCGATCCGGCCGTGGACGTGGCGGCGCAGCTCAGCGCGCTACGCGACGAGGAGCGCTGGTGATCTATCTCGACTCGGCGGCGGTGGTGAAACTCGTCCGGCAGGAATCGCACAGCATCCAACTGGTCGACTGGCTCGACGGGCATCGCGACGTGCCGCTGGTGTCGTCGGCGCTTGTCGAGGTGGAGGTACCGCGGGCACTGCGCCGTTCTGCCCCGCAGGCGTTGGTGGCGGTCCCGGTCGTGGTGAACCGGCTGTTCCGGTTGGAGATCGACGCCACTATCAGAGCGACCGCGGCGGCCTTCACCGAACCGAACCTGCGGAGTCTCGACGCGATCCATCTGGCGACCGCACAGGTGCTTGCGAACGAGTCCGGCGTCGCTCTCACCGCCTTCGTCACCTACGACCAGCGACTGCTCACGTCCGCCCGCGCCGCGGGCTTTCCGACAGCCAGCCCCGGTGCGGACTGAGCATCCCGTGTCCGCCACCGCCCCCGGACAGGCGTGAGTACGACAGCCGGCCACACTGGCGGTGACGGCCGTGCCCGGCCGACACTGAGCGGGTGACGAGCGTACGCCTCGGCGACTTCATCGACAGCGCCCGGCAGGACAGCTTCGCCGGCCGGCGTACGGAGCTGGCCGGCTTCGACGCGGCGCTGGCCGGGCGTTCGTCACGGCGGGTGCTGCTGGTGCACGGGCCGGGCGGCGTCGGCAAGACCATGCTGCTGCTGCAGATGCGCGCGCGGGCGCGGGCGGCCGGGCGCGCCGTGGTCATGCTGGACGGGCGTGAGGTGGACCCGTCGCCGGAGGGCCTGACCAGCGCGCTGCCGCCCGGTACGGTCCTACTCATCGACGGGTACGAGCAGCTGGGCCCCATCGACGGCTGGATCCGCACCGAGTTCATCCCGTCCCGCCCCGCCGATCATGTCGTGGTCCTCGCCGGACGGGAGCCGCCCGCGCGGGCCTGGCGGGCGGATCCCGGTCTCCGCCAGGTGGTGGCCATCCACCGGCTCGATGACCTCGACGACGCGGACAGCGACGACCTGCTCGCCCGCGCGGGTGTACCCGAGCAGGTCCGCCCGCGGCTGCGCCGGCTCGGTCGCGGTCATCCGCTGGCACTCGGACTGCTGGCCGACGCCGCGCTGACCGGTGCCGTGCCGGACGAGCTGGCGGACGTGCCGGATCTGGTGTCGGCCCTGCTGGAGTCGTTGCTGGACGAGGCGCCGTCGGACGCGCACATGGTGGGCCTGGCCACCTGTGCGAAGGCGTGGCTCACCACCGAGGATCTGCTGCGCGCCACCGTGGGAGCCGAGGCACCCGCCGTCTTCGCATGGCTGCGGCGCCGGCCGTTCGTGGTCAGCCGGCCGCGTGGGCTCACCCCGCACGACCTGACCCGGGATGTTCTCGACGCCGAGTTCGAGCGGCGCTCGCCGGACCGGTACCGGTCGCTGCACCGCGTCATCCACGACCACGTCGTCGAGGGCATCCGCGCCACGACCGGGCCCGAACAGCAGTTGGTCGTCCAGCATCTTCTGCACCTGCACCGGCACGGCCCGTTCGCCGCGGTCTTCTACGCGCTGCGTGCGGAGGGATCCGCCGCGGTGGTGCCGGCCAGGCCGGATGAGTATCCGCAGCTGGTGTCGATCGTCGAACGCAGGCAGGGGGAGACCAATGCGGCCCTCGCGGAGCAATGGCTCGCCGACCAGCCGGACCATGTGTGGGTGGTCCGCACGGACGAGGGTCAGGCCGCCGCGTTCGTGCACTACCTGTTCTGCCCGACCGGATTGATGCTGGAGGAGCGTGATCCGATCGTCCGGACGATCCTCGAGTACGTCGCGAGGACGGCGCCGATGCGACCGGGGGAGCGGACCAGCGTCGGCCGGTTCCTCGCCGGCGCGAGGGACCAGCGGTGCGATCCGTACGAATTGCTCGTCGGCTCGACGTCATCGATCATCCAGTGGTGCACCGAACCGGTGGCGTGGTCGTTCATGGTGTTCGACGACGAGGAGTGCTGGGGTCCGCGGATGGACTACATCGGTTTCCGGCGCCTGATGGAGATCCGTACCGGCGGTGTCCGTTACGTCGCCTTCGGCCACGACTGGCGGCGCTTCCCCGTCGACAGCTGGCTCGACCTCATGGGACAGCGCGAGCACGCCGGTGGAACCGGACCGCCACCGGAGTCGATGCTCCGGCCGCCGCCACCCTCCCGGGACGCCTTCGGCGCGGCCGTACGATCGGCGCTCCAGCAGCTGAACCGGCTCGACCAGCTCGCGGCGAACCCGCTCGTCGGCACCGCGCTCGGTGACTCGCCGGCCGCCGTGCGGTCGAGCATCGACGAAGCGATCCGCCGTCTGGCGCAGGAGCCGAAGGGCGACCAGCTGGCGGCGGTCCTGCACCGGACGTTCGTGCGCGCCGCGCCCACCCAGGAGGCCGCCGCCGAGGCGCTCGGCCAGCCGTTCAGCACATACCGCCGGTATCTCGCCAAGGCGATCGAGCAGCTCACCGACGTGCTCTGGGCGGCCGAGATCGGCACCCTGGACCTGCGTCCCGGCACATTGAGCACTGATTGAGCGCGTTCTGGCCTGGAGAGTGAGCAACGCCGGCACGGATGCTCCGCGGTATGGCAGACATCCTCATCATCGGTTCGGGCCTCGGCGGATTGTCCGCGGCTACATTGCTCGCCCGTGACGGTCACCGGGTGACCGTGCTGGAACGCGATCCCCAACCGCCCCCACCGGTCGAGCGAGCCGGCGACGCCTGGACCGGCTGGTCCCGGCGCGGCGTCAACCAGTTCCGTCTCCCGCACTTCATGCTGCCCCGCTGGTGGGCACAGATGCGGGAGGAGATACCCGAGCTGTCGCCCACCCTGCGCACAGCGGGCGCGCTGCAGTTCAACACGATGGCGGCGCTGCCCGAACGGATGCGCGGCCCACGGCGCGCCGACGACGACCGGTTCGAGACGGTCACCGCGCGCCGGCCGGTGCTGGAAACGGCGATGTCCGCGGTCGCGGAGGCCGCCGGCGTCACGATCCGGCGGGGCGTCGCCGTCACCGGCTTCACCACCGACGGGCGTTTCCGGGTACCCCGGATCACCGGAGTCCTGACCGACGGCGGTGCGGCGGTGCGCGCGGACGTTGTGGTGGATTGCTGTGGGCGGCGGTCCGCGCTCGGGTCATGGTTGTCCGCCGTCGGCGCGCGGCCACCGCTCGACGAACGCGAGGACAGTGGATTCGTCTACTTCGCGCGCCATTTCTGGTCCCCGACCGCGCAGTTCCCGTCCCAGCTCGGCGCGCTTATCCAGAACTACAACTCGGTGACAGTTCTCACGCTGCCGGGCGACGGTGGCACCTGGAGTGTCGTGCTGA
>DATBGW010000253.1:0-5677 GCA_036557765.1 Actinoplanes sp.
TTGTGGTTGGCAAGAATCCCTATGGAACGGACATAAGGGCAACCACAACTCCAAGATCGCGGGAGGGGGTCGCCGCTCGGGGCTCGTCGGCCGAGTCTTGACCATCATCATCCGGATCGCTAGCGTCGGCTCATCCGTGAAACGTTTCATGGCGGGAGGACGCTGATGACCGACTGGTCGGGACACTGGATCGCGTCAGAGCCGCCGGCGGAGGAGACGTCGCTGGAGGACTTGTTCGGGGCGGACAACCGTGCCGGCTTCTCGCGATCGATGTTCCGGCGGACGTTCAGCCTCGCCGAGGTGCCGGCCACGGTTCCCGCCCGGCTCACGGCGGACTCACGGTACGTGCTGTGGGTGAACGGACAGGAGGTGGGCCGCGGACCCGCTCGCTCACAGCCGATGCGACAGCGCTACGACGAGTACGACCTGGCGCCGCATCTCACCGCCGGTGCGAACGTCATCGCCGTGCTGGTGACCTACTACGGTGCGGCGACTCCATTCTGGATGCCCGCGCCGGGCGGCAGTTCCATCGGCCGGGACGCGGTGCTGGTGTTCGACGCGGACGCCGGCGGGCAGCCCCTGGTGTCCGATGGACGATGGCGGTCGGTGCGGTCGCGGGCATGGACCGAGCCGGCATCCCTTCCCGGTCTGCCCAGCGTTCCGGTCGAGATGTGCGACGCCCGCCTGCTGCCTGCCGACTGGACCGGCCCGGACTTCGACGACTCGTCCTGGCATTCAGCAAGCGTTCTGACCGCGGGTCACATCGGCAGCATGGGCCGATCGCAACCGCCGACGTACCCGTTCGGACGTCTGCTGCCGCGCGGCATCTCGCACCTGACCGGTGACCGCGTGTCGGTACAGCGCGTGCTGGACTCGTCGGCGCGGCCCCGGCCGGCATGGGACCGTGATCATCCGGTGTCCCGCGTCCTGCAGGTGCTCGATGGACCGGACGGCGAAGCCGCTCCGTTCCAGATTCCCACCACGGTCCAGGTCGGTACGAACTCGATACACCACCTGGCCGTCGACTTCGGACGGATCGTGGCCGGGTTCGTCGAGCTCGACATCGACGCCCCGGCCGGGATCACGGTGGAGCTCTACTACCGAGAGAAGGCCTACCAGTCCAGTGGCGTGACGTTCAGCGATCCGGTGACCGGCGCCCGCTACATCACCCGGGGCGGCGGCGAGACGTTCGCGGCTGTGGAGATCAACGGCTTCCGGTACGCCCATCTCGTGGTCCACGCCGACACCGACTGCAATGTCACGCTCAACCGGTTGCAGGTGCGCGAACATCTCTATCCGCGGGCCGGCGACGCGTACTTCCGGTCGAGTGAGCCGGCCCTGGACGCGTTGTACCGGGCCGGTATCCGCACGGTGCAGCTGAACTCGTTCGACTCCTACACCGACTGCCCGACCCGGGAGCAGCGTGCCTGGGTGGGGGACGGGGTGGTCCACCAGCTGGTCGACCTGACCACCAACGCCGACTGGGGACTGGCCCGTAACTACGTCGAGCTCGGCGACTCCCCACGGCCGGACGGCATCCTGCCGATGAGTGTCGTCGGCGACATCGAGGCAGGTGGCGGGCTGACCATCCCGGACTGGTCGCTGAGTTGGGTGCACGGCCTCTACAACCTGTACCGGTATGACGGTGATCTGTCGTGGATTCGCCGGCACCTGCCGACCGCCGAGCGGATCCTGAGCTGGTACGTGCCCTATGTGGACGAGCGTGGCGCCGTCGCCGACGTTCCTGAGTGGAACCTCGTCGACTGGTGCAGCATCTTCCTGTCCGGGCGCAGCTCGATCCTGACCGGCCTGTGGGCCCGCGGACTGGCCGAGTTCGCTGAGATGAACGACGCCGTCGGGTCGCCGGCGGCGGCAACGTGGGCCCGTGACCTCCACGCGGGTGCCGCCGGAGGCTTCGACGATTTCTGGGACGCCGAGCGGGGCCTCTACGTGGATCACATCGTCGATGGCGAGCGGCGGCCGGCCGCCTCACAACTGGCGAACGCCGCAGCGATCGTCTCCGGGCTCGCGCCGCGGGACCGCTGGGCCGCCATCGTCGACGCCATCACCGATTCCCGGCGCGTGGTGATCCGGTCCTGGATCGGTGCGGCCGACGGTGGCTACGACCCGCAGAAGATGGCCGCGCAGGTCAGCGGAGACCTCACTGTGGACTGGGACGTCGATCGGGAGACGGTGAGCGCCGAACCGTTCGCCAGCTATCTGGTCCACGACGCGGTCGCCAAGGCCGGCCGCGCCGAGAGGCTGATCGACCTGGTCCGACGATGGGAGAAGTTCCTGGTCGACGGCTACGACACATTCGGCGAGTGCTGGACGTGGGGCACGCCGGTGCACGGATGGAGCGCCACCCCGACCCGTGACCTGGTTGCGTATGTGCTGGGCGTCACTCCGGACCGGCCGGGCTTCACCCGGGCGCGGATCGCGCCGCGTCCCGGAACGCTGCATGAGGTCGCCGGGGCCGTACCGACGCCACACGGCCTGCTGGAGGTGCGCATCACCGGCGCCGAGGCGCAGATCGACAGCCCGATCCCCGTGGTGGTGGTCCGCGAGGACGGCTCCGAGCTGGAGCTCGACGCCGGGACAAGCAAAGTGACCTTGCGGGGAGAAGGGCGATAGCCTGCGGCGTACCTAGTCGAGGAGGCACTCATGCCGTGGTTCGACCTGCCGGAGGAGCAGCTCCGGGCGTACCGGATCAGCACACCGGAGCCCGACGGCCTCGACGCGTGGTGGGCCGCACGCCTGGACGAGGCCCGCGCGGCGGCAGCACCACCCACGCTCACCCGATACGCCGAGGAGGCGTACGGCCCGGTCGAGGTCTACGACGTCGAGTTCTCCGGAGCCCGCGGTGACCGGATCCGGGCATGGTTCCTGCGACCGGCATCGCCGGACGGCGGCACGGTGCCGGTGGCGGTCACGTTCATCGGGTACGGCGGTGGTCGCGGCGTCCCGTACGAACACCTGGCGTGGCCCGCGGTGGGTGTCGCCACGTTCGTGATGGATACCCGCGGGCAGGGCGGCCGGTGGACGGTCGGCGCGACGGGAGATCCGGGTCGGGCCGGCGACGGACCGGAGTACCCCGGCGTCATGACGCGCGGCATCGCCCGGCCCGAGACGTACTACTACACCCGGCTGTACGTCGACGCCGTCCGCGCGGTGGAGGTCGCGGCCGAGCTGGCGGGCGTCGACGCCGAGCGGCTCGCCGTCTGCGGTACGAGCCAGGGCGGCGGGCTGGCGCTGGCCGCCGCGGCGCTGGCGCCGGATCGGGTACGGGTATGCCAGTCGAACGTGCCGTTCCTGTGCGACTTTCAGCGCGCGATAGGGCTCTCACCGACGTATCCGTACAAGGAGATCGCCGACTTCCTGGCCCAGCAGGTCGATTTGGCCGACGAGGCGCTGGACACCCTGCGCTACGTCGACTGTGCGCTGCTGGCGCGGCGGGTGACAGCCGACTGCCTGATCAGTGTCGGCTTGATGGACGAGATCTGTCCACCGTCGACGGTGTTCGCCGCCTACCACGAGGTGCGGGGGAGTAAGGAGATTGCGGTATACCCCTTCGGCGTCCACGACCTCCCATTGCGTCACCACGAGCGCCAACTCCGCCACCTGCGCGAGCGGCTTGCCTAGTGGCTCCAACAGGCGCCAGAAGCGATGACGGCATGACAGCAGGCCCCGGTCCAGGCACTCCGCCGGCGATGCCGGACGGGTCGGCTGACCGGGGGGAACATTGGTGGCCGGTGGCACTGGCGATCATGGTCACCGTGGTTCTCCATGTAGCGCTGCCCGCGAAGTACCGGATCAATCCTCCGTGGGTCCTCCCGGTCGTCCTGCTCGCGCTGCTGGCCGCCCTGATCATCGGGGACCCCGGCCGCATCGACCGCCAGAGGACCTGGCTGCGTATCACTACCGGCACCGTGATCGCCCTGTTGACGCTGGCGAACCTGGCCGCCGCCGGCCGCCTTGTCGGTGACATCATTTCCAACAACAAGGTCTTCGCCGACAACGCCACCGCGCTGCTGGCCACCGGCGGCGTGATCTGGGCAACCAACGTCATCGCGTTCGGGCTGTGGTACTGGGATCTCGATCGTGCCGGCGCCGCGGCCCGGGCCCACCACCCGCGTGCGGACCCGGCGTTCGTCTTCCCGGAGATGCAGCACGTCGAGTACACCTCGAGCGACTGGATGCCGAAGTTCGCAGACTACCTGTCGCTGTCGTTCTGGACCGCCACCGCGTTCAGCCCCACCGACGTTTCGGCGATCAAGCGGTGGGCCAAGCTGCTGATGATGACCGAAGCAGCAGTGTCCCTGGTCCTCGCCGTGCTCGTCGTCGCCCGTGCGGTCAACATCCTGCAGTAGCAGCTGAAGACCGCTATATCCTGCCCGAATGCTGAGGTTGCCGGAGGCGGTCGACGCCATCGCTGAGGAGAACCGGTTCGCCGGAGTCGTCTCGGTGGACCGCGGGGGCGAGATCGAGTTCCTCCGGGCGTACGGATTCGCCCATCGCGCCTACCAGATCCCGAACACCGTCGACACCCGGTTCGGGATTGCCAGCGGTACGAAGGGGATGACGGCGCTCGCGGTGGTCAGCTTGGTCGAGCAGGACGCGCTGCGGTTGTCCACGACGGCGCGATCGGTGCTCGGCCCGGATCTCCCGCTCATCGGCGATGACGTCACGATCGAGGATCTGCTGGCTCATCGATCGGGTATCGGTGACTACTTCGATGAGGAGGCGGCTCACGACATCACCGACTACGTGATGACGGTTCCGGTGCACGAGCTCGCGACCACGGAGCAGTACCTCGCTGTCCTTGACGGACACCCGGCCAAGTTCGCCGCCGGCGAGCGGTTCTCCTACTGCAACGGCGGCTATGTCGTCCTGGCGTTGATCGCCGAACGGGTGAGCGGCGTGCCGTTCCACGAGCTTGTGCGGCACCGCGTCTGCGTGCCGGCCGGCATGCGGGACACCGACTTCTTACGGTCCGACGAACTGCCGGACCGCACCGCGGTCGGCTATCTGCCCATCGATGGCGTGTCGAGGACAAATGTGTTCCACCTGCCGGTGCGCGGCAGCGGTGACGGTGGGATCTACTCCACGGCGCCGGACATGAGCCGGTTCTGGCGGTCGTTGTTCGCCGGCGCGATCGTGCCCAGCGAGTGGGTGGCTGAGATGGTGCGGCCCCGCAGTGACGTGCCGTCGGAGTCCAGGCGCTACGGTCTCGGCTTCTGGCTCCACCGGTCAAGCGACACGGTGATGCTGACGGGATCCGACGCCGGTGTGTCCTTCCGCAGCGTGCACGACCCGAGGTCGGCTCTCACGCACACCGTCATCTCCAACACCTCCGATGGTGCGTGGCCTATCATCCAGCGCCTCGGCCAACTCCTCGGAAGCTGAGGCCATGGCGTCAGCGGTCCGCGATCTTGACGACGACCACGCCGGCGATGATGAGGATGCCGCCGATGAGCTGCCACAGGCCGGGTAGCTGGTCGAGCAGCAGCCACGCGAACCCGACGCCCGCCACGACCTCCAACAGGGCGACGAACGACGCGACACGGGAACCCAGCCGGCGGCTCGCGGCGATGCCGGTGGTGTAGGCCAGCGCCGCGGTGACCACGCCGAGCAGCAGCAGCGGCGCCCACCACGACATGGCGCCGATCGAGTAGGT
>DATBGW010000254.1:0-3852 GCA_036557765.1 Actinoplanes sp.
CGCCGGCGGTAACGAGATCGCAGCCGGCGATCCGGTGCTGCAACAGGTCTCCGACAAGGTGCGGCAGGAGTACGAGAAGGCGTTCCTGTTCTTCCTGCCGCGCATCTGCGAGCACTGCCTCAACCCGTCCTGCGCGGCCTCGTGCCCGTCCGGCGCCATCTACAAGCGCGCCGAGGACGGCATCGTGCTGGTGGACCAGGACAAGTGCCGCGGCTGGCGGATGTGCGTCACCGGCTGCCCGTACAAGAAGGTGTACTTCAACCATCGCACCGGCAAGGCGGAGAAGTGCACGTTCTGCTTCCCGCGGATCGAGATCGGCCAGCCGACCATCTGTTCGGAGACCTGCGTGGGCCGGTTGCGGTATCTCGGCCTGATGCTGTACGACGCGGACGCCGTCACCGCGGCCGCCGCGACGAAGAACGAGACCGACCTGTACGAGGCGCAGCGTTCCGTCTTCCTGGACCCGCACGACCCGCGGGTGACCGCGGCGGCGGAGCGGGCCGGCATCCCCGCCGACTGGATCGACGCCGCGCGCCGCTCCCCGGTCTGGGACCTCATCATGAAGTACGAGGTTGCGCTGCCGCTGCATCCCGAGTACCGCACCATGCCGATGGTCTGGTACATCCCTCCACTGTCGCCGGTGGTCGACGTGCTGCGGGACACCGGCCACGACGGCGAGGAGGCGGGCAACCTCTTCGGTGCTGTGGACGCGTTGCGCATCCCGATGGAGTACCTCGCCGGGCTGTTCACTGCGGGCGATCCGACACCCGTCCGCGGGGTGCTGAACCGCCTCGCCGCCATGCGCGCGTACCAGCGCAGGATCAACCTCGGCGAGGAGCGGGACGAGTCGATCGCCCAGGCCGTGGGCATGACCGGAGCGTCCATGCAGGACATGTACCGGCTGCTGGCGATCGCGAAGTACGACGAGCGGTACGTCATCCCGGCGGCGCACGCCGAGGACGCGCACCGGCTGGAGCAGCTCGGCACCGAGTGCAGCCTGGACTTCGAGGGCGGTCCGGGCATGTACCAGACCGGCCCGTTCGGCGAGGCCTCCGGCACACCGGCCCCGGTGCAGGTGGAGACGTTCCACATGCTGCGGGAGCGGCAGACCGCCGATGACTTCACCGACCCCGGCGACGAGCCGCGCCGGGTGAACCTCCTGAACTGGGATGGCAAGGGCCGGCCGGAAGGCCTGTTCCCGCCGCGGAAGGACAAGGTATGAGCTGGCGCCCGGTGGCCGCCCGGGCGGCTTCGCTGCTGCTGCGCTATCCCGACGAGCAGGTGATGGCGGCGTTGCCGACCCTCTCCGAAGCGCTGACCGAGGTGCCGCGGGAGGTGGGAGACCGGCTGCGGCCGGTCGCCGAGTACCGGCGCGGCACGGACTTGACCGCGCTGGCGGCCGAATACGTCGAGCTGTTCGACTTCCGCCGCCGGTGCTGCCTGCACCTGACGTACTACTCGTGTGGCGACACCCGCAAACGCGGCGAGGCGCTGGTCGGGTTCACGGCGGCGTACAAGGCGGCCGGCCTCGAGGTGGTCGGCGGCGAGCTGGCCGACTACCTGCCGGCGGTGCTGGATCTGGCCGCCGTCGACGACAGCGGCTGGGGACTGCTGCGGGACAACCGCGCGGCTCTCGAGCTGCTGTCCGCGGCGCTGGACGGCTCGGTGTACGCCAACGTCGTCGACACCGTCCGCGAGCTGCTGCCCCCGGCGCGCCGGTCCGACCACGCGGCCGCCGTGGAGCTGGCCCGCACCGGGCCGCCGACCGAGCAGGTCGGTCTCGAACCCTACCGACTCGCCGGGAGGCCGGCATCATGAACGTGCTGCTCTGGGTGGTCTATCCGTACGTGTGCCTGGCGATCCTGATCGGCGGGCTCATCTGGCGGTACCGCTACGACAAGTTCGGCTGGACGACCCGGTCGTCGCAGCTCTACGAGTCGGCGGTGCTGCGCTGGGGCAGCCCCCTGTTCCACTTCGGAGTGCTGTTCGTCCTGCTCGGACACATCGGCGGCCTGCTCATCCCGAAGTCGTGGACCGAGGCGGTCGGCGTCACCGAGCACGCCTATCACCTCATGGCGGTCTTCGTCGGCACGGTCGCCGGTCTCTGCACGCTGATCGGCATGGCGATCCTCATCGCCCGGCGCCGGCTCACCGGGCCGGTGTTCGCCGCGACCACGAAGAACGACAAGACGATGTACGTGGTACTGGCCGCGGTCATCGTGCTCGGCCTGTGGGCCACGGTGAAGGCGAACATCGCCGGTGACGGCTACGACTACCGCGAGAGCGTCTCGCCGTGGTTCCGGTCGCTGTTCTATCTGCGCCCGGACCCCGCGCTGATGAGCGACGTGCCGATCACGTTCCAGGTACACGTGGTCGCCGCGTTCGCGCTGTTCGCGTTCTGGCCGTTCACACGGTTGGTGCATGCGTTCAGCGCGCCGCTGGGCTACCTCACCCGCCCGTACGTCGTCTACCGGTACCGCGACACCGGGCGCGGCCTGCGGCGTGGTCGGCGCGGTTGGGAAGGGCCGCCGACCGCACCGACCACCCGACCGACCCACGCCCGTTCCCGCCGCTGATTGGGAGATACGACGATGGCCACCACACAGGCGACCACGCCGCCGAGCCCGACCGCCGCTCCGGCGAGCGGCGCCGCCCGCAACCTGGTGCTCGCCACCCTCGGATTCACGGTGAACTTCTGGGCCTGGGCGTTGCTCGGGCCGCTCGGCCCGGGCGTCAAGGAACGCCTGGGACTGAGCTTCGCCGCGCAGTCGCTGCTGGTCGCGGTCCCGGTGATAGTGGGCTCGCTGGGCCGGATCCCGGTGGGCGCGCTGACCGACCGGTACGGCGCCCGCCTCATGTTCCCGCTGGTCAGCGTCATCACCATCATCCCGGTGCTGACGCTGACGGTGGTGTCGTCGTACTGGGCGCTGATCGTCACCGGGTTCTTCCTCGGCATCGGCGGCACGGCGTTCGCCGTCGGCGTGCCGCTGGTGTCCGGTTGGTATCCGCCGGCCCGCCGGGGGTTCGCGCTCGGTGTGTTCGGCATCGGCATGGGTGGCACCGCGATTGCGAACTTCTCCACCGTGCGACTGGCCAACGCGTACGGCAAGAACACCCCGTTCCTGTTGGTGGCCGCCATCCTCGCCGCCTACGCGATCGTGGCGTTCCTGCTGCTGCGCGATCCGCCGGGCCGGACCCGGCCGACCGGCTCACCGTGGGCGCGGCTGGCCGACGTCGGCCGGCTCACCGTGACCTGGCAGTTGTGCTTCCTGTACGCCGTCGGCTTCGGCGGATTCGTGGCGTTCAGCGTCTACCTGCCCGCGTACCTGCGCACCGCGTACGGGCTGAGCCCCGACGGCGCCGCGTTGCGCACCGCCGGGTTCGTCATTCTCGCCGTCATCGCGCGGCCGGTCGGCGGATGGTTGTCGGACCGGTTCCATCCGGTGCCGGTGCTGGTGTGGTGCTTCGTCGGCACGGCGGTGTTCGCGGTGGGACAGGCGTTCCAGCCGATCCTGATCCCGATCGCGACGATCTGCTTCTTCGGGCTGGCGGCTTTCCTGGGTGCTGCAAGCGGTGCGGTGTTCGCACTGGTCGGCAAGGTGGCGCCGGCCGACAAGGTGGGCGCGGTGACCGGGCTGGTCGGCGCGGCCGGCGGTCTGGGCGGCTTCGTCCCACCGCTGGTCATGGGATGGGTGTACGGAGTTGAGCACTCGTACGCGATCGGGTTGATGCTGCTGTCGGACGTGGCGCTTGCCGCGGCCGTCTTCACCGCCCTGAAGATGAGCGGCCTGGCCCGCCGCGCCTGACACAACCCTCCGCGATCTTGGAGTTGTGGTTGGCACGAATGCGGAC
>DATBGW010000255.1:0-6536 GCA_036557765.1 Actinoplanes sp.
TGAGCACCGACGAGATCGCCCAGGCCCAGAACGGCCCGTGCGCGTACCAGAGGCCGAGGTACAGCAGGGTGGTGACGGCGAGCGTCACGGTGCCCAGAAGGTACGACGCCCGCCGCCCCCACGAGTCGGCCACCACCCCGGTCGGCACCTCGAACAGCACCATCCCGGCGGTGAAGAACGCGTTCGCGGCGAACGCCTCGAAGTTGTTCAGCCCGGCGTCCAGCAGGAAGATCGTGTTCACGCCCCAGATCAGCGAGGCGGCCAGCGTGCTGCCGAAGCCCAGCACGTAGTACGTCCGCCGGACCCGGGCGGCGGTCACCGTTAGAAGCCCAGCTTGCGCAGCTGCTTGGGGTCGCGCTGCCACTCCTTGGCGACGCGGACGTGCAGGTCCAGGTAAACCCGCGTGCCGAGCAGTGACTCGATCTCGGCGCGGGCGCGGGTGCCCACATCCTTGAGCCGGGCGCCGCGACGACCGATCACGATCGCCTTCTGGCTGTTCCGCTCGACGTAGACGTCCGCGAAGATCCGGGTCAGACCACCCTCGTCGATCATCTCCTCGACCACCACGGCGATCGAGTGCGGCAGCTCATCCCGAACGCCTTCGAGCGCGGCCTCGCGGATCAGCTCCCCCACCAGCACCTGCTCCGGTTCCTCGGTCAGCATGTCGTCGGGGTACAGCCGCGGCGACTCCGGCAGGTATTTGACCATCACGTCGACAAGCGTGTCCAGCTGGTGCCCGGCCACCGCGCTGACCGGCACGATCTCCGCGAAGTCGTGCAGCTCACTGACCTCGACGAGGTGCTTCGCGAGCGTCGCGGAGTCGACGAGGTCCACCTTGGTCACCACGGCGATCACTGTTGCGTTCCGCCGGGGCATCTCGGCGGCGATGAACCGGTCGCCGCGCCCGATCGGCTCGTCGGCCGGCAGGCAGACCCCGATCACGTCGACCTCGCTCCAGACTTCCTTCACCAGGTCGTTGAGACGCTGCCCGAGGAGCGTGCGGGGCCGGTGCAGACCGGGCGTGTCGACCAGGACCAGCTGCGCATCCGGCTTGTGCACGATGCCGCGGATGACGTGCCGGGTGGTCTGCGGCTTGCTCGACGTGATGGCGATCTTCTGCCCGATGATCGCGTTCGTCAGGGTCGATTTCCCGGCGTTCGGCCGTCCAACGAAACCGGCAAAACCGGCGCGGAACGGTCCGTCGTCCACCTGCGGTTGCGGTTGCGCGGCGTCCGCGTCATTTCCGGTACGCGCTCGCGGCGCACCAACCGCACCACCACTGCCATGGCTCCGGCGCGTCACGAGGTGACCGTGCCGCGCAGCGTCCCGTCAGGCGCGGCCACGTGGATGGGCGCGCCGGCGGACAGGTCCCGCACCGCGGTGTGCCCCGGGTCGTCCAGCGTCGGGGCCTCGGTCACCACCGCGGCCGCCTCCAGCCGGGTGGCACCGGCCGCCGCCGCAGACGCCACCGCCAGCTGCAGCGCTGTGAGTGAAAGGCTGGGCAGCGCGACCGTGGCGGCGGCGTACGTGCGGCCGTCCTGATCGCGGACCGACGCACCCTCGGCCGCACTTGCGCGCGCCCGCGCGCCACGGGCCAGCGTGACGAGCTTCGCGTCCTCGGCGTCGAGCGTGGGCTCGCCCGCGGGGACGACGGGAGTCCGGTCAGGCATCGGCGGGCTGCCTCTCGGCCTCGGGAGCGGTGTCCGGGACGTCGGCTGGCGGCTCGATCCGGCACACCAGCACCGAGTCGATGCGGTTGCGGCGGCCGGCCGTGTCCTCGGCGACCAGGTGCAGTCCGCCGACGTCGACGGTGGCGCCCGGGATGGGCACCCGGCCGAGCGTCTGGGCGAGCAGGCCACCGACCGTCTCCACCTCGTCCGCTGGTAGTTCCACGCCGAAGATCTCGCCCAGGTCCTCGATCGGCAGCCGCGCGGTCACCCGTACCGAGCCGTCCTCCAGGTGTTCCACCGGCGGGCGCTCCACGTCGTACTCGTCGGTGATCTCGCCGACGATCTCCTCCAGGATGTCCTCGATCGTGACCAGCCCGGCCGTGCCGCCGTACTCGTCGACCACGATGACCAGGTGGGTGCGCGCCGCCTGCATCTCGGACAGCAGGTCGTCGACGGGCTTGGACTCCGGCACGAACGTGGCGGGCCGCATCACGTCGGCGACCGCCTCGGCCGACGCCGCCGCGTCCCCGGACTGGGTGCGCCGGACGACATCCTTGAGGTACAGCACGCCCAGCACGTCGTCAACGCTGTCGCCGATCACCGGGATGCGGGAGAAGCCGGACCGCAGGAACAGGTACAGCGCCTGCTGCAGCGTCTTCGGGCGTTCGATCCACACCATCTCGGTACGCGGCACCATCACTTCGCGGGCGATCGTGTCGCCCAGCGCGAACACCGAGTGGATCATCTCGCGTTCGCCGTGCTCCACGACGCCGCGCTGCTCGGCGAGGTCGACGAGCTCGCGCAGCTCCACCTGGGTGCCGAACGGGCCCTCCGGGAAGCCCTTGCCCGGCGTTACCGCGTTGCCGATGAGGATGAGCAGCGACGCGAGTGGGTTGAGCACCCGGCCGATCCAGCGCACCAGCGGCGCGGTCGCCCGGCCCACCGCGTAGGCGTGCTGGCGCCCGACCGTCCGCGGAGCCACGCCCACCGCGACAAAGCTGACCACCGTCATCGCACCCGCGGTGACCAGCGCCGCGCGCCAGCCCGCGCCGTACGTGTCCACGGAGACGAGCGCGACCAGCGTCGTGGCGGTGAGCTCGCAGAGCAGCCGCAGCAGGAGCAGAAGGTTGAGGTGGCGCACCACGTCGGAGGCGACGGCGGCGAGCGCCACCGCGCCACGCCGGCCCTCCCGGGCCATCTCGGCCGCCCGGGCCGGCGACACCGTGGCCAGGGCCGCGTCGGTCATCGCCACCAGACCGGCCAGCAGCACCAGGATCAGCGCGTAGATCAGCAGTTGCACGTCAGGAAGGCCGGGCGCCCCGGCCGCCGCGAGGAAAGAGGACGGGTCCACGGTGTCAGCCGGCCCGCCGTCCGGAACGCCAGCTCTGCAGCAGCCGCGCCTGCAGCTGGAACATCTCGCGTTCCTCCTCGGGCTCGGCGTGGTCGTAGCCGAGCAGGTGCAGCGCGCCGTGCACGGTGAGCAGGTGCAACTCGTCCGCGGCCGAGTGGCCCGCGGCGGCGGCCTGCTTCGCGGCGACCTCTGGTGCGAGCACGATGTCGCCCAGCAGCGCCGGTTCCCCGTTGCCGGCCTCACCGGGACCGTGGTCGACGCTGCCCTCGTCCATCGGGAACGCGAGCACGTCGGTCGGTCCGTCGCTGCCCATCCACCGATGGTTCAGCTCGGTCATGTAGTCGGTGTCGACCAGCAGGATGGACAGCTCGGCGAGCGGGTTGACGCCCATCTCGTCGAGTGCGTGCCGAGCCACCGCGAGGATCGCGTCGGTGTCGACCTCGACCCCCGACTCGTTGGCGATCTCGATGGACATGTGGTGCGGGAACCCCCGATGGTCAGCGCCGGCGCCCGGCGCGGCCGCCGCTGGCGGCACGGCCGGGAACGGCGTGGACGGACTGTTGCTGCCGCGCGTCGTAGCGGGCGTACGCGTCGACGATGTCGCTCACCAACCGGTGCCGGACGACGTCGGCACTTGTGAGCTCCGCGAAGTGGACATCCTCGAGGTTGCCGAGGATCTCCCGGACCACCCGCAGACCGCTCGTGGCGCCCGCCGGTAGGTCGACCTGAGTGACGTCGCCGGTCACGACGATCTTGGCACCGAAGCCGAGCCGGGTCAGGAACATCTTCATCTGCTCGGGCGTGGTGTTCTGCGCCTCGTCCAGAAGGATGAATGCGTCATTGAGGGTCCTTCCCCGCATGTAACCGAGCGGGGCGACCTCGATGGTGCCGTTCTGCATCAGCCGCGGAATGGAGTCCGGGTCGAGCATGTCGTGCAGCGCGTCGTACAGCGGCCGCAGGTACGGGTCGATCTTCTCGTTCAGCGTGCCGGGCAGGAAGCCGAGCCGTTCGCCCGCCTCGACGGCCGGGCGGGTCAGGATGATCCGGTTCACCTGCTTGGCCTGTAGCGCCTGGACCGCCTTGGCCATCGCCAGGTACGTCTTGCCGGTGCCGGCCGGGCCGATGCCGAACACGATGATGTTCTGATCGATCGCGTCGACGTAACGCTTCTGTCCCAGCGTCTTGGGGCGGATGGTGCGCCCGCGGCGGGAGAGGATGTTGAGCGTCAGCACCTCGGCGGGTCGTTCCGAGGTGTCCTGCTCGAGCATCGCGACGGTCCGGCGGACCGCGTCGACGGTCAACGTCTCACCTTTCTCGATCAGTTCGATCAGTTCCGAGAAGAGCCGCTCGGCGAGCGCGTTCTCGGCGGGCGTTCCGGTGATCGTGATCTCATTGCCACGCACGTGCACGTCGCTGATCATCGCGCGTTCGATAAGGCGGAGGATCTCGTCTCCGGCGCCCAGCAGGTTGACCATGATCTTCGGGTCGGACACCGAGATCCTGGTCTGCGCCCGGACCGGGCCGTCGGCGCCGTCGGGCGTTTCAGTGCTGGTCATAAGGCGGCCCGGAAGGGCCTCCGCCACCTGCTTTCGGTCTGCTCACCGCCGCCGTCCGCGCGGCATCTGGACTGTGCCATCGTATCCGTTTCCCGGATGCGACGCCGATTCCATTATCCCTCGCCGGCGCGGTCAACCCTCCGACGGCGACACGCCGTCGAACGCCCTCTGCGCCCGGGTGAACCGGTACGTCGCCCAGTGCATGTGAGTCACCACGCCGGCATCGTCGCGGGTCAGCCGCAGCAGCTCCCCCACCTCCCGGCCGGACACCGTGCGCAGGACGTCCGGCTGGTCGGATAGCGGCCGGAACACCGACGGTGGTCGGTCGACAGGTGCGTCGCCGGCGCGCGCCCGCAACGCGCCGTCGTGCCAGGTGAACACGTGGGGCATGCCTTCGCTCCACCACTGCCCGAGGATGGAACGGTAAGCGGCCGGCGCCGGCGGCGCGGGCGACCACGGTGCGATGTCGGCGGGATCGAGATCCACGGCCATCCGGAGCAGCTCGTGCACCAGGTCGTTGATCTCCAAGGCAGTCCCGGACGAGCCGAGCACCGCGCAGCCCAGCGCACCCGGGTTGCCGTCGCCGCCCCGGCGGCCGTAGACGCCTGCAAGGAACCCAGGCATCGCGCCGTCGTGGCCAACGTGCACGGCCCGCTTACCGTCCGGCTGCAGGATGAGGCCCAGCCCGAAGCCGACGGTCCACAGCTCCTCGTCGGTCGGGGTCAACGGCCAGCGCATCTCCTCGACGGTGGCGGCCGGCAGGACCGTACCGTCCGGATCGACAGTCTCCGGACTGACCAGGAACGCCGCCCACCTGGCCATGTCGGCCGCCGTGCTCCACAGCTGCGCCGCCGGTGCCGCGCCGCCCATGTCGACCTGCGGTTCCGGACGGGCGGCGTCGGAGTACGCGTCGACGAGATAGCCGACCGCCGCGCGTTCGGTGGGCGAGGCGGTGGTGGCGGACAGGTCCAGCGGACCGGTGATCCGTTCGGCCACCAGGTCGGCCCACGTCCGGCCGCGCATCCGGGCGACCAGCAGCCCGAGGACCGAGACGCCGAGATTGGAGTAGTGGTAGCGGCGGCTGGGCGGCAGCACCCGTTCGATGCGGGCGAGATCGGTGAGCAGCGTGTCCGCGTCCGGCGGGATCAGCGTGTCCCAGACGTCGCCATGCGGCTCACGCTGCAGGCCGGCGGTGTGCGACAACAGGCGCCGGATCGTCAGGTCACCGTGCGCCGGCACGTCGAGATGTTTGCCGATCGGGTCGTCGAGGTCGAGCAGTCCCTCGTTCCGGGCCTGCAGAACCAGGACTGCGGTGAACGTCTTGGTCACCGAGCCGATCCGGAACCGGGTCTCCGGCCCCAGCGGCTCGTCCGGTCGTCCGGACGCGCCCACCGTACAGGTCCACAGGTCCCGATCGGGGCGGTGCAGCGCGACGGACAGCGCCGGCACTCGGGCGTCGGCCTGCACTTTCTGCACGGCCCGCCGGTACCGCGCCAGCGGCGCGGTCACGGCAGCGCGACCAGGCGCCGTCACGGCAGCGGGACCAGGCGCCGTCACGGCAGCGCGACCATCGGGCCGAGCGGTGTGCCGCCCAGCACGTGTGCGTGGACGTGGAACACCTCTTGACCGGCGTACCCGCCGGTGTTGAACATCAGCCGGAATCCGTCGCCGACCAGCCCCTCCTGCTCGGCCACCGCGGCCGATGCGGCGAGAACGTCGGCGGCGGCCGCCGGGTCCCGGGCCAGCGCCACGACGTCGGGATGGTGCGCCTTGGGAATCACCAGCACGTGCACCGGCGCCTTAGGGCCGATGTCCCGGAAGGCCAGCGTGGTGTCGGTCTCGTGCACCACGGTCGCGGGGATCTCACCGGCCGCGATCCGGCAGAACAGGCAGTCGTTGTCCACCCGGAGATCCTAGGCGTCTCCCTCTCCTACCCGTCGATCTTGGAGTTGTGGTTGC
>DATBGW010000256.1:0-12713 GCA_036557765.1 Actinoplanes sp.
CCTGGCGTACAGCTACGGCACCGGCGAACCGTTCCGGGAGGCCGCGCTAGAGCTCGCGCGCGAGTTGCGGGACCTGGTCCACATCTGATCCCGCGATCTTGGAGTTGTGGTTGGCACGAATGCGGGCGGAATTCGCATAAGGCCAACCACAACTCCAAGATCGCGGGGGATAGATGCGATCGCGGGGAGAGATGCGATCGCGGGGAGATGAGATCGCGGGGAGAGATGAGAGAGGCTGAGATGATCGACGGTCATGGCGGTGAGCTGGCGCTGGCGGCGCTGCGGGCGTACGGCGTCACGGAGATGTTCACGCTCTCCGGCGGGCACGTGTTCCCGCTCTACGACGCCGCCCACCAGCACGGCATGCCGATCTACGACGTCCGGCACGAGCAGTCGGCCGTCTTCGCCGCGGAGGCGGTGGCCAAGCTGCAGCGGCGTCCCGGGCTGGCAGTGCTCACCGCCGGTCCCGGCGTCACCAACGGCATCTCCGGCCTGACCAGCGCACACTTCAACGGCTCGCCGGTGCTGGTGCTGGGCGGTCGGGCACCGGCGTTCCGCTGGGGCGCCGGCAGCCTGCAGGAGATCGACCACGTGCCGCTGGTCGCGCCGGTCACCAAGTACGCCGCCACGGTCACCGACACCGGCTCGATCCCGGTCGAGGTGGCCCGGGCGCTCACCGCGACGATCACCCCGCACCGTGGCCCGGCCTTCCTCGACCTGCCGCTGGAAGTGCTGTTCTCCAGCGACGACGCGGCCCCGCCACCGCCACCCGACATCGCCCCGATCGAGCCGGATCCGGACGACGTGCAGCGGGCCGCCGCCATGCTGGCGGGCGCCGACCGACCGGTCATCATCGCCGGATCGGACGTCTGGGCCGGTGCCGCCGTGGCGGCGCTGCGCGCGGCGGCCGAAGCGCTGCAGGTGCCGGTGTTCGCCAACGGCATGGGCCGCGGCGCGCTTCCCCAGGGGCACCCGCTGGCGTTCGCCAAGGCGCGCCGGGCCGCCCTCAACGAGGCGGACGTCGTCGCGGTGATCGGCACACCGCTCGACTTCCGGCTGGGGTTCGGCGAGTTCGGCGCCGCCCAGGTGATCCATGTCGTGGACGCGCCCGAGCAACGGGCCGGCCATGTCGAGACCGTCGTGTCCCCGGCCGGCGATCTCCACAGGATTCTGTCGGGGTTCGCGGCGAAACAAGCCGAGCACCGCGAGTGGATCGAGGGTCTGCGCGCCGCCGAGGACGCGGGCGCGGCGCGCGACGCCGAAGCCGTGGCCGCCGAAACGGACCCGATCAAGCCGGCCCGCGTGTACGGCGAGCTGCGCAAGGTGCTCGCCGACGACGCGGTGACCATCGGCGACGGCGGGGACTTCGTCTCGTACGCGGGGCGCTACCTGGAGCCGGCCCAGCCGGGCACATGGCTCGACCCGGGCCCGTACGGCTGCCTCGGCACCGGGATGGGATACGCGATGGGCGCCCGCGTCACGTACCCGGACCGGCAGATCTGCGTGCTGATGGGCGACGGCGCGGCCGGCTTCTCACTGATGGACGTGGAGTCGCTGGTCCGGCAGCGGCTGCCCGTGGTGATCGTGGTCGGGAACAACGGCGTCTGGGGCCTGGAGAAGCACCCGATGCGGGCGATGTACGGCTACGACGTGGCCGCCGACCTGCAGCCGGGGCTGCGGTACGACGACGTGGTGACCGCGCTCGGCGGGGCCGGGGAAACCGTCGCGAAGGCAGCGGACCTCGGCCCCGCGCTCGAGCGGGCGTTCGCATCGGGCGTTCCCTATCTGGTAAACGTGCTGACCGACCCGGCCGACGCGTACCCGCGGTCGTCCACCCTGGCCTGACCGCGGCGCCGCACCGCCGCCATCGCCACGACCAGCACGAGCATCGCGACGTAGCTGGGCCACCAGCCGTGCACGGCGCTCAGCGCCCCGGAGGCGTTGAAGGACGCGTGCAGGATCGCCACCGCGAGAACGCTGCCGCCGGTGCCGACCAGCGTCATGCCGAGCAGGTAGCGCAGGAACGGCGCGCCCACGATCAGCACGGTCCAGGTGATCGCGAGGTCCCGCCCGGACGTGCCGTGCAGACCGTGCTCCTCCCACGCCAGCGGCAGGTGGATGAGCGCGAACGGGATCGCGGTGAGCAGCGAGCCGCGGAGCAGGCCGTGCCGGTCGATGAGCCGGGACTGGGCGAAGCCGGCCCAGGCCGTCTCCTCCCAGATGTTGCCGAGCAGCGCGCCGAAGATGAGCGTCGCGAACAGGTACAGCAGAAGCTCGCGCAGCCAGCCGCCGGAGGGCGTACGCAGTGATCCGGAGACCGCGGCGACGGCCAGGGTGAGCGCGGGCAGAGCCAGTAGCGCGGTGACGAACCACCACACGCCCATGCGCCAGCGCACGTCGCCGGCATAGAGCCGCCGCACCGCGGCGCGGCCGCCGGAGACCGCCGTCACCAGCGTGGCGGCGCCGAGCAGGATGACCAGCTCGGCGATCTTCGCGGGGAACAGCTCCCAGCCCATTGCCAGGAACAGGAACTGGATGGCCCAGGTCGGCACGATCGCCAGGATCGCGAAGCTGAGCACCGGATGCGTTCTCATGCCGGCAGCCTGCGCCGGCCCGCCGGTGCGCCGCGTCGGCCCGCGTGCCGATTCGCGGCTGCCCTCCGGCGTACGCCTGCAGGCTGACGCGCCGGCATGTCCGGCTGGTTACCGTTCCGGCATGGACCTTGCCGCCCGCGTTCGTAGCGCCTGGCGCGCGGTCGACCGGAGGGCCGTCGACGCCGCGCTGGCGCTGATCCTTCTGGGGCTGATGATCGCCGAGCTGGTCGCCCGCCCGCTGCAGAACGGCGAGGCGCCGACCCGGCCCGTCGCGTTCGTCTGGGCCGCCATCGTCACGCTGCCGATCGCGGTCCATCGGCGTTGGCCGATTGCCGTGTCGCTGGTGGTGGGCGCGGCGATTCTCGGATACTCGGCCGGCCACTTCGTGGCGTTTCCCGGGTACGCCGCGTTCGCGCTGACGTTCGTGGTGAGCCTGCACAGCGGCCGTGGTCGCGGCCTGGTGGCGTTCGCCTGCATGACGCTGGCGCTCGGTGTCGCGATCGCGCTGCAGGCCGCGCCGATGGTCACGGCGTCCACCTGGGTCACCACCGCGCTGGCGCTGCTGGTGGCCTGGCTGGCCGGCGACAACCTGCGCGTCCGCCGACAGCGGTGGGCGGCGCTGCGGGCGCGGGCGGAGCGGCTGGAGGCGGAACGCGAGGAGCGCGCCCGGCAGGCGGTGGTCGCCGAACGGCTGCGTATCGCCCGGGAGCTGCACGACGTGGTGGCGCACGCCATGAGCGTCATCGCGGTGCAGGCCGGTGTGGCCAACCACGTCATCGACAGCCGGCCGGATCAGGCCCGGGCCGCGCTGGCCACGGTCGAGACCAACACGCGGGCGGCTCTGGTCGAGATGCGCCGGCTGCTGGGCGTGCTGCGGCAGGCCGGCGAACCGTCGGCGAGCCTGGTGCCGGCGCCTGGGCTGGCCGACGTGCCGGAGCTCGCCGACCAGTTCCGCGCGGCCGGACTCGATGTGGACCTCGATGTCTCCGGCGAGCCGGACGGCGTGCCCGACGGGGTGGAGCTGTCGGCGTACCGGATCGTGCAGGAAGGCCTGACCAACGTGTTGCGGCACGGCGGCCCGCGGGCCCGTGTGCGGATCGCCTACGAGCCGGGCGTGGTGCGCGTCGCGATCGGCGACGACGGCCCGGCCACGCCGCGGGCGACGCCGCCCGAGCCCGGCCACGGCCTGATCGGCATGCGGGAACGGGTCGCCGTCTTCGGCGGCTCGATCACCGCGGGACGGCGGCCCGGCGGCGGCTTCGACGTGGCCGCGGCGCTTCCGTACGGCGCCGTCCCGGCCGAGGTGGTGAACGCGGCATGATCCGCGTGCTCATCGTCGACGACCAGGCGCTGGTCCGGGCCGGTTTCGAGGTGCTGATCGAGAGCGCGGACGACCTGGAGGTGGTGGGCACCGCCGCGAACGGCGCCGAGGCGGTCGCCATGGCCGCCACGTCTAACCCCGACGTCGTTCTGATGGACATCCGGATGCCGGTGATGGACGGCCTCGAGGCCACGGCGCGGATCCTCGGCGCGCCGGACGCAACCGGCACCCGGGTGCTCATGCTTACGACGTTCGACCTGGACGAGTACGTGTTCGGCGCGCTGAAGGCCGGCGCCAGCGGCTTCCTGCTCAAGGACACCCCACCGGCCGAGCTGCTGGCCGGGATCCGGGTGGTGGCCGGCGGGGACGCGCTGCTGTCGCCCAGCATCACCCGGCACCTGATCGAGGAGTTCGTCCGCCGGCCCCAACCTGGCCGGTCGGCGCCGCCGGTGCTGGACGCGCTGACCGACCGGGAGGTGGAGGTCCTGACGCTGGTGGCCCGCGGACTGTCCAATGCCGAGATCGCCGAGCGGCTCTACGTCAGTCCGGCGACCGCCAAGACCCACGTGGCCCGGCTGCTGATGAAACTGGCCGCCCGCGATCGTGCTCAGCTGATCATCGTCGCCTACGAATCAGGCCTGGTAACCCCGCAGACGTCGACATGAACCCCCCGCGATCTTGGAGTTGTGGTTACTCCTCGTCGCGGTTGTGCAGCTCGCGTTCCAGCTCGTCGAGCAGCTCGCGGTCGCGGCGGGACTGCTCGATGTTCATCGACCGCAGGAACTCCGGATCATCGTCCGGGGAGGACGGCCGCGGTGCCGTACGCCGTACCGGTCCCTCCCGCGGAGCCGGTAGCGGACGGCCGAAAATGAAGTACGCGACGGGACCGATCAACGGGATCAGCAGAATGACGAGCACCCACAGTGCTCGTGGCATGGTGCGTACCCGGTCGGCCGACAGCGCGCTGATGAGAGCGAGCACCAGAAGGACGAGCTGAACCGCAGCCAGGAAGACGAACAGCCGGACCATGAGCCAATGATGACGCGTGCCGGTCCGAACGGCACCGGTCACAGCAGGACAACCAGTCCGCCGAGAAGGCCGAATCCGACGGTGCGGAGGTCAGGAATTCGCGGCCGGTCCCTGCCAAAGGCGGCGGACCGCGTCGCTCACGCAGATCTCGCGAAGCCGGCCGCACACGCACCACGGGCTGTCAGCGGCGGCGGCGGAGTCGGGCGCGGACCGCGCGGGCGGTGGGGCAGGATGAGATGCGGGCGGACGCAACCCGTGCGGAGTAGGAGCGATTTGGGCGGACATATCTCGACACCTCCTCCCGTACGACTTTAGCGGTCGTACGACCGGTAGGGGTGAGGTGTGTCACTGCTCCGCGAAAGCTACTGGCGGGTAACGTTCGGCGTAGTCGTTCACAGGAGGGTCGTCGAAGCTCGATGAACATCGTCGTACTGGTCAAACAGGTCCCGGACTCGGGTGCCGAACGCACGCTTGACGCGTCGGACAACACGGTCGAACGCGGGTCGGCGAACAACGTCATCAACGAGATGGACGAGTACGCCATCGAGGAGGCGCTGAAGATCAAGGAGGCGCAGGGCGGCGAGGTGACGGTGCTGACGATGGGTCCGGACCGGGCCGCCGAGTCGATCCGCAAGGCGCTGTCGATGGGTCCGGACGCCGCCGTGCACGTCTCCGACGAGGCGTTGCACGGTTCGTGCGTGGTGGCCACGTCGACGGTGCTGGCCGCCGCGCTGCGGACGCTGAACGCGGATCTGATCCTGTGCGGTGCGGAGTCCACCGACGGCCGGGTCCAGGTGATGCCGCACATGCTGGCCGAGCGTCTCGGCATCGCGGCGCTGACCGGCGCGCGGAAGCTGACGGTGGACGGCGGCACGCTGACCGTGGAGCGGCAGACCGATGAGGGATACGAGGTGGTGACCGCGGCCACGCCGGCGATCGTGAGCGTTTGGGACACGATCAACGAGCCGCGGTATCCGTCGTTCAAGGGGATCATGGCGGCGAAGAAGAAGCCGGTGCAGACGTTGGCGCTGACCGATCTCGGGGTGGACGCCGGCGAGGTCGGCTTCGCCGGCGCGACCAGCGAGGTGGTCGGTTTCCGTAAGAGGCCGCCGCGGTCGGGCGGCCAGAAGATCACCGATGACGGTACGGGCGGGGCGCAGCTGGTGGAGTTCCTGGCGTCCGAGAAGTTCGTCTGAGAGGGGCTGTCATGGCTGAGGTTCTGGTCGTCGTGGAGGCCGCACAGGCTGCCGGCGTCAAGAAGGTCACGTTGGAGATGCTGACGATCGCCCGTGGGCTGGGCTCGGTCGGCGCGGTGGTGCTGGGTGGTGCGGGCGCTGCCGAGGCGTTCGCTGCCAAGCTGGGCGAGTACGGCGCGCAGAAGATCTACGCGGGCGAGGGCGAGGACGTCGACGGGTATCTGGTCGCGCCGAAGGCGACCGTGCTGGCCGAGCTGGTGCGGCGGGTGCAGCCGGCGGCGGTGCTGGTGCCGTCCACCCAGGAGGGTAAGGAGATCGCCGGCCGGTTGGCGGTCAAACTGGACAACGGCCTGCTCACCGACGCGGTCGCGGTCGAGCCGGACGGCACGGCCACTCAGGTGGTGTTCGCCGGCGCGACGATCGTGCAGTCGAAGGTCACGCGCGGGCTGCCGATCGTCACTATCCGGCCCAACTCGGTGACGCCGTCACCGGCGCCCGCCTCGCCGTCGGTCGAGCAGTTGTCGGTCACGGTGTCCGACGCGGACAAGCTGGCCCGGGTGGTCGATCGGGTGGCCGAGCAGAAGGGGTCCCGGCCGGAGCTGACCGAGGCGTCGATCGTGGTCTCCGGCGGGCGTGGCGTGGGCAACGCGGACAACTTCAAGCTGGTCGAGGAGATGGCCGACCTGCTCGGCGGGGCGGTCGGCGCGTCCCGGGCGGCGGTGGACTCGGGGTACTACCCGCACCAGTTCCAGGTGGGGCAGACCGGTAAGACCGTCTCGCCGCAGCTGTATGTGGCGCTGGGCATCTCCGGTGCCATTCAGCACCGGGCCGGCATGCAGACGTCCAAGACGATCGTCGCGGTCAACAAGGACGGCGAGGCGCCGATCTTCGAACTGGCCGACTTCGGCGTGGTCGGCGACCTGTTCAAGGTCGTCCCCCAGGCCAACGAGGAGATCCGCAAGCGGAAGTAGGTGGAACCCGGCCGTCCGGTGACCGGCGCCGCGGCGGCATAAGCTGTCCGGTAATGACATACCTGGATCACGCAGCGACCACGCCGATGCTGCCGGAGGCGATCGAGGCGTACGTCGCCACGGTCGGCACGGTCGGCAACGCGTCGTCCCTGCACGCCGCCGGACGGAACGCCCGCCGGCTGGTCGAGGAGGCCCGCGAACGCATCGCCGCCGTCCTCGGCGCCCGGCCGTCCGAGATCATCTTCACCGGCGGCGGGACGGAGAGCGACAACCTCGCCATCAAAGGGCTGTTCTGGTCATCCGGCCGTGGCCGGGTCGTCGTGTCTGCGGTGGAGCACCACGCCGTGCTGGACGCCGCCGACTGGTTGGCGGCACACGAGGGCGCCGTCGTGGACCGGCTCCCGGTCTCCGCCGCCGGCATCATCGACGTCGATCGCTACCGGGACGTCGTCGCCTCGCATGGCGGTGACATCGCCGTGATCAGCGCCCAGTGGGCCAACAACGAGGTCGGCACGATCCAGCCGGTCGCCGAGTTGGCCGCGATCGCGGCCGACGCCGGCATCCTGTTCCACACCGACGCGGTGCAGGCGGTGGGCCAGATCCCGGTGGACTTCGCGGCGAGCGGCGCGGCGGCGCTCACGCTCACAGGTCACAAGCTCGGCGGCCCGGTCGGGGTCGGCGCGCTGCTGCTCGGCCGCGACGTCGAGTGCACGCCGCTGCTGCACGGTGGGGGACAGGAGCGGGACGTCCGCTCCGGGACGCTGGACACGGCGGGCGTGGTGGCGCTGGCGGTCGCCGTCGAGGCCGCGGTGAAGAACCAGCAGGAGTACGCCGCCCGGGTGAGCGCCCTCCGCGACGACCTGATCGACGGGGTTCGCGCGGCGGTTCCGGACGCGGTCTACAACGGCGATCCGGTCGACCGGCTGCCCGGCAACGCGCACTTCTCGTTCCCCGGTTGTGAGGGCGACGCTCTGCTCATGCTCCTGGACGCGCAGGGCATCGCGTGCTCGACCGGCTCGGCGTGCTCAGCCGGCGTGGCCCAGCCGTCCCATGTGCTGCTGGCGATGGGCGCCGACGACGACCGGGCCCGTTCGTCGCTGCGTTTCACGCTGGGCCACACCTCCGAACCCGCGGACGTCGAGGCGCTGCTGTCGGCGTTGCCCCAGGCGGTCGAGCGCGCCCGCCGGGCGACGGCGTGGAAGACCCGCTGAGCCGTTCTCTATCCGTCGATCTTGGAGTTGTGGTTGCCCTTTCACGGCTTTGCGTCGGTATTGTTCCAACCACAACTCCAAGATCGATGAGGAGTGCGCGGCTGCGCTGAGCCAGGGCGGTCGCCACGCATCGTTCCGTGAGCGGCCGGCTCGCCAGTGGGCGATGTCGAACGCCCGGCTAGGCTGGTGACGTGCGAGTGCTGGCGGCGATGTCGGGCGGGGTGGACTCCGCCGTGGCGGCCGCACGTGCTCACGACGCCGGCCACGACGTCACCGGCGTGCATCTGGCGCTGTCCCGCAACCCGCAGACCTACCGCAGCGGCGCTCGCGGTTGCTGCACGCTGGAGGATTCCCGGGACGCGCGCCGCGCCGCGGACGTGATCGGCATCCCGTTCTACATCTGGGACATGTCTGACCAGTTCGCCGACGATGTGGTCGACGACTTCGTCGCCGAGTACGCGGCGGGCCGGACGCCGAATCCCTGTCTGCGCTGCAACGAGAAGATCAAGTTCGCCGCGGTGCTGGACCGCGCGGTCGCGCTGGGCTTCGACGCCGTGGTCACCGGCCACCATGCCCGCCTCGGGCCGGACGGCCTCCTGCGGCGCAGCGCCGACGCGGCCAAGGACCAGTCGTACGTGCTGGCCGTGCTCACCCGCGCGCAGCTGAATCGGGCCGTGTTCCCGCTCGGGGAGTCCACCAAGGCGCAGGTCCGCGCGGAAGCGGCGCAGCGCGGGCTGGCCGTCGCGGACAAGCCCGACTCGCACGACATCTGCTTCATCGCCGACGGCGACACCCGCGGCTTCCTCGCGTCCCGGCTCGGCACGGCGCCCGGCGACATCGTGGACGGCCGGACCGGTGCCGTGCTTGGCCGGCACGCCGGGGCGTACGGTTACACGATCGGCCAGCGCAAGGGTCTCGACGTGCGCATTCCGGCGTCCGACGGGCGGCCCCGGTACGTCCTGTCCATCACGCCCAAGACCAACACGGTGACCGTGGGCCCCCGGGAGGATCTGGAGGTCGGCGCGGTTACCGCGACTCGCCCGATCTGGCACGGCACACCCACGCCGGTGCGGTGCGAGGTCCAGCTCCGCGCGCACGGCGACGTGGTGGGCGCCGACGTCACGCTGAACGGCGACCGGCTCACGGCGCGGCTGGACACACCGGCCCGCGGGGTGGCCGCCGGCCAGGCCATCGTGGCGTATCGCCCGGACCCGGCCGGCGACATCGTGCTCGGCTCGGCCACCATCACGGCGGGCGAGCGCACCGTGGCCGGAGTCGGAGCGGCGCCCGGTGCCTGAGTTTCCCTGGCCGGTCGGTGTCGCGACCGGGATCGGCTCGTTGCCGGGAACCGACATCGCCGAGGCGCAGCGCCTGGTGCTCGGTGAGCTGCCGGACTTCCCGCACCTCGCCGAACTGCCCGACCGCGGGCCCGGCGCCGACATGATCGGCCGCGGCGCCGGCTTCCTGATCGACCTGCCGGTCCAGCTGTACGCCGGACGCTGGCAGATCGCGCCACGCCGGGGCAGGGATCTGCGCCGCACGGCTGACCTGCTCGAACGCGACCTCGATCAGCTCACCGAGCAGGCCGGCGGATACGCGGGTCCGATGAAGATCCAGGCGACCGGTCCGTGGACGCTCGCCGCGAACCTCGACCTCCCCATCGGCGGCCGGCTGTTGCGCGACCCCGGAGCGGTTCGCGACCTCACCGAATCACTCGCCGAGGGCCTTCGGCGGCACGTGACCGACGTGCAGAAACGGCTGCCCGGCGCGTCGATCGTTCTGCAACTCGACGAACCGGCGCTGCCCACGGTCGTCGCCGGCCGGGTGCCCACGGAGAGCGGGCTCAGCGCGTACCGGGCGGTCGACGCGCCGGACGCCGCCGGGGCGTTGCGGACCGTCGGGACGGCCGCCGGCGTTCCGGTCGTCGTGCATTGTTGTGCCGCGGACGTACCGCTGCCGATTCTCCGCGACGCCGGTGCCGCCGCCGTCGCGCTCGACCTGGCATTGCTGGAAGATCTGGATCCGCTGGGCGAGGCGCTCGACGCGGGCCTGGGCCTGTTCGCCGGGGCCGTGCCCACGCGGCCGCCGTCGAACGCCTCCGCGCCGACGTCCGCGGCCATCGCCGATCGGGTACGGGCGGTGTGGACGCGGCTGGGCTTCCCGGCCGAGCGGTTGCCCCGGCAGGTGGTGGTCACGCCCGCGTGCGGTCTGGTCGGCGCCCCGCCCGCGTACGTCCGAAAGGTCCTGTCAGGTTGCCGCGACGCCGCCCGCCGCCTGACCGACGCGCTCTAACCCCGCCCCTCCGCGATCTTGGAGTTGTGGTTGCCCTTTCGCGGCTTTGCGCCCGATCCGTTCCAACAACAACTCCAAGATCGCGGAAACCCCGGACCGCAGCGCAAGGCTCCCGCCAGTCAGGCCGGCCCCTGCGCCGAGCTGGTCGTCCCGTGTCCGCGATGGTGGTGAGTTGTGGTCAAGCGGCTAACCACAATTCGACAAGATTCGCCGCGACGGCCGGCGGTCGCGGCGGCCGAAGAGTGTCGCAGGTTGCGACTAGCCTGCCGGTAGGACCGAACACGGAGGTTGAGTGGTGGCCAAGAAGGTAGCGGTGCCCGCGGAGGGGGCCGACGCCGCCGAGGAACTGCCGGCGTCGCAGCCCACGGCGGCTCAGGAGGCGGCCGCGGGTGCCGAGCCGACGACCGAGGCCAGCACCCGGCACGCCGAGCTCAGCGACGAGGTCCGCGGTCATCAGTACCGCTACTACGTGCTCGACGCTCCGACGGTCTCCGATGCCGAGTTCGATCACCTGCTACGCGAGCTGGAGGCCCTGGAGGAGCAGTACCCGGCGCTGCGCACTCCGGACTCCCCGACGCAGAACGTCGGCGGCACGTTCTCGACGCAGTTCACACCGGTGCAGCACGCCGAGCGGATGATGTCGCTGGACAACGTGTTCGACAAAGACGAACTGCAGGCGTGGGCCGAGCGCACCGAGCGGGACGCCGGCGGCCCGGTGCCGTTCATCTGCGAGCTCAAAGTGGACGGCCTGGCGATCAACCTGACGTACGAGAAGGGGCGGCTGGTGCGCGGCGCCACTCGCGGCGACGGCCGGACCGGCGAGGATGTCACTTCCAACGTCCGGACGATCCGCGAAATCCCCGAGCGGCTCGCCGGTGACGATCCGCCGGATCTGCTCGAAGTCCGCGGCGAGATCTACTTCCCGGCCTCGGCGTTCGCCGATCTCAACGCGTCGCTGGTGGAGGCCGGCAAGGCGCCGTTCGCCAACCCTCGTAACGCGGCCGCGGGCAGCCTGCGGCAGAAGGATCCGCGGGTCACCGCGTCCCGCAAGCTCCGCATGGTGGTCCACGGCATCGGCGCGCGGACCGGGTTCACGCCGGACTCCCAGTCCCACGCGTACGAAGCGTTGCGGGCGTGGGGGCTGCCTACCAGCGACCGATGGCGGCAGGTCGACGGCATGGCCGGCGTCCGGGAGTACATCGCCTACTACGCCGAGCACCGGCACGACGTCGAGCATGAGATCGACGGCGTGGTGGTGAAGGTCGATTCGGTAGCGATTCAGGGCCGGCTCGGTTCGACGAGCCGGGCGCCGCGCTGGGCGATCGCGTTCAAGTACCCGCCGGAGGAGGTCACGACCAAGCTGCTCGACATCGATGTAAACGTAGGGCGTACCGGCCGGGTCACCCCGTTCGCGGTGCTGGAGCCGGTTCGCGTGGCCGGGTCGACGGTGGCGCTGGCCACGCTGCACAACGCGCGAGAGGTGGAACGCAAGGGGGTGCTGATCGGCGACACGGTCGTCCTGCGTAAGGCGGGCGACGTGATCCCCGAGGTGCTGGGGCCGGTGATGGATCTTCGGCCGGAGGACGCGCGGCGCTTCGTGATGCCGACGCACTGCCCGGCGTGCGGCACTGTGCTGGCTCCGGCCAAGGAGAGCGACGTCGACATTCGGTGCCCGAACACCCGCTCCTGCCCGGCGCAGCTGCGTGAGCGAGTGTTCCACCTGGCCGGCCGTGGCGGGTTCGACATCGAGGTGCTGGGCTACAAGGCCGGCCAGGCTCTGCTCGACTCCGGGATCATCACCGACGAGGGTGATCTGTTCGACCTCACCGCGGACGATCTCCAGCGGTCGCCGTTCTTCGTCAACAAGGACGGCAGCCTCGGCAGCAACGCGGTCAAGCTCCTGCAGAACCTCGAGGAGGTCAAGACCCGGCCGCTGCGGCGGTTCCTGGTCGCGCTGTCGATCCGGCACGTCGGGCCGACCGCGGCCGAGGCGCTGGCCCGGGAGTTCGGCTCGATGGAGGCGATCGAGGCGGCCGCCGCGCTGGAGAGCCCCGAGCGGCTCGCCGAGGTGGAGGGCGTGGGCCCGACGATCGTCCGGA
>DATBGW010000257.1:0-7383 GCA_036557765.1 Actinoplanes sp.
GTTCCGACTGTTGACCAGCGGTAGCCGTACCGCCCTGCCGCGGCACCGGACGTTGCGCGCGGTGGTCGACTGGAGCTGGGAGTTGCTTACCGGTGCCGAGCGGACGGTCCTGCGCCGGCTCGCGGTGTTCTCCGGCGGTGCGAGCCTGGAGGCGGTCGAGCAGGTCTGCGTCGGCGATGTCGTCGAGCGAGGTCAGGTGCTGGAGCTGCTCACGTCCCTGGCCGAGAAATCGCTCCTGGTCACGGAGGGCGGCGGCGTACCGCGCTATCGAATGATCAGCACGATCAAGGAGTACGCCGCGGACCGGCTCGCCGAGGCCGGCGAATCGGACCTGGCCCGCCGGGCGCATCTCGCCTTCTTCACCGAGCTCGCCGAAACCGCGGAGCCGCATCTGCGCCGCGCCGAGCAGATGGTTTGGCTCGCCACGCTCGAGGCCGAGCACGACAACATCAGCGCGGCGATGCGGGGAGCGATCGCGGCCGGTGAGGCGCAGGCGGCGATGCGGCTCGCGGCGGCTGCCGGCTGGTACTGGTGGCTGCGCGGGCGCCGCGGCGAAGGCATCGAGCTGATGATCGCGGCCACCGACATTCCCGGAGACGTGACCGACGACGTCCGGGCCATGACGTACGCGCTGGTGGTGCTGTTCGTGACCGCGGGGCGGGGCGACGAACACCTTGGCGCGGAATGGATACACAAGGCGTACCGGTTCAGCCAGCAGAGCCGGCATCCCAACCCGCTGCTGGGATTGGTCACCCCGCTGGAACGCATGCTGCAGGCGCCGGACGCCGCGGTGCCCGCGTTCGAGGCGTTGCTGACCAACGAAGACCCCTGGGTACGCGCCCTGGCCCGGCTGCACTCGGGCAAGATGCGGATCATGCTCGGGCGCAGCGGCCCGGACGCGGAGGCCAATCTGGAGATGGCGCTCGTCGAGTTCCGGGCGCTCGGCGAACGATTCGGGATCTCCTTCGCCCTCTCCGAGCTGGCGGACCAACTTGCCAAGCGCGGCGAGTTCGCCCGGGCGTGCGAGCACTACGAACAGGCGATCGCGGTCATCGCCGAGCTCGGCGCGATCGAGGATGTCATCCGGCTCCGCACCCACCAGGCACTGCTCTACCGGCTGCACGGCGATCGGGACGCCAGCGCGGCCGCCATCGCCGAGGCCGAACGGAGCGCCGAACGGGTCACCTGGCCGCACGCGCTGGTGGAGCTGGCTCTCGCCAAGGCGGAGCTCGCACGGTGGAGCGGTGAGGTCGCGGAGGCACGCCGCCAGCTCGGCATCGCGACGGCCCTTCTCGGCGACGACGCGAAGCAGCCGAACATCCGCGCGGGCATCCACGACGCGCTCGGCTACCTGGCCGACGATCTCGATGCGGCTCGTTCGCACCGTGCGGCGGCGTGGCAGGCGGGGTCCGAGGCGGGACATGCTCCGCTGACCGCCCAGATCCTCGTGGGGATCGCGGACCTGGCACTGCGCCGCGACCAGTACGAGCAGGCGGCGCGGCTGCTCGCGGCCGGTGCCGCCGTGCGCGGACGGCCCGATCGCGCCCACCCGGACGCTGTCCGGATCGAGCGGGACGCGCGGCGGCACCTCGGCGAAGCACGGTTCGCCGAGGTGACGGTGGAAGGTACGCAACAGAGCCCGTTCCAGCTGGTCGAGGTCACGCTCGCCCCCATCTAGTGCGCGATCTTGGAGTTGTGGTTGGCCGTATGCGGACGCCGACCACAACTCCACGATCGCGGAGGGTCAGGCTCGCTTCTTGAACGTCGAGAGCGACCACAGGTATCCGACCAGGGCGATCCCGACGCACCAGGCGACGGCGACGATCGCGCTGCCCGCCGATGGCGCACCGGTCAGCAGGCCACGCAGGGTTTCGATGATCGGCGTGAACGGCTGGTACTCGGCGAACTGCCGCACCCCCGGCCCCATCGTCGCGGCCGGCACGATCGCGCTGCTCAGGAACGGCAGCATGATCAGCGGCACGGCAGCCATCCCCGCCGACTCCGGCGTCTTCGCGGCCAATCCCAGGGCGACGGTGATCCAGCTGGTCGCCAACGCGACCAGCACGATGAGACCGATCGCGCCGAGCCATTGCGGGGAACTCGCCGCCGGCCGGAATCCCAGCGCGAACGCCACCCCGAGAATGGCCGCGACGGCGATCAGACTGCGCAGCATTCCGGCTGCGACATGAGCGCTCAGGACGGCGCTGCGGGAGATGTCCATCACCTTGAACCGGTTGATGATGCCCTTGGTCATGTCGGAGTTCACGGCCAGCGCGGTCGCGCTCAACCCGTAGCAGATCGTCAACACGATCATGCCCGGCGTCGCGTAGTCGATGTAGTGCCCACCGATGTCGAACGCACCGCCGATCACGTAGACGAACATCAACAGGATCACGATCGGGAACAGGACCGCGTTGAACACCGCGACCGGGTTCCGGATGGTGTGTTTGAAGTTGCGGCGCAACATGGTCGTCGAGTTGTTCATGACGCGTTCACCTTCGTGCTGGTACGGCCGGTCAGGGCAAGGAAGACGTCATCGAGGTCCGGCATGTGCACCGAGAACTCCTCGACCTCGATGGAATGGTCGTCGAGGGTGTCCAACAGGGCGCGAACCGATTTGGCCCCGCCGTCGCTGGGGACCCGCAGGACCAGGTCCTCCTCGTCCCTGGTGGAGTCGGTGAGGATCCGCATCGCGCTGTCGAATTCGAGGTCGCCGGCGAACCGGAGCCGGACGTGACTACCGGGGATCTGGCGCTTGAGCTCGGCCGGAGTGCCTTGGGCGACCAGCTTTCCCTGGTCCAGCACCGCGATCCGGTCCGCGAGCCGATCGGCTTCGTCGAGGTACTGGGTGGTCAGGAAGATGGTGACGCCCTCAGCGACCAGCTGGCGGATGATGTCCCACATCGTCCGGCGGCTACGCGGATCCAGGCCCGTCGTCGGCTCATCGAGGAAGATGATCCTCGGCGTGCCGACCAGGGTCATTGCAAGGTCCAACTTCCGGCGCATGCCCCCGGAGTAGGTCGCCGCCATCTTCTGGGCCGAGTCCGTCAGGTCGAATCGTTCCAGCAGATCGGTGACGATCCGCTTGCTCCGGTCCGGGCCCAGCCGCTGGAGATCCGCCATCAACTGCAGGTTCTCCCGGCCGGTCAACAACTCGTCCACCGCAGCGAATTGACCGGTGACCCCGATGGCCGCGCGAACGGCCCTGGTCTCGGTCGCCACGTCATGCCCGGCAACGCGTGCCGTGCCGCCGTCGGCCTTGATCAACGTGGTCAGCACGTTGACCGTCGTCGTTTTGCCCGCGCCGTTCGGGCCGAGCAGGGAGAAGATCGTGCCCGCGGCGACATCGAGATCGATGCCGTCGAGGACGACCTTGTCGTGGTACGCCTTCCGAAGCCCGGAAGCCGCAATCGCTGAACTGTTCATGCGACAACGATGGGCGACCCAGCCGCCATCCAGCTGACACGCCGCTGACACGACAGCTGACATGATGACCGGCTGCCCGCCGGCCCATTCGTACGAGCTAGAGGCGGAAGTGCCGGGGCCTGCGCCGCCGCGTGGTCGAGTTGAGGACGAACAGTCCGATGATCAGCAGGACCAAGCCGCCACCGATGGCCATCACGGTGTTCGTGCCGGTCAGCGCGAGCCCGGTGTCGCCCGACGCCTGTCCACCGCTCTGCTGCTGAGCGTTGCTCTGCGGGTCGGGGTTGGCGTTCGGGTCCAGGTAGGCCTGGTCGTCGTCGCCGGTGGCGGCCGCGGCTGCCTTCTTGCTGGTGGCCTTCGGAGCGGGCGCCTTGCCCGTGTCCGTTGACTCCTGGTTGCCGGCCGACGTGGAGCCGCCACCGGACGATGTGGACTGGCTGCGTCCGGACGAGGTGGACCTGCTGCCGCCGGACGACGACTTGGCGCCACCGCTGGAGCTGTTACGTGTGGCGGTGCCACCGCTGGCCGGCGCCGCGGACGACGTCGTGGGGGCCACCGAGCTCTTCGTCGTCGGGTCGCCCTTGACCGGCGGCGGAGCGGCGGCACCCGCGTCCGGCTCGCTGCTGGAGCTGGTGCTCGGCTGGGCACTCGGGCTGCTGCTCGGCTGGTCGCTGGGATCGTCGGCCGGGTCGCCACCGCTGCCACCCGGCTGCGGGGGCGGTCCGCCGGTCTGGGTGCCGGTGCCGGTGGGCTGACCGGACGTGGTGCCCGGCTGGCCGGACGTGGTGGTCGGCTGACCCGGCGTGCCGGTGCCCGGCTGACCGGACGTGGTGCCCGGCTGGCTGCCGGTACCACCCGGCTGAGCCGGCGTGCCGCCGCCGCTGGCCCGGCGGACCTGGATGCGGACCGAGTCGAGCGCGGGCGTCTGGTTGGCCCGTTCCATCATCGGGATCCGGTGCGAACCGTCACCGGCCCACGACGCGCACTGCGCGGTGCCCGGCGTGGGCAGACCCGGCACGTTGATCGTCACGGTGTCCGGCTCCCGGCCGCCCTTGCTGTCCTCGGTGGCCACGAAGAACGCCGGCACCGGTGCCGGGTCGGGGGCGACGCGGGTGCTGCTCAGCATCCGGCACGCGGTGTGGAAGTGGCCGCGCGTCAGCCCGTTCTGCAGGACCGAGCTCTCGATGTAGTACCCGCCCTTACCGGCGGCCAGGAACCGGTCGCGGATCAGGTTCCGGGTGGAGATCTTCAGCGTGAACGGCGTGTTCACGGCCACCGACCGGGGCGCCTGGGTGATCAGGAGCGACGGGTTGTTCGCGGCCACGCCGACCTCACCGAATTCGGTGGACACGCACCGGCCGCCGATCTGGAAGCCGTCGTGCCGCGGGAGCGAGCTGTCCGCACACGTGTTGGTGAGGATGGTCAGGCCGTTGATCTCCTTGCCGGCGGCGGTACTCGCGGAGGCCGACGGCTCGGGGGTCGTGGTGTCCGCGCTGGAGATCTGCGCGACGCCGATGAGGCCGCCGAACAGCACCAGGGCCGCGGCCGCGGCGAGCAGCCGGCGATCGGGGCCTCGCCGGGTGGCGCGGCGGTTGGACCTTCCCATGGGTGATACCTCTTCCGTCGCTTCTCGACCGGTTAGCGGACCGGTCGCGAGCACCAGCGCGGGGCGGTCGAAAATGGCGGTGACTGCGTTCCGCTGTCATTTCGACACCGCTGGCGACCAGCCGCGACGGCCTTCGAGCCATCGATCTAGCTGGCATAAGAACGGTAGGAGTCGGCTTCCTGGAAAGCAATTCCGCGCAGAAATTTAGGCAATTCTTGAGCGCGAATTAAAGAAGAAATATGTGCCCATGACCGAACCCCCGACATCATCCGTTCGGACGATGTCGGGGGTTCACCGTTGGGAGGAGGGCGAGGCCGGCGGGCGGCACGTTCGCCCGGTCCCCGAGGATGCCATCGTCACCGGCTTCGCGCCAGTACCGAGCCCTCACAAGCTCTCGCCGATCTTGGAGTTGTGGTTGGCACAAAGCGCTATCGAACCGGCATAAGGGCAACCACAACTCCAAGATCGACAGGAAGGTCCTACGCGGTGGGGAGGGGGACGGGTTTCACCTGCCAGATGGCGCCGCAGTAGTCGGCGACCGTCCGGTCGGAGGAGAAGAAGCCGGCCCGGGCGGTGTTGAGGATCGACATCCGGGTCCAGTGGTCCTGGTCCTGCCACGCCGCCTCGACCGTGTCCTGACAGTCCACGTACGAGCGGTAGTCGGCCAGCGCCAGATACTCGTCCCAGCCCAGCAGGGAGTCCACGACCGGGGCCGCCACGGACCGGTCCCCGGCCGAGAACGCACCAGCCGCCAGCGCGTCGATCGCGGCGCGCAGCTCCGGGTCCCCCTCGTAGTAGGCGCGCGGCGCGTAGCTCCCCTGCCGCAACGCCGCCGCCTGCGGGGCGTCCAGGCCGAACAGGAAGAAGTTCTCCGCCCCGACGCGGTCCCGGATCTCGATGTTCGCGCCGTCCAGCGTGCCGATCGTGACCGCGCCGTTCAGCGCCAGCTTCATGTTGCCGGTGCCGGACGCCTCCTTGCCGGCCAGCGAGATCTGCTCGGACAGGTCCGCCGCGGGCATGATCCGTTCGGCCAGCGTCACCGAGTAGTTGGCCGGGAACATCACCCGCAGCTGCGGCGCCACGGCGGGGTCCGCGTTGACCGTGTCGGCGACCGCGTTGATCAGCCGGATCACCGCCTTGACCGCGTGATAGCTCGGCGCCGCCTTCCCGCCGAATACCACGGTCCGCGGCGGCACCGCGGCGCCGGCCTTGATGCGCTGGTACAGCGTCACCACGTGCAGCAGCTTGAGCACCTGGCGCTTGTATTCGTGGAACCGCTTGACGATGACGTCGCACATCGCGGCCGGATCGACGCCGAGGTCCGCCTTGTTGCGCCGCTTGACCGCGCGCCACCGCGCCCGGAACGCCGGGTCGTCGGCCAGCGGCTCCAGACCGGCGAGCAACTCCAGCTCGGTGAGCCAGCCCTCACCGCCGAGACCGTCGGTGATCAGCTCCGCCAGCCCCGGATTCGCCAGCCGGAGGAAGCGGCGCGGTGTGACGCCGTTTGTGACGTTGTGGAACCGCTCCGGCCACAGCTCCGCGAAGTCGCGCAGCGTCGTCTCGGCCAGCAGCTTGGAGTGCAGCTCGGCGACGCCGTTGACCGCCGACGTGCCGACCACTGCGAGGTTCGCCATCCGGATCCGCCGGTCCGAGCCCTCCTGGATCAGCGACATGCGGCGGACCCGATCCTCGTCGCCGGGGAACCGCCGCCGTACGGTCTCCAGGAACGGGCCGTTGATCTTGTAGATGATCTCCGCGTGCCGGGGCAGCAGCCGTTCCAGCATCCACACCGGCCAGGTCTCCAGCGCCTCCGGCAGCAGCGTGTGGCACGTGTACGCGAACGCGCGCCGGGTGATCGACCAGGCGTCGTCCCAGCTCAGCCCGTATTCGTCGACCAGCAGCCGGAGCAGCTCGGGGATCGCGAGCACCGGGTGCGTGTCGTTCAGCTGAATCACGGTCTTGTCGGCGAACGCGTCCCAGCCGCTGTTGCGCAACCGGTAGCGCCGGATGATGTCCCGCAGCGAGCAGGAGACCAGGAAGTACTGCTGCTTGAGCCGCAGCTCGCGGCCGAGCTCGGTGCTGTCGTCGGGATACAGCACCTTGCTGATGGTCTCCGACCGGACGATGTCCTGCACCGCCTCGGCGTATTCGCCGCGGGAGAACCGGGTCAGATCGAACGCGCCGCGCGCGGCGCGGGCCCGCCACAGCCGGACGACGTTGACCGTCTCGGTGCGGTAGCCCGGCACCAGCATGTGGCTCGGCTCGCCGAGCACGGTTTCGCCGGGAATCCAGTGCCGGCGCCCGTCGCGGTCCTCGACCCGGCCGTAGAAGCCGACCACCTGCCGGAAGTCCTG
>DATBGW010000258.1:0-3558 GCA_036557765.1 Actinoplanes sp.
ACGGGGTCGGATTGCGGGCCCCGTGGCGCTTCTGTCGCAGGTCCGGGCGGCCGGCTGGCTAGGGATGACCCCTCGCCATGCCTAAAACGCTAGCGGCACACGGCGACCGGCGGTAGTACATAGCGTTGCGGCACGCCGTCCGGAGTGATGAAGGATCTTCGGGTACGCATGCGGTCATCCGTTCGGCGGGTACCCTGAAATCCGTGGCAGACCTCCCCCGTCCGGCCCATCCCGCGAGTCCCGAGCAGGCCTGGCGGTTCACCGCCGAGCACGCCAAGGAGACCACGTTCTTCCTGGACTTCGACGGGGTGTTGTCCCCGGTGACCGACGATCCGGACGCCTCCCAGCCCGTTCCGTCGGTGCTGGGCGTTCTGGACGATCTGGCCGCCCGGGTGGCACGGGTAGCAATCGTCTCGGCGCGGCCGGTCAGCTTCCTGCGTTCCCGATTCGAGTCGGTCGCGCACGTCGACCTGTACGGGCTGTACGGCCTGGAGGTGTGGCACGACGGCGAGGTGGTGACGGAGCCGGCCGCGCTGCCGTGGGTGCCGGCGATGGCCGATCTCGCCGAGCGGGCGGGTGCCGAGCTGCCGGATGCGGTGCTTGTGGAGTACAAGCGGCTGTCGGTCGCGCTGCACTACCGCACGGCGCCGCACTTGGCGGACGCGGTGGAGCGGTGGGGTCACGAGCAGGCCGAGCGGATGGGCCTGCGGGTTCAGGCGGGCCGGATGGTGATCGAGCTGAAGCCGCCGGTCGATCAGGACAAGGGCATGGTGATCGGCGAGGGCGTACGCAACGCCGGATGCGCCTGGTACTTCGGTGATGACATGTCCGACATCAAGGCCTTCGACGCGTTGCGCGCCCGCGAGGCGGTCGACCCGGCGTTCTTCGGCATGTGCGTCGCGGTCGCGAACCCGGAAACCGGCGACGAGGTCTCCAGCGCCGCCGACCTCACCCTCCCCTCCCCCGAAAAGGTGCCGGACTTCCTCGCCGACGGCCTAAAAACCTTCTAGCCCACGAACCAGGCAAGCCCGCGATCGCCGCCACCCATCCTCGCCGATCTTGGAGTTGTGGTTGCCTTTACGCGGCCTTTTTCCCGTTTTGTTCCAACCACAACTCCAAGATCGCGGAGTTCAGGCACAGCTCAAGCGCCGTAGCGGCGCTGGCGACCGGCGTACGACCGGAGCGCACGCAGGAAGTCGATGCGCCGGAAGTCCGGCCAGTTCGCGTCATGGAAGTAGAACTCCGAGTGCGCGGATTGCCACAGCAGGAAGCCGGACAGCCGCTGTTCGCCGCTGGTCCGGATGACGAGATCCGGATCGGGCTGGCCGCGGGTGTACAGGTGCTCCGCGATGTGCTCGACGTCCAGGATCTCCGCGAGCTCCTCGATCGTTCCGCCGGCGGAGGCGTGTTCGTGCAGCAGCGAGCGAACCGCATCGGTGATCTCCCGCCGGCCGCCGTAGCCGACCGCCATGTTGACCTCGACGCCCTTCGTACGGTCGATGGTCTTCTCCTGCGCGGCCTTCAGCGCCGTCGCCGTCGCGGCCGGCAGCACGTCCGGCGACCCGACCATCCGCAGCCGCCACGGGTTGCCGTCCTCGGCCAGCTCGGTGGCCAGGTCCTCGATGATCCTCAGCAGCGGGTCCAGCTCGGCCGCCGGCCGCCGCAGGTTGTCGGTGGCCAGAAGGTACAGCGTGACGTGCTTGATGCCGGCCTGGTCACACCAGGTGAGCAACTCCTTGACGCGGGCGGCACCGACGCGGTGACCGTCGTTCGGGTCGACGTAACCCATCTCGCGCGCCCAACGCCGGTTGCCGTCACACATGACGCCGACGTGCTGCGGCACCGGCTTGCCGGCCAGCTTTCCGGCGAGCCGCCGTTCGTACACCGTGTAGATCAGCGACCGCAGACTCATCGCCGTTCAGCCTACGCTCGGGGCAACATCCCGATTCCGATGCGGATGGCCGTCCGCGCGTCGAAGATTCCGTCGCCCAGACCCAAGGCGGTCATCCGGTTGAATACGGCGCGGTCTGCGCTCGCCGCTCGTACCGCGGCGTCCACCACCGCGGGCCGCCTGCTCAGGACGGCCGCAACGCCGGAGTGGCGCAAGTGTCGGCCGAGCCGGCGGCGCAGCGCCCGGGCGTAGCGTGTCGCGACGCGGTCCGGACCGGCCGCGGCGGCCGCGCCGGCCAGCGCTCCGGACAGCACGGCATAGAAGATCCCCTCACCGGTGAACGGATTGATCAGCGACAACGCGTCACCGGCCAGCAGAACCCGGCCTCGAGCGGGCGGCGGGCGCCGCGTGGACAGCGGAAGGTGGTGGGCGCGCAGGCCGGTCGGGACCCGGCCCGGCAGCAGGTCGGCCAGCCGGTCCAAGAGGTACGCGCGGGACAGCGGCGCGCCGCGGAGGACTTCGCCGTACCCGATGTTCGCGGTGCCGTCGCCGATGGGGAACGACCAGGCGTACGCCGGCCAGCGGGCGCGCGTAGTGATGATGAGCTGCTCGGTGTCCTCCGCCGGGGCGTAGCCGCGGATCGCGATGGCGAGGTGGCCGCTGGGGTTGGGCCGGTGTCCCAGAGCGCGGCGGACGATCGAGCGGGCGCCGTCCGCGCCGATCACCACCCGGGCAAGGTACGCGTCGTCGATCCGGACCGCATCCCGGCCGTCATGCAGCGTACGAACGGCGTGCCGGCGCAGATCGGCACCGCTCTGGACGGCGGCCGCGACCAGCCGGGCGTCGAAGACCCGGCGCGGGATGGTGTGTGCGGGCCGCACCAGCGGCCGGGCGACCGCTGTTCCGCCGGGGCCGACGAGCCGCAGGCCGTCGTTCGGTGGGAAACCGTCGGTGAGCCCGGAGACGCCGAGCCGGTGCAGGACGTCGAGCGCGTCGGCCGCGATGCCGTCACCGCAGGGTTTGTCCCGTGGGAACTCGGCACGGTCCAGCAGCAGGACCCGAGCGCCGGCCCGGCGGGCGGCGAGGGCGGCCGCGGCCCCGGCCGGCCCAGCCCCCACGACCGCTACGTCGAACGGCTCGGCCTCCACCGCCGAACCCTATCCCCGGCGATGAGCCCACACCCCTTCCCCGCGATCTTGGAGTTGTGGTGGGCACAACGGCCGCCGGTGAGGGCGGTTAGGTCGTGAGGCGGGCGCGGAGGGCGTCCAGCTCGGCCCAGAGGACGGCCGGGAGCTTGTCGCCGAACTTCTCGAACCACGCCGTGACCTGCGGCAGCTCGGCTTCCCACTCGGCCTTGTCCACGCGTAGGACCGCTTCCACGTCGGCCGGTGCCAGCTCCAAGCCGGTCAGGTCCAGCGCGTCCGGCGTGGGCACGTGCCCGATCGGCGTCTCGACCGCGGCGGCCCGCCCGTCCAGTCGTTCGACGATCCACGCCAGGACGCGGGAGTTCTCGCCGAACCCCGGCCACAGGAACCGGCCGTCGTCGCCGCGCCGGAACCAGTTCACGTAGAAGACCTTGGGCAGGCGAGCCTCGTCGCCGGACGCCCCCTTGGCCATGTCGATCCAGTGCTGGAAGTAGTCGCCCGCGTGGTAGCCGATGAACGGCA
>DATBGW010000259.1:0-9540 GCA_036557765.1 Actinoplanes sp.
TCGCGGGGGAGCTATGGCGCCGCGAACGTCACCTTGACCGATGTGTAGCCCAAGCGGGTCAGCAGGCTCTCGAGCATCTTCTGCGTGTTGTCGCGGGCGCGCAGGTCCAGGCCGCTGCCGCGGGCCGCCTCGGTGATCCGCTGCTGGGCCAGCTCGTACACCTTCTGCTGCTTGTTCGGGTCGCTTCCGAACGCGTCACCGATCCGGGTGAGCAGCCCACGCTCCTCGGCCACGACATAGCTGCGCTTCATGTCCAGCGCGGCGGTCGACTGCTGCGGCGGCGGCAGCTTGATCCGCACCGAGTTGTCGTCGTTGTTGATCGTGATCGCGCCCTCGGTGAGCGATCCGAAGTCGACATACTCCTCGACGGTGCCGGAACCCACGAACAGCGTCCGCCGGTTGACCAGGAACTCCGGCACGTTCTCCTTGTGCTCCTGCAGGTCGACGATGACCTGGAACGTGCCGTCGGCGGCGACATAGCGGCTCAGGTCGCGCATCGACTGCAGCAGCACCGGCTGGCTGCGGTCGGTGGTCTTGTCGGAGAACGGGTTGTCGAAGCTGGGCAGCACGTGCAGCGCGCGCAATCCGAAGCAGAGCGCCACGATCAGGCCGAACACGACGCCCGTGAAGATCAGGACGCGGGCGAAGCCGCCGAGCCGGGCCGGTGGCGGGACATCGGCCGGTGGCGGACCGTCCGCAGGTGCCGGCGGCACCGGGTCCGCCCGGCCGTCGGCGTACGACTGGTATTCCTTGGTCGGCTCGTCCACGTCCGCCATAACCACACGGTACCGGTCAGCCGCCAAATGCACTCAGGCCAGTCAATTTCTCACCCAGCACCAGCTGGTGGATCTCGGAAGTTCCCTCGTACGTGAGCACACTTTCGAGGTTGTTGGCGTGCCGCATGATCGCGTACTCGCCGCTGATGCCGTTCCCGCCCAGAATCGTGCGGCACTGCCGGGCGATCGCGATGGCCTCGCGAACGTTGTTGAGCTTGCCGAGGCTTACCTGCTCCGGACGCAACTCGCCGGCGTCACTTCGGCGGCCCAGGTGCAGGGCGAGCAGCTGGCCTTTCTGTAGCTCCACCACCATGTCGGCTAGCTTGGCCTGGGTCAGCTGGAAACCGGCGATCGGCCGGCCGAACTGCTCCCGGCTGAGCGCGTAGTCCAGGGTCGCCGACAGGCAGTCGCGGGCCGCGCCGACCGCGCCCCAGACGATGCCGTACCGCGCCTCGGTCAGGCACGACAACGGCGCCTTCAGGCCCCGCGCTTCGGGCAGGCGGGCGGCGTCCGACACCCGAACCTCGTCGAGCGTGATCTCACCGGTGACCGACGCCCGCAACGACATCTTGCGACGCACCTCGCGGGCCGCGAAGCCGGGCGTGTCGGTCGGCACCGCGAAGCCCAGCACGCCGTCGTCGGCGCGGGCCCAGATCACCGCGACATCCGCCACCGGCGCGTTGGTGATCCACATCTTTCCGCCGGTGAGCACCCAGCCATTCCCGTCCCGGCGGGCCCGGGTCGCCATGTTGGCGGGGTCGGAACCGTGGTCCGGCTCGGTGAGCCCGAAGCAGCCGAGCAACTCGCCGGCCGCCATGCCGGGCAGCCAGCGTTCCTTCTGCTCGGCCGATCCGTACCGCCAGATCGCGTACATCGCCAGCGAGCCCTGAACGCTCACCAGCGAACGGACGCCGGAATCGGCAGCCTCCAATTCCATGCAGGCCAGGCCGTACGCCACGGCGGACGCGCCGGCGCACCCGTAGCCGGTGAGGTGCATGCCGAGCAGTCCGAGCTTGCCGAACTCGGCCGCCAGATCACGCACCGGGACCGATCCGCTCTCGTACCAGTCGGCGACGTGCGGCCGGACCCGATCGTCGGCGACCCGGCGGACGAGATCCCGGACGTCGCGCTCCTCGTCGGTCAGCAGTCCGTCGAAGTCGAGGATGTCGAGTGGATCGTTCACTCCACCACCAGAACCCGGGCGTGGATCTGGTTGCGCTGCTGCAACGCCGCGCGCAGCGCCCGATGCAGACCGTCCTCGAGATAGAACGAGCCGTGGTATTCCACAACGTGCGGGAACAGGTCGCCGTAGAACGTGGAGTCCTCGGCGAGCAGTTTGTCCAGCGCCAGCTCCCGTTTCGTGGTGATCAGGTCGGCCAGCCGGATCGGCCGGGGCGGGATCTCCGCCCACATCTTGAGCGTCGTGTGATGATCGGGGTACGGAGCTCCATCCCGTACCGCTTTGAAGATCACGACCGCACGCCCCCTTCCGTTTCCGATCGTCCGCTACCCGGCCCACCGGCCATGATGCACCACATCATCCAGGCGGCGATGCCCCCTACGCAGTGATGGTGACCTCTTGTCCGCTGCACGGTAGCCCACCGTGAGCGCGCCGATCGGAGTGAACTCCGCCGGTACACCGAACGCCTCCTTGAACGCTTGCACGGTTTCCGGCGGCAACCCGATGAAGCACGAGCCGAGCCCTTCGTTGACCGCGGTGAGGTGCATGAGAAGCGCCGCGAAGCCGGTGTCGATGTGCCAGTACGGGACCGGCCAGTGCGCTTCGTCCCGGTCGGTCCAACCCTTGTCGGGTTCGGCGTACCGGTCGAGGTAGACCGACTTGTTCGACAGCGCCACGATGATCAGCGGCGCGGTGCTCAGCCGGGCCAGCCATCCGTCGGTCTCGTCACCCAGACGCGTCGCCGCCCAGAACCGCGCCCGATCCTCGGCCGCGGTCAGCACCAGAAAACCCCAGCCCTGCGAGAACCCGGCCGACGGTGCCCGCAAGGCATGGCTGGCGATCTTGTCGACGATCTCGCGCGGCACGGGCCGGTCCGGGTCGTAGCTGCGGACCATCCGCCGGCGGCGGACCACCTCGTCGAACTCCATGGTCAGGGCCGGATGCCCCAGGACGCCGACCACGTCTGCGCGGGCGCCAGCACGATGAGGTCCCGGCCGGAGCGGAACGCGTCCGGCGGGCACGTCATCGGTTCGATCGCAACGGATCGGCGGTGCCGTTCACCGGACAGGGTGTCGCCGGTGAAGACCTGCCACCACTTGAAGTTCCGGTCGGCCCAGACCGTGACGGAGGGGTCCGACGACGGTGCGGCGATCGTTACCGCCGAGCCGCCGTCGTGGTCGTACGCGATGTCGCCGAACGTGGTGTCGAGCACCGCGGTGCCGATCCGGCGTGGCTCGCTGTAGTCGTACTCGGTGCCGGGGACCTTCACCGCGCCGATCGGCAGCAGCCGGACGTCGGCCAACACCCGCGTACGGCCCGGCACGTGCAGCAGGATGTCGTCCACCGCCACGCCCGGCAACTTCAGGTACGGATGCACCGAGTAGCCGAACGGCGCGTTGGTGTCGCTGGTGTTTGTGACCTCCTGGTCGCACCGCAGTCCGTCGGCGGAGACGCTCCACCGCGTGCGCAGCGTCAACGACCACGGGTAGCCGATCTGCGGCGGCAGATCGTAGGCCAGCGTCACCGCGTCCGTCGTCTGCTCGGCGAGCTGCCATCGCACCCAGTTGACCAGTCCGTGGATGGCGGTGTGCTTCTCCGGTTCGGTGAGCGACAGTTGGTACGCCGTGCCCTCGAACGTGTACTGACCGTCCCGGATCCGGTTCGGCCACGGCGCGAGGACCTGCCCGGCGCACGCGGGCGCCAGCTCGTCCGTACCGAAGCCATCCAGGATGTCCCGATCGCCGGCGGCGTAGCTGCGCAGCACGCCCCCGACTTCCGCCAGGACGGCCCGATGGCCGTCGGCCTCGATGGTCCACTGCGTTCCGGACTTTGCGGCAGCGACGCCACTCACGACGCCGACTCGCTTCGCTCGCCGACGCCGCGAGGCACAAGTCGGCTGTGTTTGATGATTCGCTCGCTGCGCTCGCTCATGCTCGCGACCTTAGTCGGTAACCGACTCTCCCTTTGGGGGCCGGTAGCGAACGAGTGCGGGGAAGGCCGTCGCCAGCACCACGGTCAGGCCGGCCGCCAGGAATCCGCCACCGACCCAGGACGCGGTGGCGCCGGTTACCTCGGCGGTCGCACCGGCGCGCAGGTCGCCCAGGCGCGGACCGCCGGCCACCACTACTGTGAACACTCCCTGCAGCCGGCCGCGCAGCCGGTCCGGCGCGTACGTCTGCAGGATCGACTGCCGGTAGACCGCGCTCACCAGATCGGCCGCGCCGCCGACCGCCAGCAGCAGCACCATCAGCCACAGTGTCGGCGCGAGCCCGGCGAAGCCCACCGCCACACCCCATGCCACGACGGCCACGACCAGTGCGAGTCCCTGCCGCTGGACCCGGCCGATCCAGCCGGATGTGAGGCCGCCGACCACCGAGCCCAGCGCGATCGCGCTGAACAGCCATCCCACCGCGGCCCCACCGCCGAAGCGGGTCTGGGCGACCTCCGGGAACAGCGCCCGCGGCATCGCGAACACCATCGCGATGATGTCCACCGCGAACGACAGCAGCAGGACCGGCTTGGTGACGAGGAAACGCAGCCCGTCCGCGATGCCGCGCAGACCGGCGCTGGGCCGCTCCTCGCCCTCGGCGTGGATCTCCGGAGGAATCGGCGGCAACCGGTACGTGGCCCAGAACGTGACAGTGAACAGCAGGACGTCCACGGCGTACGCGACGATCACGCCGGTCCCGGTCGAGTACGCGGCGAAGATCAGACCGGCAGCCAACGGACCGAGCACACCGCCGGCGGTCGTGGTCGTATATCCAAGCGTGTTCGCCGCCGGGACGAGATACGTCGGCACGATCCGCGGAATGATCGCCTGCCGGGCCGGTGAGCTCACCGCGAAGCCGGCCGACTGCACGGCGGTCAGCGCCAGCAGCAGCACGCCACTGTGTACTCCGGCCAGCGCCTGCGCCAGGAAGCCGACCGTCGACAACCAGGTCAGCGTGGAGCTTGCAAGCAGCAGCCGGCGCCGGTCGACGACGTCGGCCGCGGCGCCGCCCCAGAGACCGAAGATCAACAGCGGCACCAGGCCGGCGATGCCGAGCAGCCCGACCCAGGCCGACGAGTTGGTGATCGCGTACATCTCCACCGGCACGGCGACGCTGGTGAACTGGAAGCCGAAGAACGAGACGCCGTTGCCGACCCACATCCTTCGGTACGCGACGACGCGCAGCGGCCGGGTGTCGATCACCCAGCTCCGCCGCTTCGCGACCTCTTCGGCCGCCTCACCCACCCCGGCGACGGGCTCCTCCGTCACAAATCCACCTTGTTCGCAACTGCGGGGCTCGCAGGCTTCGCTTGCTCTCTCCTCGCGCTCACGGTGCGAGCCTTTCGACCACCCAGACGCCACCGACGCTGCGCTTCTCGGTGCGGCGGTAGCGCAGGCGGTCGTGCAGCCGGTTGCTGCGGCCCTGCCAGAACTCCACGGTGTCCGGCACCAGCCGGAGGCCGCCCCAGTGCGGCGGCGCGGGCACCGGGCCGTCCACGCCGAACCGCTCGATCGCCGCGGTCAGACCCTCGTCGACAGCGGCCCGGTCCGGCACCACATGCGACTGCGGGCTGGCCCAGGCACCCAGCTGGGACCCGCGGGGGCGGGTGGCGAAATACGCCTCGGTCTCGGCCCGGGAGACCTTCTCGACACGACCGGCCACGATCACCTGTCGCTGCATGGGAAACCACGGAAACACCAGGCTCGCGTACGGGTTCTCCGCGGCCTCGGCGCCCTTGCGCGAGGTGTAGTTGGTGTAGAAGACGAAGCCGCTCGCGTCGTACCCCTTGAGTAGGACGGTACGGGCGGAGGGGTGGCCGGCGCGGTCGGCGGTCGCGACGATCATGGCGTTCGGCTCGGGTAGCCCGGCCGCGGTGGCGTCGGCGAACCACGCCGCGAACTGCGCCGTCGGAGTCTCCGCCAGATCACTTTCGAGCAGTGCGCCCCGTTCGGTGTAGTCACGCCGCATCGCTGCGGGCGAGGGTGTCTCCGGGGTCACTCGCTCTCCTGTTCTGCCGTCGATCTGTAACGGTAAGTCGCCCCCGGCGTTCCGTCAGGTCGGCGAGGATGGGTGTCGACCATCGGTTACCCGGCAGGCAAGATGAAACACTCACAGCTTCTTCCGTACGTACGGGACCGTAGGAGGCAACGTGTCCGACTTCACGCCAGGTCTGGAAGGCGTGGTCGCGTTCGAGACCGAGATCGCCGAGCCGGACAAGGCCGGTAGCGCGCTCCGGTACCGCGGTGTCGACATCGAGGACCTGATCGGGGATGTTTCATTCGGCAACGTCTGGGCGCTGCTGGTCGACGGCCGGTTCGGCCCGGGCCTGCCGCCCGCCGAGCCGTTCCCGGTGCCGGTGCACTCCGGTGACATCCGGGTCGACGTGCAGTCAGCGGTTGCGATGCTGGCGCCGTACTGGGGATTGCAACCGCTGCTCGACATCGACGACGACCAGGCCCGATCCGACCTCGCCCGGGTGTCGGTGACCGCGCTGTCGTTCGTTGCCCAGGCGGCCCGCGGCCTCGGACTGCCCGCGGTGCCGCAGAAGGACATCGACACGGCCAGGACCATCGTCGAACGATTCATGAAGCGCTGGCGCGGCGATCCCGACCCGCGCCATGTCCAGGCCGTCGACGCGTACTTCATGTCGGCTGCCGAGCACGGCATGAACGCTTCAACGTTCACCGCCCGGATCGTCGCGTCCACCGGCGCCGACGTCGCGGCCTGCATCTCCTCGGGCATCGGCGCGCTGTCCGGGCCGTTGCACGGTGGCGCACCGTCCCGGGTGCTGCACATGATCGAGGGCGTCGAACGTACCGGCGACGCGGAGGCGTACGTCCGGGATGTCCTCGACCGCGGTGAACGGCTGATGGGCTTCGGCCACCGGGTCTACCGGGCCGAGGACCCCCGCGCCCGGGTGTTGCGCCGGACCGCCCGTGACCTGGGCGCTCCCCGCTTCGAGGTGGCCGAGGCGCTGGAACGGGCCGCGCTGGCCGAGCTGCAGGCCCGCAAACCGGACCGGGTGCTGGCGACCAACGTCGAGTTCTGGTCCGCGGTGGTGCTCGACTTCGCCGAAGTGCCCGCGCACATGTTCACGTCGATGTTCACCTGCGCACGGGTCGCCGGGTGGAGCGCGCACATCATGGAGCAGAAGCGATTGGGCCGGCTGGTCCGGCCCGCCGCGCGCTATGTGGGACCTGGACCACGAAAGCCACAGGACGTCGAGGGCTGGGATTCCGTGCCGCATAGTGTGTGACCCCATGGACGAAGCCATCCGCATCCCCGATCACCTCAGGCCGCTCGACGGGCGGTTCGGTTCCGGACCTAGCAAGGTACGGCCGGAGGGCGTCGCGGCGCTGAACGCGGTCGCCCGGACGTTCCTCGGCACCTCGCACCGGCAGCGGACGGTGAAGGATCAGGTGGCCCGGCTGCGCCGCGGGGTGGCCGAATTCTTCGCCGCGCCGGACGGCTACGAGGTGGTTCTGTCCAACGGTGGGACCAGCGCGTTCTGGGAGGTGGCGGCGTTCGGCCTGGTCCGGGACAAGGCGCAGTTCGCCAGCTTCGGGGAGTTCGGGGCGAAGTTCGCCAAGGCGGTGTCGGACGCGCCGTTCCTGGCCGACCCGACCGTACACAAGGCGCCCGGCGGATCCGCGGCGTTCCTCTCTGCGGAGGCCGGCGTCGACACGTACGCCTCGGTGCACAACGAGACGTCCACCGGCGTCGCGGTGCCGGTCCAGCGGGTGGCCGGCGCCGACCCGGGCGCGCTGCTGCTCATCGACGCCACCTCGGGCGGCGGCAGTCTCGACGTGGACCTGACCGAGACGGACGTCTACTACCTCGCGCCGCAGAAGGCGCTGGGATCCGACGGCGGCATCTGGCTGGCGCTGATGTCACCCGCCGCGCTGGACCGGGCGTACGAGATCAAGGACTCCGGCCGCTACATCCCGCAGTTCCTGGACCTGGTGACGGCCATCGAGCAGTCCCGGCTCGAGCAGACGTACAACACGCCGGCGCTGGCCACCGTCTTCCTCGCCGCCGAACAGCTGGACTGGATGAACGCGCAGGGCGGCCTGGCCTGGGCGGTGAAGCGGTGCACCGAGAGCGCCGCCGTGATCTATGGCTGGGCCGACCGGTCGGCGTACGCGACGCCGTTCGTCACGGATCCGGCACTGCGCTCGAACGCGGTAGCGACCATCGACTTCGCCGATTCGCTGGACGCCGCCGTTATCGCGGCGGCGCTGCGGGCGAACGGGATCGTGGACACCGAGCCGTACCGGAAGCTGGGCCGCAACCAGCTGCGGATCGCGCTCTACCCCACCATCGACCCGGGTGACGTCGAGGCGCTGACCGGGTGCATCGACTACATCGTGGAACGGCTCTGACTCATCCCGGCGTGGCTTCCCCCCAACGGGTGAAGGCGCCGCGTACGGTGTTGGAGAAACGCGCCCGGGTGGCTTGACTCGGGGGAACAGGCCAGCGACTCCGACGGAGGCAACGCATGCGGCCGGTACGCTTCGTCGCCCTCTCCGAGGACGGCCACGCCCTGGTGCTCGCCGACGAGGTCGGCCGGCTCCTGGCCCTGCCGCTCGATGACCGGATCAGCACCGCTCTGCACGTCGAGCGCCCGGTGCCGCCGCCGGGCACCGCGGTCGCGGTGCCGCACTCCGACACGCCACCGTCGCTCTCGCCGCGTGACATCCAGGCCAAGATCCGGTCCGGCGAGTCGGCCGAGGAGGTCGCGCGCACCGCCGGCGTCCCGGTCGATCGCGTTTTGCGGTACGCGGGCCCGGTGCTGCAGGAACGCGCCATGCTGGCCCAGCACGCCCGGCGCACCCGGCTGAAGACGTCCGATGCCGGCTCGCCGCTGGCCGAGGTGGTGGACAGCCGGCTCGCCCAGCACGGGATCGAGAGCGAAAAGATCTCCTGGGACGCGTACCGTCGCGAGGACGGCACCTGGCGGATCGTGGCGACCTGGCCGTCCGGCAAGGCGACCGCCCAGGCGGTGTGGAGTCTCGACAAGGGGCGCCAGGTCGTGTCGCCGCACGACGACATGGCGCAGTACCTGTGCGCCGAGCGGCCGACCCAGATCCTCGGCCAGGACCCGGTGCCGGAGCGTGGTCCGCACGAGCGCGGTGGGCACGGGCTGCCCGGTCCGGCCCGTGGCGCCGAGCCGGTCCGTGGCCACGGCATGCCGGCCGCTCCGGCCGATCCCCGTCCGACGCGCGACCCGATCCGCGCCGGCCGCGACGCGCTGCTGGCCTCCCTCGACCGGCCGATCGGCGCGGGTCCCGGCCGCGGTCTCGACCCGGCCGCGCACGAGACCCGCCGGCCGGTGTCCGGTGGCGCCGCCGCGCTGCTCGGTGGTGGGCCGGGCTCGGCGTTCGACGACGACCCGGACCTGCCGAAGGAAGCGCCGGCCGTGCCGTCGCTGGCGGTGCTGCGGCCCCGACGGACAGTCGGTGGCACGGGCCAGCCAGGCACCACGGCCGAGGGCGACGAGGCCAAGCCGCGTAAGCGCCTGCCGAGCTGGGACGACGTTCTGTTCGGCGGCGGCCCCGCCGCCCGCGAGTCCTCCTAGTCCGCCGCGGCCGCC
>DATBGW010000260.1:0-9989 GCA_036557765.1 Actinoplanes sp.
ACGGGTTGGGCCTGCTCGGGGTCTCCGCGCCGGAAAGGATGTAGCGCATGCGAGCTCATGAGGCCGGCGCGCTGCACGGCGATCTCGGCACCCGCGGACCGGCCTGGTTGCGTACGCCGGAGGACGTCAACACGCTCGTGCCGCACCTGTGGCCACGGACCGTGACCCGAGCGGCGGCCGGTGACCTGACCGTGGGCGGCTTGAGCGTGCGAACGCTGGCCGCCGAGTACGGCACGCCCACGTACGTTCTGGACGAGGACGACCTGCGGGCGCGGTGCCGGGAGTTCGCTGCCGCCTTCGCCGGGGCCGACGTCTACTATGCGGGCAAGGCGTTCCTGTGCCGTGCGGTCGTGCGGATCATCGACGAGGAAGGGCTCTTCCTGGACGTCTGCTCCGGTGGGGAGCTGGCGGTTGCGCTGAAGGCGGGCTTCCCCGCCGAACGGATCGGCTTCCACGGCAACAACAAGTCCACCTCGGAGCTGCAACGGGCGGTGGACGCGGGCGTCGGCCGGATCATCGTCGACTCGTACGACGAGATTGGCCGCCTGACCGACATTTCCGAAAAGTCGAGTCGGACGCCGTCAGTTCTGCTGCGCGTCACCGTCGGCGTCGAAGCGCACACCCATGAATTCATCGCCACCGCCCATGAGGACCAGAAGTTCGGCTTCTCCCTGGCCGGCGGCGCGGCTCTCGCGGCGGCGCTCAACATCCTCGATGCGGGCAAGCTGAACCTGACGGGCCTGCACTCGCACATCGGCTCGCAGATCTTCGACACCAGCGGCTTCGAGGTGGCAGCCCGGCGCGTGCTGGAGCTGCAGGCGGCGATCCGGGACACCCGCGGGGTCGAGCTGCCCGAACTGGACCTGGGCGGCGGCTTCGGCATCGCCTACACCACACAGGACGACCCGTCGACGCCCGGCGACCTGGCGAAGCACATCAACAAGATCGTTGAGGACGAGTGCGAGCTGGCGTCATTGGCCAAGCCGCGGCTGTCCGTCGAACCGGGCCGGGCCATCGTCGGGCCTGCTGCGTTCACGCTGTACGAGGTGGGCACGGTCAAGGACGTCGACGGCATCCGTACGTACGTGAGCGTCGACGGCGGGATGAGCGACAACATCCGGACGGCGCTGTACGACGCGTCCTACTCGGCCACCGTGGCCGGCCGGCGCAGCGACGCCGAGGCGCTGCTGACCCGCGTCGTGGGAAAGCACTGTGAGGCCGGCGACATCGTCGTGAAGGATGAGTTCCTGCCCGCCGATGTGCGGGCCGGAGACCTTCTCGCCGTGCCGGGCACCGGCGCGTACTGCCGCAGTATGGCCAGCAACTACAACCACGTGCCGCGGCCGCCCGTGGTGGCCGTCCGGGACGGCGCCGCCCGCGTGATCGTCCGGCGGGAGACCGAGGACGACCTGCTCGCATTGGATGTCGGATGAGCGCGATAAGACTCGCCCTGCTGGGCTGCGGGACGGTCGGCTCGGAGGTGGTCCGGCTGCTGCGCGAGCAGGCCGAGGACCTCACCGCCCGGATCGGCGCACCGCTCGAGCTGGTCGGCATCGCCGTCCGCCGGCCCGGCCGGCGACGCGGCGAGCTGCCGGTCGACCCGGATCTGTTCACGACCGACGCGTTGAGCCTGGTGAAGCGCGACGACGTGGACATCGTCATCGAGGTGGTCGGCGGGATCGAACCCGCTCGCACCTGGCTCACCGAGGCGCTGCACCGCGGCAAGAGCGTGGTGACCGCGAACAAGGCGCTGCTGGCCGAGGACGGCGCGACGCTGCACGACGCGGCCGCCGAGGGTGGCGCCGACCTCTACTACGAGGCGTCGGTGGCCGGCGCGATCCCGCTGTTGCGCCCGCTGCGCGAGTCGCTGCACGGCGACCGGGTCACCCGGGTCACCGGCATCGTCAACGGCACAACCAACTACATCCTGTCCTCAATGGACGCCACCGGTGCCGGCTTCCAGGAGGCGCTGGACGAGGCCACCGAGCTGGGGTACGCGGAAGCCGACCCGACCGCCGACGTGGAGGGGTTCGACGCCGCCGCCAAGGCTGCCATTCTCGCCTCGCTCGCGTTCCACACGCGCGTCACCACCGCCGACGTCTTCCGCGAGGGCATGACCGGCGTGACCGCCGGTGACGTGGCCAGCGCCAAGGAGATGGGCTGCACGATCAAGCTGCTGTGCATCGCCGCCCGTGGGGCCGACTCGAACGGCGACGAGTCGGTCAGCGTCCGCGTGCATCCCGCGATGATTCCGCGCAACCATCCGCTGGCAAGCGTGGGCGACGCGTTCAACGCGGTATTCGTCGAGGCCGAGGCCGCGGGGCAGCTGATGTTCTACGGCCGCGGCGCCGGCGGTACGCCCACGGCGAGCGCCGTGCTCGGCGACATCGTGGCGGCGGCCCGCAACCGGCTCAGCGGCACCCGGGCGCCCAGCGAATCGGCGTACGCGCATCTGCCGATCCGGCCGATCGGCGAGGCGATGACCCGGTATCACATCAGCCTCGACGTGGCCGACCGGCGCGGCGTGCTCGCCACCGTGGCGGGTGTGTTCGCCAAGCACGAGGTGTCGATCGCGACGGTCCGGCAGTCCGGCCGGGACGCCGACGCGGAGCTGGTGATCGTCACGCACGGCGCGCCCGACGCGAACCTTGCAGCGACTGTCGAAGAACTCGCCACACTCGATATCGTCCGGTCGATCACCAGCGTGCTACGCGTCGAAGGAGGATCCTGACCGTGCTTGACCACATCGGCATCCAATGCGCCGACCTCGCCGCGAGCGCCGCGTTCTATGACGCCGCGCTGGCCCCGCTCGGCTTCCGCCGGGTGATGGAGTTCGACGTCGCGATCGGCTACGGCGCCGACAAGCCCGACTTCTGGATCGGCGTGTTCGACTCCGGGAAGGGCTTCCGGGAGTCGCACATCGCGTTCCAGGCCGCTGACCGGGCCGCCGTTGACGCGTTCTTCGCCGCGGCGGTTGCGACCGGCGCCGAGGTGCTGCACGAGCCACGGATGCACCCGGAGTACCACGACAAGTATTACGGCGCGTTCGTCCGTGATCCGGACGGCAACAACGTCGAAGCCGTCTCGCACCGGGGTGAGGAATAGCTATGTGGCGCGGGCTGATCGACGCGTACCGGGACCGGCTGCCGGTGTCCGACGCCACGCCGGTGATCACGCTGCACGAGGGGAACACCCCGCTGGTGCCCGCGCCGGTGCTGACGCAACGCAGCGGCGCCAACGTGTACCTCAAGGTGGAGGGCGCGAACCCGACCGGCTCGTTCAAGGACCGCGGCATGACCATTGCCGTGTCCAAGGCCGTCGAAGAGGGCTCGAAGGCGATCATCTGCGCGTCCACCGGCAACACCAGCGCGTCGGCGGCCGCCTACGCCGCCCGGGCCGGGCTCACCTGCGCGGTGCTGGTGCCACGCGGCAAGATCGCGCTCGGCAAGCTGGCCCAGGCATTGGTCCACGGCGCGAAGCTGCTGCAGGTCGACGGCAACTTCGACGACTGCCTCGCGCTGGCCTCGAAACTGTCCCAGGACTATCCGGTCTCGCTTGTCAACTCGGTGAACATCTACCGCCTGCACGGGCAGAAGACCGCCTCGTTCGAGATCGTCGAGGCGCTCGGCGACGCGCCGGACATCCACTGCCTGCCGGTCGGCAACGCGGGCAACATCAGTGCGTACTGGATGGGCTACCTCGAGGACGCCGAGGCCGGCAACGCCCGGCACAAACCCAAGATGTACGGGTTCCAGGCGTCCGGTGCGGCGCCGATCGTCACCGGCACGGTGGTTCCCGAGCCGTCCACGATCGCCACCGCGATCCGGATCGGTAACCCGGCGAGCTGGACCAAGGCGCTGGACGCCCGGGACGACTCGGGCGGGCTGATCGCCGCTGTCACCGACCGCGAGATCCTCTCCGCGTACCGCCTGCTGGCCCGCGAGGTCGGCGTCTTCGTGGAGCTCGCAAGCGCCGCAAGCGTCGCCGGACTGTTGCAGCAGGCCGCCGCCGGCGCCGTACCGGAAGGGTCGACGGTGGTGTGCACGGTGACCGGGCACGGTCTGAAGGACCCGGAGTGGGCGATCTCCACCGCGCCGTCCCCGACCACCATCACCACCGACGTGCTGGCCGCGGCCCGGGCGCTCGATCTGGCCTGACGGTGGCCGCCTCGTTCTCGGTACTCGCCCGCAATCGCGACTTCCGCCGGCTCTTCGCCGCTGAACTTGTAGTCTTCGGCGCGGACTGGTTCGTCATGGTGCCGCTGTTGGTGCTGTTGCCGCGGCTGACCGGCAGCGGCGTGTGGGGCGCGCTCGTGCTGGCCGCCGACACCGGGATCAACGCGCTGCTGCTGCCGTACGCCGGGACGGTCGCCGACCGGCTGGACCGCCGGAAGATCCTGATCACGTCGAACCTTGCAGCGATCGCCGCAGTACTGCTGCTGTTCGGGGTCCGTTCCGCGGCCACCGCACCGCTCGCGCTGGTGGCCGTGGGTGCGATGGCGGTGGCGAAGGCGTTCTACTCCCCGGCCGCCACCGCCGCGCTGCCGAACGTCGTGGACGCCGACGATCTCGCGGCCGCGAACGCGATCTCCGGCTCGGCGTGGGGCACGATGACCGTGGTCGGCGCGTCCCTGGGCGGCGTGGTGAGCGGCGTGTTCGGGCCGGACGCCAGCTTCGCGATCACGGTCGCCTGCCTGCTGCTCGCCGCCACGCTGACCACGCTGATCCGGCGGCCGCTTCAACTGCCACGCGCTGACGTGGCGGTGCAGCGCGCCTGGCCCGCGCTGATCGAGGCGTTGCGGTATCTCGGCGCCAACCCGCGGATCCGGGCGCTCGTCACGGTCAAGTCGGCGGTCGGTCTCGGCAACGGCGTGCTGACCGTCTTCCCGCTGCTGGCCGCCACGTACGGCGCCGGCGCGTTCGGCACCGGCCTGCTGTTCGCGTTGCGCGGGGCCGGTGCGCTGGTCGGACCGCTGCTCATGCGTCCGGTGCTGGGCCACCGGTCGTGGCTGCTCCCCGGGCTCGCGCTGTCGATGGGCACGTACGGCCTCGCGTACATCGGCGTCGCGTTCAGCCCGTGGTTCGCGCTCGTGCTGGCGCTGGTCTTCGTCGCCCACTTCGCCGGCGGGACGAACTGGGTGCTGTCCAACTTCGCGCTGCAGGGCGAGGTGCCGGACCGGCTGCGCGGCCGGGTGTTCGCGACCGACATGATGTTGGCCACACTCGCCATCGCGATCAGCCAGCTGGGCGCCGCCGTCTTCGTGGACAGCGTGGACGAGCGCGTCATCCTGGCGGCGTGCGGGTTGATCACGCTGACGTACGCGGTGGGCTGGCGCATCGCCACCCGGCGGCTCACGCTGGCCTCCGCCGCCACCGACGAGAACGGCGAGCCCCTACGATCGGGCGAATGGGCCTGACCTTCGCCACCGATCCGGCATCCGTGCGGACGCCCGCCACCAGCGCCAACCTGGGCCCCGGGTTCGACGCGCTGGGTCTCGCGCTCGCGCTGTACGACGATCTGACCGCGCGGATCACCGACGGCGGATACACCGTGGCGGTGACCGGGCACGGCGCGGGCGAGCTGCCCACCGACGCCGAGCACCTGGTCGCGCGGGCCATGCTCGCCACGTTCGACGAGCTCGGTGAACGCCCACCGGGCTTCGCGGTCGACTGCGTCAACCGGATACCGCAGGCGCGCGGGCTGGGATCGTCCTCGGCCGCGATCGTGGGCGGCGTCCAGCTGGCGCGAGCCCTGGTCAGAGGCGGTATGAGCGCACTCGACGACGCCGCGGCCCTACGCCTGGCAGCAGGGCTCGAGGGCCATCCCGACAACGTGGCGCCGTGCCTGCTCGGTGGCTTCACGATCGCGTGGACGGGTGCCGGCGGGGCGCGTGCCGTACGGCTGGACCCGGCTGACGGCGTACGGCCGACGGTGTTCGTCCCGCATGAGCGCGGCTACACCGCGGCGGCGCGTGCCGCGCTGCCGCCGGCCGTGCCGCACGCGGACGCCGCGTTCAACACCGGGCGGGCGGCGCTGCTCGTGCACGCGGTGACCCGGGAACCAGAGCTGCTACTGCCGGCCACCGAGGATCGGCTGCACCAGGGTTACCGGGCTTCGGCGATGCCCGGAACGGCGTCGCTGGTGGCGGCCTTGCGTTCGGTCGGCGTGGCGGCGGTGGTCAGCGGCGCGGGCCCCACCGTGCTGGCATTGACCCCGCTGCCGGACGGCTTCCATCCGGGACTGGAATGGCAGGTCGAGGCGTTGGGCGTGGATAGCGCCGGAGCCCTTGTCAAAGGGAGTATGGTGGAACACGCCGAGCGGGGTTCTGTTGCCGCAGGTCGCACGAGTTGATTACGCTCTAGACCGAGCACAGCCGCGAAGCAAAACGATCTCTGCGGTTCGGCGCGCACCCCGAGACTTTCAGGGCGATCTCGCCCGTCTCAATTCTCATCAAGGCACACGCCGAGCAGCAGCCGCTAGATCGGTGGCAACCGCCGAGACCGGCTGCCGTGCTGCAAACTCCCGCTCCGCCGGTGCGTAGCGGGTCCGAGGGCACCCGGCCATCAGGCTGCAGATCCGGGTGGTCTTGGTTTTTTCGACGGAAGGAATCCATTGAGCGACACCACCGACGTGACGTCGGGTGTTTCTGACGTCGCTGACGACGGCACCACCACCGCTACCGCAACCCGCCGCCGACGCGGTGGCACCGGGCTGTCCGCGATGCTGCTGCCGGAGCTGCAGAGTCTTGCCGCGTCCCTGGGCATCTCCGGGACCGCCCGGATGCGCAAGGGCGAGTTGATTGCCGCGATCACCGAGCGTCAGGGCGGCAGCCACCAGGCGGCCGCCGCCGCGCCCCCGCCCGTGTCCCGGGCCGAGCCGGCTGCCGTCGCTGAGCCGGCCGCACCGGCCGCGGCTGATACCCGGCCGGTCGAGACACCGGCCGAGACGGTCCAGCCGGACGCCGGCCCGCGGACCGAGCGAACCGACCGGCCGGAGCGTGGCGGCCGCGACCGCCAGCGCAACCAGCGCGGTGACGGCGTCGACCAGCGGGACCGGAACGATCAGCGCGACCGCAGCGACCAGCGGGACCGGAACGACCAGCGGGACCGTAGCGATCAACGCGACCGGAACGACCAGCGTGATCAGCGCGACGACCGGCCGGATCGCGGTGACCGGAACGATCAGCGCGACCGCGGACCGCGCAACGACCGCGACGACGACGATGGCGACAACGGCGACGGCGGCCGCCGCAGCCGGCGGAGCCGTTTCCGTGACCGGCGGCGGGGTCGCGGCGACCGGGACTCCGGCGACGGCCAGCGCGACGGTGGCCGGGACGGCCGCGAGCCGCATGTGAACGAGGACGACGTGCTGGTCCCGGTCGCCGGCATCGTGGACGTCCTGGACAACTACGCGTTCGTGCGGACAACCGGCTACCTGTCCGGCCCGAACGACGTGTACGTGTCGATGTCCCAGGTGAAGAAGCACGGGCTGCGCCGCGGCGACGCGGTCACCGGTGCGGTCCGGGCCACGAACCGGGACAACGACCAGCGCCGCGACAAGTACAACCCGCTGATCCGGCTGGACACCATCAACGGGATGGACCCGGAGGAGGCCCGGCGGCGGCCCGAGTTCTACAAGCTCACGCCGCTGTACCCGCAGGAGCGCCTGCGGCTGGAGAGCGAGCCGCACATCCTGACCACCCGGGTCATCGACCTGGTCATGCCGATCGGCAAGGGCCAGCGTGCGCTCATCGTGTCGCCGCCCAAGGCCGGCAAGACGATGGTGCTGCAGGCGCTGGCGAACGCGATCACGCACAACAACCCCGAGTGCCACCTCATGGTCGTGCTGGTCGACGAGCGTCCCGAAGAGGTCACCGACATGCAGCGGTCGGTGAAGGGCGAGGTCATCGCCGCCACGTTCGACCGGCCGCCGCAGGACCACACCACGGTCGCCGAGCTTGCCATCGAACGGGCGAAGCGGCTCGTCGAGCTGGGCCATGACGTTGTAGTGCTGCTCGACTCGGTGACCCGGCTCGGGCGGTCGTACAACCTGGCTGCGCCGGCCAGCGGCCGGATCATGTCGGGTGGTATCGACTCGACCGCGTTGTACCCGCCGAAGCGGTTCCTCGGCGCGGCCCGCAACATCGAGAACGGCGGCTCGCTGACCATTCTCGCCACCGCGCTTGTGGAAACCGGCTCGATGATGGACACGGTCATCTTCGAGGAGTTCAAGGGCACCGGTAACGCCGAGCTGAAGCTCGACCGCAAGATCGCGGACAAGCGGACGTTCCCGGCGGTCGACGTATCAGCGTCCGGCACCCGTAAGGAGGAGATCCTCCTGGGCAAGGAGGAGCTCGCAATCGTGCACAAGCTCCGCAAGGTGCTTGCGTCACTGGAGGCGTCCGCGGCACTGGACCTGTTGCTCGACCGGCTCAAGCAGACCCGGACGAACATCGAGTTCCTGATGCAGATCGCGAAGTCGACGCCGGGGGAGTAGCTCCGGTCAAAGGGGGCGGTCGCCGTTGGCGGCCGTCCCCTTTGTCGCACAACTTGTCTGATTCGGCCCTTATGGGGTCGTGCGAACCTCCCTTCCTATCCGGCCTGTCCGGACTGTTCGGCTTCAGGGAGGCGCTTGATGACCGTTCCCGGTTACCGCGATCAACCGACCGAGCCGTGGGATCCGGACGCGCCTGTCGATCCGGCCGAGGCCGATGACTTCCTGCGGCGGTGCTACCTGGAGAATCCGCGCCTCGGACCGGTCGAGCCGCGTCTGGCCATCGTGCGCGCGCAGATCGCCGCCACCGGCAGCTACGTGCATACGCCGGACGAGCTGGCGTACGGCGCGAAGATGGCCTGGCGCAACGCGAGCCGCTGCATCGGCCGGCTGTACTGGCGCAGCCTCGTGGTCCTGGACCGGCGCCGGGCCCGTACCGCCGACGAGATCTTCGCGCTGCTGCTGCACCACCTGGAGACCGCCGGCCGGACCGCCATCCGGCCGGTCATCAGCATCTTCGCCCCGGCTACGCCCGGCCGGCCGTACGCACGGATCTGGAACGAGCAGTTGATCCGCTACGCCGGCTACCGTCCCGGCGACGGGTGCCCGGTCGGCGATCCGCGGCAGACCGGGTTCACCGCCGCCATGCAGGGCTTCGGCTGGCGCGGCAAGGGCGAGGCGTTCGACGTGCTGCCGCTCGCGATCCAGACGCCCACCGAAGGTGTACGGCTGTACGAGCTGCCCGAGCGCGCCATCGTCGAGGTGCCGCTGACTCATCCCGAGTACGGCTGGTTCGCCGAGCTGGGAATGCGCTGGCATGCGGTGCCGGCGATCTCCAACATGCGGCTCACCATCGGGGGCGTGCACTATCCGATGGCGCCGTTCAACGGCTGGTACATGGGCACCGAGATCGGCGCGCGTAATCTCGCCGACGCCGACCGGTACGACATGCTGCCGGTGGTGGCGGCCCGACTCGGGCTGGACACCTCGCGCGAGTCCACGCTGTGGCGGGACCGTGCGCTGGTCGAGCTGAACCGGGCGGTGCTCTGGTCGTTCGAGAAGGCCGGCGTGCGGATGACCGACCACCACACCGAGTCGCAGCGGTTCATGACGCACCTGCGCAACGAGGAACGGGCGAGCCGGCCGGTGCCCGCGGACTGGACCTGGATCGTCCCGCCGATGTCGGGGGGCGCCACCCCGGTGTTCCACCGCTACTACCAGGAGATGGACCTGCGCCCCGCGTTCTACATCGACGCCGACGCGGCATCCCTGTCCAGCGGCTGTCCCCTCTGACCCCCCGCCGATCTTGGAGTTGTGGTTGCCCTTATGCCCGTTCCGTATGGTTTGCTCCAACCACAACTCCAAGATCGCGCAGGTCTGTGGAGCGGGACGCTTCAGCGTCATGGCTGGGGGACCGGTAGGGGGAGCGTGCGGCCGGCGATGAAGCGGGCGTGCATGCGGCGGATGGCGTCCTCACCGACCCGGTCCTGTTCCGG
>DATBGW010000261.1:0-4452 GCA_036557765.1 Actinoplanes sp.
AGCCGGCCACGGTCTGGTCGCCGGTGACCGTGGATGCGTCCAGCACGGCGCACATCGGGCGACCGTCGTAGTCGCGGCCCAGCCACGGCAGACCCACGCCCTCGGCCACCACCGGCCAACCCTCGCGGGCGAACTGTGCCACCGCCGTGCAGAGCCGCCGGTTCGCTGATAGCTCCTCGGCGTACCCCTCGGGCAGCCCGGCGCCGATCACCAGGGCCCGGGCTCCGGCCGGCAGCGTCTCGTCCCGCAGCGGGTCCACGATTGCCACGTCGGCGCCGCCCGCAGTGAGCAGCTCGACGTTCTCGACGTACGTGTACGCGGCGCCCGGACCACCGGCCAGGGCGATCACCGGGCGGGGTTGGACCGGTCCGTCCCCGAGGGCCTCGTCCGGCGACCACGCGCGTCCGGGTAGTGCGGGCGCCGTTCCGGCCAGCGCCAGCAACCGGTCCAGATCCAGGCCGTTCGCCACTGCTTCGCCGAGCCGCCGTACGGCGCGGGACGCGTCCACCGACCCGTACGCGACCGGCACTGGGCCGTGCCCACGCGGCGGCAGCACGGACGGCAGGTCACCGCGGCGCAGCGCGCCGAGCACCGGCATGCCGATGTCGTCGAGCGCGGTCCGCAGCGTCTCCTCGTGCCGGGGCGACGCGATCCGGTTCAGGATGACGCCGCCCACGTGCACCATCTCGTCGAACATCCGGAAGCCGTGCACCAGTGCTGCGAGCGACTGACCCATCGAGGCGACGTCGATCACCAACGCGACTGGAGCATGCAGCGCGGCGGCCACCGCGGCCGTACCGTCGACCTCGGGTTGTCCGGTGAGGCTGTCGAACAGGCCCATCGCGCCCTCGATGACGGACAGCTGGGCCCCGGCCGCGCCGTGGCCGAACAGCGGCGCCACACGCTGCACACCGACCAGACGCGGGTCGAGGTTGCGGCCCGGCCGTCCGGCGGCCAGGCCCAGGTATGCGGCGTCGGTGTGGTCCGGACCGACCTTGAAGCCGGCGGCCGGGATGCCGCGGGCCGTACACGCGGCGAGGATGCCCACCGCGATAGCGGTCTTGCCGTGCCCGGACGCCGGTGCGCTCACCACCAGGCGTGGCTGGGCGGTCATGCGGTCCTCCTCCTCACCGGAAGTCGCACCCTAACCCGCTAATCTCGGTGCGTGTACCGGTTCCTGCTCACGCCCCGGTGGTTGGGCGCCTTGGCGCTCGCCATCGCGGCCGCGGTGGCCATGGTATTCCTCGGCGTCTGGCAGCTAAATCGGTACGAACAACGGGCCGCCACCAACCATCGCATCGACGCAGCGGCCTCCGCGGCCGCCGTTCCGCTGAGCGGTGTGCTGTCCGCACCCACCGCCGCCGGGCGGGCCGGGCCGGCGCCTCGCCACGACGCGGCCTGGACCAAGGTGACGGTCACCGGCCGGTACGACCCCACGCACGAGATTCAGGCTCGCGGCCGGACCGTCGACGGCGACGTGGGGTTCGAGATCGTCACGCCGCTGGTGCTGGCAGATGGGAGTGCGGTGCTGGTCGACCGGGGCTGGATCCCGCCGGCCGGGGACGCGCTCGCGGCGCCGGTGGTGCCGGCCGCGCCGCCCGGCCCGGTCACCGTGGTCGGGCAGGTGCACCTGTCCGAAAGCCATCCCACGCCGGTGGCGCACCGCGACGGGCGACTGGACACGCGGCGGATCTCGGTGCCACGGCTGGCCGCGCAGATGCCGTATCCGGTGTACGGCGCCTACGTGCTGCTCACGTCGCAGTCTCCGCCGGCCGATCCGGTGTTCCGGCCGATTCCGATCGATCACGAGGACGCGTGGCAGAACGCCGGCTACACCGTGCAGTGGTGGCTGTTCGCGGCGATGGCGCTGTTCCTTTATGGGTGGCTGGCCTGGAAGGAGGCGCGTGGTGACGCGCCGGTGCGCCCCCGGGACGCGGCTTCGCCGGACGCGGCTTCGCCGGATCGCGTGGCGGACGTGGAGTTGCTGGATCGCGTAGCGGAGTCCGACCGGCGCGCCGCTGCCGCCCGAGCCGCGGATTCCGCGACTCGCCCGGGCCAGTGAGCGACGCTATGGTGCGGGCGTGAGCTCGCTGCCGGATGATCCCTGGAGTCCGCCGCCACCGTCGCCCGCCGCGTCGCCCGGCTACACCGCGCCCGGTCCGGTGATCGTCCAGATCGGTGACCTGGGTGTGACGTCGACCGTGGTGCACACACCGGCCGGTGACATCCCGCTGGCCGGGTCCTCCTGGCAGGTCAGCGACTACTGGCACAGCGAGCAGAAGATTCCGACGTGGGCCATCGTGGCCGCGATCGTGGGGTTCTGCGTGCTCACCGTGTTCAGCCTGCTGTTCCTGCTGGTCAAGGTCACGGTGCCCCGTGGCACGGTCCAGGTGACGGTGACCAACGGAACCCGTCAGTACGTCGCCCGCATCCCGGTCACCGACCAGGCCCAGGTAACGCACATCAACCAGCAGGTCAACTACGTCCGCTCCCTATCCGCCCTCTAGATCACCATCCCCGTCGATCGTGGAGTCGTGGTTGCCCTTCCATCCCCGTCGATCTTGGAGTCGTGGTTGCCCTTATTGGCCTTTCGCACCATTTTGTGCCAACCATAACTCCAAGATCGACGCGGTCCTTGAGCGCTTCCGTCCGCACGCCTCTCCCTTCGGGTCCTCAGTTCTCGTCCACGGAGTGTCCCCGTCTCTATTCGTGCGCTGATCGTCAGTCGTCGTCGGCCGGCATGCCGATCGCCTTGACCATGTCGATAGTGTCGGCGTCCTCCGCCCGCTTGTCCTCGCGGTAGCGCAGCACCCGCGCGAACCGCAGCGCCACCCCGCCCGGATAGCGCGGCGACGTTTGCACCCCGTCGAACGCCACCTCCACCACCTGCTCCGGCCGCACCGTCACCACCCAGCCGTTGTCGTCGACCGCCAGCTGCTTGAACCGCTCGGTCTGCCACCGCAACAAGTCGTCGGTCAGCCCCTTGAACGTCTTGCCGAGCATCACGAAGCCACCGGTCCGCGGGTCCCGGGCGCCCAGGTGCAGGTTCGACAGCCAGCCCCGGCGCCGGCCGTGGCCCCACTCCACCGCCAGCACGACCAGGTCCAGGGTGTGCCGCGGCTTCACCTTGACCCACGCCGATCCACGCCGGCCCACGTCATAGGGCGCCTCCAGCGCCTTGACGACCACACCTTCCTGGCCGGCCGCCAGCGCGGCGGCGAACGCCTCCGCCGCTGCCTCCTCGGTCTCGACCGTCCGACGGCCCACGATCAGCTCGCCCGGCACCTCCTCCGCCAGCGCGGCCCAGCGGATCCGGCCGGGCTCGTCGAGCAGGTCCGTGCCGTCGAGATGGAGCAGATCGAAGAAGTACGGCACGAGCCCGGCATCCCGCACGCCGTCACCCCGCGTGGCGGCCCGGCTCGAGATCTCCTGGAACGGGCGGGGCCGGCCCCGCTCGTTCAACGCCATGGCCTCGCCGTCGAGCACGATCTCCCGCACCGGCAGCGCACGCACGGCGGCGACGATGCCGGGCAGCCGGGGCGTGATGTCATCGAGGCTGCGGGTGAAGACGGCCACGTCGTCGCCGGAGCGGTGCACCTGGATCCGGATGCCGTCAAGCTTCGCGTCGACGGTGGCCGGCATACCGGTCGCGACCAGCGCGGCCGCGACGTCCGTGGCGCTGCTCGCCAGCATCGGGGTGAGCGGTGTGCCGACCCGCAGGTGGATGTCCGCCAGCGCGGGCGCGCCGCCGGCCAGCGCGGCCGCGGCCACCTGCTTGAGGTCGCCGGACAGCAGCAGTGCGCGGCGCACCGCCGTGACCGGCACCTCGGCGGCTCGTGCGATCGCGTCGGCGAGCAGTCCGGCCTGGGCGCCCTGCCGGAGCTCACCGCCGAAAAGCCCGATCAACAGCCGCTGTTCCTCCGCGGTCGCCGCCGCGAACAGCGCTCCGACCAGCTCCCGCCGGCGCGCCTGCGAGCCGGCGCCGGACACCGAGGCGATCTCGGCGATGGCCGTGTCAACCGCCCGAACCGTGAGCGACGGCTCTGCAGCGGGCGCCGGTCGGTCGCGGAGGCTCGCATACCCGACACCGGTCTGCCGCTGCCGCAACTCCCCCGCCAGGTAGGCGGAACCCGGCGGCACCTCATCCGGGTCAAGCCGCCGCAGGGCGTCCGCGAGCAGCTCGATCTTGGCGTTGCGCCCGGAGGTCGCGGTCACGGCCGCCGAGGTCGCGGCGATGTCGGAGAACAGCACGCCCCATCCTGTCAGCCACCTAAGACACTCCGCCTTCCCCAGCGGTCCCGTCCCTTCCCCGCCCGCGATCTTGGAGGTGCCCCCCTTACCCGCGATCTTGGAGTTGTGGTTGCCTTTATGTCCGCTCCGTAGCCCTTTGCGCCAACCACAACTCCAAGATCGCGGAAGGGATGGCGGGCGGCAGGCGGGCGGCGGGTGGCA
>DATBGW010000262.1:0-16576 GCA_036557765.1 Actinoplanes sp.
GGTCGTACGGGAAGTGCTCCACCCAGTCGGGTTTGGTGTCCGTGAACCCGAAGTTGTACGGGCCGGTACGCAGGTACCGGTCATACGAGACATACGAACGGTGGGACGCGATGTAGTAGTTGTCGAACAGAACCGTCTGGCTCGAGCCGATCGAGGTGAACCCGTGCAGCGTCCAGCCGTTCGGTGGCGACTCCGCCCCGTCGGTGAGGATCGTGCTGCCACCGGCGGTGATCGTGATGTCGTCGACGAAGATGCCCGCGGGCAGGTCTGGGTCGGTGCCCTGCGCCGCGCCGTCGGTCAGGTAGCGGATCCGCAGCCCGACCGTCTGGCCCGCGTAGGAGGACAGGTCGAACGTCGCGTTGGTCCAGGCCTCCTGCACGCCGTCGATGCCGTTGCCCTCGGCCGGGTTGGTGATCGAGCCGGGGATCGCGGTCCAGTTGGAACCGTCCGTGCTGACCTCGACGTACGCGTAGTCGCACGGGTCCGGGCCGCAGTCCTCGATGTTCCACCGGGCCTGGAAGGACAGCGACGCGGCAGCGCCGGCGGGCAGCGTGACGTTGCGCGACATCCAGTTGTCGAGGTTGTCACCCTGCTGCGACCACCACTGCCGGTCACCCGCGAACGGCGCCCCGAGTTGGGTCGTCACCGCCTTCTTCGGCAGCACGACGACGACGGCCTGCGGCTTGGCGGAGTTGTACTCGTGCGGCCCCAGGTTCAGTGTTCGCTGCTGATTCGCCAGGGCGACCTCGTAGTCGAGCCAGCCGAGCTGCAGCTTGTCCCACGGGCCGAGGTCGGCGCCGCGGGTGCCGATGCCCTCATCGGTGCGGGCCGACAGCCGGCTCTGCGCCATGATCGTCCACCAGCCGGGCGGAGTTGCCGGCGAGGTCCGGTCGTACTCGTCGGGCAGGCCCAGATCGTGGCCGTACTCGTGGTAGAAGACGCTGCGGCCGCCGTTCTCCGGCTGGATCGTGTAGTCCGCGACCCACAGGCCGGTCGTGCCGATCTGGGTACCGCCGTCGTGGTTGCCCGTCGGGCCCACGTCGCTGCCCTGGAACGCCTTCCAGCGGTGCGACCAGACCGCGTCCTCGGCCTGGTACGGGTCGCTGTCGGCCTGGTCGCCGCCGGCGTGCACGATCTGGAAGTGGTCGATGTACCCGTCCGGCTCGTTGAAGTTGCCGTCGCCGTCGTGGTCGTAGCGGTCCCACTGGTCGAACGACGCCAGGTCCGCGGCGATCTGCGCGTCGGTGCGGCCGGCGGCGTGCTGGCCGGCGACCCACGCGTCGATGGCATCGCGGATGAGGAACCAGGTGTTCGAGCAGACGTTGGTGGCGCAGGGGAAGCCGTTGGACCGGCCGTAGCGGGCCTCGTTGTACTGGACCTTGACCCAGTCCGTGACGGTGCCGTCGACGCTGTACCGACCGGAGGACTGCCGCTCGTAGTACTGCTTGAGCGACTCGTCGCCGCGGTCCGTGCCGAAGTACAGGTCCTGGTAGTGCTGGCGGTTGTAGTCGGGCTGCCAGATCGTCCGGTTGTCGACGGTGCGGTCCGGGGCGGGAATCTGGTTGTGCAGCGGGCCGTCGAAGCGGGTGGGGCCCGGCGTGTTCGGGTCGGTGTCCTGATCCGGATAGCTCGGGTGCCGGACGTTGCCGAACTCCGCGAGGACCACGAAGATCTTGTCGGTCTTCTCGCGGGCCAGCTCGACGTATTGGTCCCTCCGGCGCTGAGATGACGCACCGGAGTTGGAGCCGGCGGTGCGGCCGACCTTGACGACCGTGCTGCCGTTATTCGTCACGGGCGTCGCCCGCCCGGCGATCACATCCTGGATCGCCTCCTGGCGCAGGGCGCGCCGCTTGTCTTCCTGAGGGTTCGGTAGTTCGTCGTGGGACGTGGCGCTCGGCTCACCGGCCGACGGGGCTGCGCTCGGCGCCTTTGCCGGTCCCTGCGCGAGGGCGGGAGTGCCCCACACGAGACTGGACGTCGCCGCGAGCGACAGTCCGAGCAACCCCACTGCGACTTTTCGCACGTGGTACCTCCGATTGGACAAACCGGCCACCAGGGTGTGCGGCCGGACGGGATCGCCTGGTCAAAGGCTCCCGGAGGCAACGTATGCAGAAATTGCGTCAGAGGGAAGTTTCGATGCGTCGATTCCTTGTTCTTCTCTCGATCTTGGGGCCCCAGCTCCCGCGATCTTGGAGTTGTGGTTGCCCTTATGCGGATTCTGTCCGGCTTTCGGCCAACCACTACTCCAAGATCGCGGGGTTCGAAGCTCAGTCGCCGTGCCGGGCGATCGCCGCGAGCAGCGGGACCAGCGCGTTCGCCTTTGGACTGCCGAGCCCGGTGGACGCGTCCCACCCTCTCTTGGCCGGGAATCCCGTCACACCGTTCGACGAGTTGTCACCCGTGGTGACGTCATGGAACAGGCGACCGTACGCCGGGGTGAACGACGCCGCGTACAGCACTCCATTGAGGAAGCCGATCCGCCGCCCGGCGGATTGGGTGACCAACACGGTCAGACCCGCCCATTGTGGAGTGCCGGCGCTCGTGCCACCGAAGCGGAAGACGAGATCCTCGCCCAGTCCGGAGCTGCTCCAGACCGCGAGCACGCCGCCGATGATCGCCGCGTTGTAGGCCACGTCGGGCACGCCGCGAGAGGGAAGGCGGAGCGGCAGCTGATACAGCGGCGTGCGGTACAGGATGCTGAATCCGCCACCGGTGGCCGACTCGAAGTCAGGCTCGTTCCAGGCTGATTCGCTCTGGTACGCACCGGTGACGCCGTCGGCGAACAACCGTGTGCCACCGACGCCGGTCACCCACGGGTCGGACGCCGGCGTGCTGGCCGCCTTGATGTAGGTCGAACCATCGCACGACGGCTGAGCGGCGCCCTGGTCGCCGGACGAGGCGAGCAATGTGATGCCCTTCCGGGTGGCCGCCTCGAACAGCCGGTGCTGCTGGGCCTCCAGCTGCCGATCCATGCACTGTTCGGCCTCACCGAAGCTCTGTGAGATGACGTCGCCGAGATTGCGGTCCACCGCGTACTTCGTGGCCGACAGGATGTCCGCGTCCTCATTGCTCTTCGCCAGGACGAGTTTGAGCCGGGCACCCGGTGCGATCGCGTGCGCCCATTCGACGTCGAGAGTGATCTCCCCGGCCCAGCCCACCATGTTCTCGTCGTTCTGATCGAACGGTGTCAGCCCGTCCGGCGCGATGATGTCCAATGTCGCATCGGGCAGCTCGAACAGCTGGTCGAACACGGCGAGGTCATGCCGGAGGGTGGGACTCTGGAAGGCGTCGATGATCACGATCGTGCGTCCGGCGCCGGTCGCGGACACCTTGTCGAAGCCGTACGCGGTACGGATCTGCGCCGGCCCGTAGCAGCCGGCCGGCGTGGTCAGCTGGCAGCTGAACGTCGTGGCCGCCGGCGAGTCGGTGGTGTGGCCGACGACGCGGTACGACGGGTGCGTTCCGATAGCCGGGGTCTTCGCGTGCTGGATCGTGCCGGCCGACGCGGCCGCCGCGCTGGAGGGAGCGCCGGCCACTGCGGCACCAACGAGTCCGAGAGCAGCCACCCACACCCGGGCGCGCAGCCCCCATTTCGTCCGAGCCATTACCGCCCCTTCCTGCCCGGCGCGTGGCCGAGCGGCCGCCGATCAGGTCCCTGCCGCCCGTGGGCGGCAAAGTCGCGGCCGACGCTACTCCGGTGAATGCGACCGAGGTAGATGTAATGACCACCTATTTTCGGCGGATCCGAGGGATGCGGATTGTGGCGATCTGGAAGGGGCGTAGCCGTACGCGCGGGCCGTCACCGCCGTCTGCCGCCGGCTGTTCGAGCAGGTCGGTGCGGAGAAAGGCGGCGGCATTGAACGACGGGCGGATGGTCGCTGCTCCCGGCACCCCGTGAGCCTCGTACAGGCGCACCACGACGTCGCCGGACCGATCATCGGCGAGCTTCACGCTCTCGATCAGGACGTTCGCGTCACCGTCCACACTGATCAGCGGGGACACGCCGCGCGAGCCGGTCCGCCGGACCGGCGGCAGGTTCACCTCATAGCCGGCGGCGATCGCTGCTGCCGGTGTGGCCGCCGGCAGCAGCAGGAATCGGAACTCGTGCCGTCCCTGGTCGGGCTCCGGGTCGGGGAACCGGGGAGCGCGCAGCAGGGTGGCGCGCAGGCTGGTGGCCATCCCACCGCCGCGCCGGGGCACGCGGCGCACCTCGTGTCCGTATGTCGCGTCGTTCGCCAGCGCCACGCCGACCGGCTCGCCGACGTGTACCCAGCGATGGGCCGCGACCTCGAAGCGGGCGGCGTCCCAGGACGTGTTCTCGTGGGTCGGCCGGGTGATGTGGCCGAACTGTGTTTCGAAGCGCGCCCGGTCGGCGTGGACGTCGAGGTCGAACGCCAGCTTCAGCAACCGCTCGCGTTCGTGCCAGTCGACCTCGACCCGCAGCTCCACGCCGGGTCGGCCCGATCGCACGCGGATGGTCTGGCGCACGGTGGAGTCGCCGAACGCGCGCTCGATCACCGCCGACACCGTGCCGTCGCCGGTTACCAGCTCGAACGATCGCACGTCGAGGATGTCCGTGACACTCGCCCGGTAGGTCCGGTCGATGTCCCAGGCGTCCCAGTGTGCCGGGTGGTCCGGGTGCAGCTGCAACAGTGCTCCTCGGCCACCGGGCGCGATCACCTCGGTGTCCGATGCGACGTCCACGATGGACGTGACGGTGCCGTCGGGCGCGAGCGTGACGATCGTCCGGTCGCTCTCCAGGACTCTCGTGCCGTCGGCGGAACGGGTTGCCGGCGTCGAGCCGGCCGTGGCTTCGGCGGGCGCGGCGCCGCCGGCCGGAATCCCGGATACCGGTACGGGCGCGGCGTTGAACACCACCGGCGCGGAGCCGTCCCCGGTCAGCGCGTCCTGTGCGGCCGTGATCAGTCCGGTGAGTGTGCGCTCCAGGTCCCGGTAGGTCTGCCGAGCCTCCCGGTGCACCCAGCCGATCGACGAGCCCGGCAGGATGTCGTGAAACTGGTGCACGAGGGCGGTCCGCCACGCCGAACGGAGCTCGTCGTACGGGTACGCGGATCCGGACTCGACTGTGGCGGTCGCCGACCACAGCTCGGCGGCTCGCAGCAGGTGCTCGGCGCGCCGGTTGCCCCGCTTCATCGCCGCCTGTGACGTCAGTGTGCCGCGGTGCAGTTCGAGGTAGAGCTCTCCGTACCACTGTGGAGGGTCGGGATACTCGGCCCGCGCCGCGTCGAAGAATGCTTCCGGCGTCTCCAGGCGTACCCGGGGCAGGCCCTCCACATCCGCCGACCGGGCCGCGCGGGCGAGCATGTCGCGTGTCGGCCCGCCGCCGCCGTCACCGTGCCCGAACGGGATCAGCGAACGCGTCGCGGCACCCTTCTCCCGGAAGTTGGCCGCCGTGTAGATCAGCTCTCCCGTGCTCAGATCGCCGTTGTAGGTGTCGGCCGGAGGAAAGTGCGTGAACAGCGCCGTGCCGTCGATACCGACCCAGTCCAGGGTGTGGTGCGGAAACCGGTTCACGCGGTTCCACGAGATCTTCTGGGTCAGGAAGTACTCGATGCCGGCGAGACGCAGAATCTGCGGCAGCGCACCCGAATAGCCGAACGAGTCCGGCAACCAGCCCACCCGGGACGGATGTCCGAAGTGGTCGATGAAGAACCGCTGCCCCTCGGTGAACTGGCGGACCATCGCCTCGCCGCCCGGTAACTGGGCGTCGGCCTCCACCCACATGCCTCCGACCGGTACGAACCGGCCCTCCTCCACCCGCTCGAGAGCGCGAGCGAACAGCTGCGGATGGTCCTCCCGCAGCCAGTCCCAGTGCTGGGCGGCGGACATGACGTAGACCAGATCCTCGTGCTCGTCCATCAGCTGCAGAACGTTCGCCACCGTCCGGGCGACCTTGCGGCGGGTTTCGCGCTGCGGCCACAGCCACGCCGAGTCGATGTGCGCGTGCCCGACCGCGGAGATGCGGTGCGCGCTCGCCGTCGCCGGGGAGTCCAGCACCCGGCGCAGCGGATCCCGCATCGCGTCGGTGTCCAGCCCACTCCGGTCGAGGATGTCCAGAGCGCGATCCACGGCGTCGGTGGCGATGGCCCGCAGCGTGGGATCGAGCGACTGCTCGGCGATCAGGCCCGACACCGTCTCGAGGTCGGCGAGCAGGCCGGCGACGCGCTCGTCGCGGACCATCAGCGCGGCCGCGCCCAGCCGATACAGCGGTCCGTCGCCCGCGGTCAGCACGTCGCCGAGAGGTGTGGGCGCGAACCGCGGGATGTCATGGCCGAAGAGTTGCGGGTTGGCCGCCGCCTCCAGATAGACGTCCACCGTCGGGCCGTCGACCGGCACCCAGTTGGTGAGCGGCTGAACCGCCTTGATCACCACGCCGTCGGCCCGGTAGGCGAGACCTTCGGCTTGGAACCCCGGCATGGTGTCGCGCCAGCCCAGGTCGATCACGAGCTCGACCCGTCGGCTCCGCGCCGTCTCGGGAACGCTTCCGCGCATCCGGAACCACGTCGTACCCCACGGGCGGCCCCACGCCTCGCCGATGCGAAACGGCCGGTAGTCGGCGCGGTACGCCGTCGGGTCCAGAGCCGGGATGGCCGCCGCGGCCGGCACCGGTTCGCCGTCGACGTGCCAGGCGGTCACCTCGACGTCGGCGACCGGTACGGCCGCGGCTGGTTGGATCCGGTCCCGGATCGCCCGAGCCAGGCGATCGCGCGTGATGGCGTCATCGTGCATGCGCGAACCCTAGGTTCTGATCGGCGGGAGGTCGAACTCGGCGTCGCGCATACGCAGCAGTCGCCACGCGGCCCAGGTGAAGCCCACCCCGGTAAGACCCCACCCGATCAGGTCGAGCCAACGGACGCCGGTCATCACGGAGGTCAGGTGTATGGGCTGGGAGACGGTCAGGCCGATCGCCAGCCATGTCGGTGCCAGCCGGGAGCGCCACAGCGCGATGCCGAGCAAGGTCGTGCCGACCAGGTGCCCGACCACGAAGATCCAGCCGATCGCGCCGGCCTGCGCGGAACTCTCCATCCCGGATCCGAGCCCGAACGCGGTCTCGTTGTCGATTCCAGGCACGGTGGCCGTGACATACCCGAGGAGATCGCCGTACGCGCCGCCGGCGAACAGCGCGATGTATCCGGGCACGGCGAGGAACATCGCGACGGTGGTCAGCGCCGGAGTCCGCCGCCGGGTGAGCCACGCGACCGCCAGGGCGCCGGCGAATCCGGTCAGCGCGACGATCGATCCCGCCCACATGCTCCAATTGACGAAGGTGGGTGCGGCGACCAGCTTGTCGAAGATCGTGCGGGGCGTGTCCGAATCGGAATACGGCAGCAGGAAGCGGAACACCGCGACGTAGAAGCCCAGCGGCACCGCGGCGACCGCGAGCAGGGTGCGCCACGCCGTCCGCGGACCGGTGTTCGGGTTCGGCTCGACGGCATCGCCGGGCGGCAGGTCGAAGTCGGCGTCCGGCGTACGCCACAGGGCCACCGACACCGCCGCGTACCCGACGGCCGTCATCCCCCACGCGATCGCGCCGCCGGTGTTGCCGCCCGGAACCAGCACGTGGGCGGGTCCGGACACGGCCACCAGGATGCCCGCCCAGGCCGGCACGACCCGCGCCCGCCACAGCGCGATGCCGAGCAGGATCAGCCCGACCGCCTGCCCGATCAAGAACAGCAGGATGTTGATGCCGATCACCGGATGTGCCCAGACCGCGGCGTCGATCGCGCTGACCTGCGCCGGGTTCAGGCCCTTGTTCCCGGCGACCACCTCGGCGAGATCGGTGTCGGGCAGCGTCGAGGTCAACGCGAGCAACAGCAGCACGCCGGCGGCGAGCGTGAGCCGCGGCGCGCCCCGGCGGGCCGTCCACACGACCGCCATCGTGGCCGGCAGGACGGTCAGGCCGAAGAGCAACGCGAGCCACAGCGCGGCCTGTGCACGGCCGGGATGTGCGGCCATGCCCGCGATCCCCTCGGCGACCGTGCCCCGCACCGGCAGCGGCACGAGCGCCACCTCGATCGCGAGTGCGGCCATCGGGATCGCCATGAGGACGGCGAGCGTTCGCCGCCAGAACGTACGCAGGTCACGGACGCGGACGGCGGGAACGACAACGGCATCGGTAAGAATCATGATCCCTCCTACGATCGGTCTCGTCCGAGAGTCTTCGCGGAAGGGATCGCGGGCGGATCGGCGCAGGCACGGGACCGGGCTCCGTGCTGGCACGTAACGGTGCTGACGCTATACAGCCGACGGACGGGGGCCGGGCACCTCGGTCAGTAATGCGCGATGGGCGGAGTCCCGCTTCGCTTCGTACATCGCGGTGTCGGCCCGGTGCAGGACCTCTTCGCTGTCCTGCCCGGCGGTGAACAGCGTGGTGCCGATGCTGGCGCGCACGGGCACCGACGAGTCACCGAGCTGCACCGGCGAGGAGAAGGCGCCGACCAGCCGCTCGGTCAGCCGGCTCAGCTCGGCGGACTCATGCAGGTCCCGGGCGAGCACCACGAACTCGTCTCCGGCCAGCCGCGCGAGCATGTCGACGTCCCGGATGGCAGCGGACAGGCGTTCCGCCACCACCGTGAGCAGCCGGTCGCCGGCGGCGTGGCCGAGCGTGTCGTTGACGGCCTTGAACCCGTCGAGGTCGATGAACAGCAACGCGCCGTCGCCGGCCAGCGCCTCATCGAGCGCTGTCATGAACGCGCGCCGGTTCGGAATTCCGGTCAGCGCGTCCACATGCGCCTGATGCCACGTCTGCTCCAACAGCTCCACCCCGCGCAGCACGGTGGCGGCCTGGTTGGCCACACCGGCCATGTCGACGGCGAACCGCTGGCCCAGGGCTCCATGCCGCGGACCGTCGAAGCTCGCCACGATCATTCCGTAGAACCGATCCGGCAGGGCGATCGCGACGACCACCATGGAGTCCAGCCGGAACTCGTCCAGCACCCACCGGATGAACGGATCGTCGGTGCCGCGGTCGTGCAGCTGTGGAAGGTCGGGCCGGTCCAGCAGCCGGGTGAGATGCTCCGTGTCGCCGGATGCGAGCCGGAAAGCCGCCAGCTTCGCGGTGAACTCCGGTGTCCAGCCGGCGTGCGCGGCGACCCGCATGGTGGCGTCGTCGTCGAGCAGCAGGACGCTGGCCCGGTCGGCGGACATCATCGCGTGCGCGGCCTTGACCGTGACGTCGGCGACCTCGCGCCGGGACCGCGCGCGGGTCAGCGCGCTGGACAAGGCGAGCAGGCTTTCGGCCGTACGCTGCCGGTCCGCCGCGGTGGCGACCGCGCTGAGCGTGTCGAGTGTGACGGCCGCGAGATTGGCGTACGCGTTGAGCAGATCACGGTCGGTGTCGAAGAAGTCGTCCCCGAACGCGATGAGGTGGCCGTAGTCCTGCTGGCCCGACGCGATCCGGGCCACCAGGCGGCCCGGCGTCGGTATCGGCGTCACCTGCTCGCGCGTGTAGTGCGCCACCTCGTCGGCGGTGAGGCCGAAGCTGTGTACCTGGCTGGGTGCGTCGGCGGACGGGCGCGCCACGAGCAGGAACGCGCGGGCGTTCACCGCGTACCCGGCCCGGTCCGCCACGGTGGCGAGGGCCCGCGCCGGATCGCGGGCCGCCACCAGCTCCGCGACCGTGGTCTGCAGGCGTTCGAGCTGGCCGAGCATGGCGCCTTCCAGTACACCGTCCCGATCCGGACCGCGCCGCCACGGCACCCAGCGCATCCGCGACTGCCGCCACTTGACCTGGTACACGCAGGCGTCCGCACCATGGACCTGACAGGCGGTGTGGGTCACGAACGCCGGCGGCAGGCCGAACACCGCGGGGACCTGCATGAGCAGGCCACGCGTGTATTGACAGTCGAAGCGGCTGGGCCGATATCCGTCAACGACGCGGTAATCCACCGTTGCCGACGCCCGGCTGACCTCCAGCGCCCGCATCTCGCCGACCGAGCTGAACTTCGCGCCCGCCTTGGCGACCATCCGCAAAAGCCGGCCCGGGCCGCCGGTCAGCGACAGGGCCAGCCGCTCCGCCGCACCCACGCTGTGGTGCAGCACCGCCTCAGCCACCCCCAGGCTCACGTCATCGTCGCCGAGGACGTCCGCTGCGGCTTCGAACAGAGAGATCTTGGTGTCGAACGACCACCAGCGCCGCTTGTCCAGGAACGCGTCGGCGGCCTCGGACCGCCCGGCGCGCTCCAGCAGCCGGTTGACCGCCGGCACGCCACCGCGGTCCGCGACGTAGCGGACGATGGCATGCACGGTGACGCCAGACGTCTCTCGCGGCTCCATATCGCCTCCGACCGCATCCATCGTCCGACCCGCCCGGAAGTTGAGGAAATCCGGCGCGGCGAACACCCACCATAGTGTCGTGATCACCCAAACAGCTGCCCCTCGGGCGTGGACCGGCCTGCACGTCCTGCTCAGCGTGCAGTCGCTGCTGATCGTTCTGGTCTCGGTCAACCGGCTCAGCGCCCTGACCACCGGATACGTGGCGTCCAACCAGTTCCTGCGGTGGGTGGACCTGAACAACATGCTGCTCGGGCTGCTCGCCGTGCTGGTCTACTACCTGATCGTCCGATACCTGGAACGCCGATCCGGCCGTAGCTCCGGCGCGCTCGGCGTCGCGTTCGTGGTGGGCGCGTATCTCTACGCGGCCAGCTACGGCAGTCACGAGGTCACCAACTACCTGCATGTCCGGTTCTGTCCGGACACCGCGAGCGATCTGTGCCGGATCGTGGCCTACAACGACGACCAGTTCTCCCACCTGCTGTTCTTCGCCGGTTTCATCATGCTGAACGTGGTTGTCATGCTGACCCAGGTGACCTCGCCGGACGCCGGCCGGCCCACCGTGACCGACACCCTTCTGGTCGTGGTCAACGCGCTGTTCGTCGCCGCGGGCGTGGTCGCCAACCTGGCGTTCGAGGAGATCGGGCTGGATCTGTACGTGGTAGCCGCGGTGGCGGTGTTCGCGGTGGTGCTGCTGTGGCGGCAGCCGCACCGGCTGATCCTGCGCTACTACACCGTCGCGTTCGTGCTCGGATTGCTGGTCACCGGTGTGCTCAAGGTCGTGCGATAGGTGTCGGGAATCGGCGGATCGGCTGCGTCCGGCCCGGCGCGCACGCACCATACGACGGTGACTGCGTCGAGCGTGCGACCGCCGCTGGCGGCCGAGTCCTGGCGGCTGGTTCAGCTGGCGGACGGCTATCTCACGACCCAGCTGTTGTTCGTTGCCGTCAAGCTGGGCGTGGCCGACGTGCTCGCCGGCGGGCCCGCGACCGGTCCGGAGGTGGCGGCCGCCGTGTCGGCCGAACCGGACATCATCACCCGGATCCTGCGCGGCCTGTGCCTCGACGATGTGATCGTCGAGCACGCCGATGGGCGGTTCTCCCTCGGCCCGCTCGGCGAGTACCTGCGCGACGGCGTGCCGGGCTCGCAACGCGGCCCGATCCTGACCCGGGGCGAGTTCGTCTCCTCGGCCGCGCACGCCCTGTTGGACGCCGCGACCACCGGCGGATGCGCGTTCGAGCTGACGTACGGGCAGCCGTTCTTCGCACATCTGGAAGGCAATCCGGCACACCGGCAGGCGTTCGAGGCCTCGATGGCCGGCCGCGCGGCCCATGAGGCCGAGGCCGTGGTCGCCGCGTATGACCTGTCCGGGATAGGCCATCTGGTCGACGTGGGCGCGGGTCCGGGTGTGGTGGCCCGTGCCGCCCTCCGTGCCGTACCGGCGATGTCGGCGACGCTGATCGACCGGCCGGCCATGGTGGACCGCGCCCGCCGCGAGATGGACGCCGCGGGATTGCTCGACCGCTGCACGTTCGTCGCGGCCGACTTCTTCGAATCGGTTCCGGGCGGTGGGGACGCCTATCTGCTGTCCCGGATCCTGCACGACTGGACCGACGAGGACGCTACCCGCATCCTCCGGACGTGCCGCACCGCGATGCCGCCCGGCGCCCGGCTGCTGGTCGTCGACGCCGTCCTGCCCGACCGCGCCCGGGATATGCCCGGCGCGATCCGGATGGATCTGGCCATGCTGTTGTTGTTCAACGCGCGGGAACGCACCACGTCCGAGTTCACGGCCCTGTTGTCCGGCGCCGGTTTCCGGATTCGCCGCGTCGTGCCGACGGATTCGCCCACCGGGCTCGCCGTCATCGAGGCTGATCCCGCATAGCGGCGACCAGCCGGCCGTACCACTCGAACCGTTCGCGCAACACGGCGGTGGGCCGTGGGTCGTGCCGCCGGGTGACGCGGACGGTCGCCGCGACCGCATCCTCCAATGAGGAGTACCAGCCGATGCCGATGCCGGCCAACGCTGCCGCGCCGCGTGCTCCGGCCTCCACGGCGTCGGTGACCTCCAGCGCCAGTTCGGTGACATCGGCGAGCAGCTGGCTCCACTGTGTGCTTCGAGCTCCGCCACCGCCCAGCCGGGCCGTGCCGGAGAGCGCGAAGCCGTGGCGCAGCTCGTCGAGGTGGGTGCGATGGCTGAAGACCACGCCGTCCAGCACCGCACGAAGGAGGTCTGCGGCGGTGTGGTGCCCGGAGATGCCGGCGAAGCAGGCGCCCGCGGTCGTGCCGTACAGGAACGGCAGGAACAGTGGCGCATCGGCGGTGTCGACGGTGAACCCGGACGCCACGGCAGCGGCGATGTCGGGCCGTCCGCTCGTGTGCGGCCCGAGCACCCGCGCCGCCCACTCCAGGTTCGAGGCCGACGACGGCGAGTTGGACATGTGCAGCCACCGACCCGGTCGCAGGAATGGCCGCGCGAGCCAGCGCGGATCCGGCCGTACGTCCGGGGTCACGACCTGGTTGACGGCGAACGTCCCCATGATGATCGAGATCGCGCCCGGGCCGATGGCGCCCATGCCGAGGGCGGCGGCGTCGGTGTCGTGCGCGCCGGTGACCACCGGAGTGCCGGCCGCCAGACCGGTCTCGGCCGCCGCGGTCGGGGTCACCCGGCCGGCCACCCGCGCCGCCGGAAGGATCGGCGGCAGCTTGCCGGCGATGGTGGACAGGCCGTACAGGTCCAGCGCCGCACCGCTGTAGTCCTGCGTCCGAACGTCGGCGAAGGAGGCGCTCGCCTCGGTCGGATCGGTGCCGGCCTCGCCGGTCAGGCACAGCCGCAGCCAGTCCTTGGCGAACAGCAGCCAGCGCGCCCGTTCCAGGGTGTGCGGTTCGCGGTCACGCAACCAGGCGCAGACGGCGGCCGGTGAACCGGCGAACGGCACCTGACCGGTGAGAGCGAGCGCCTGGTCTCCGAAGCGCTCCGCATATTCGCGGGCGCGGGAGTCGGTGGCCAGGATCGCGGGCCGGACCGGTCGGCCGGCGTCGTCGACGGCGTAGACGCCGTCGTTGTGTCCACACAGGCCGACCGCGGCGATCCGGTGCCCGGAACCGCCCGCGGCGCGCAGGCACGACGCGATGGCGCCGGCCGCGTCGTGCCAGAGCAGCGTCATGTCCCGCTCGTGCCAGCCCGGGCGCGGGGAGTCGACGGTCGTGTCCACTCGTCCGGTCGCGACGGCACGACCGGAGGCATCGAAGAGTACGGCTTTGGTCACGGTCTGTCCGGCGTCGATGCCGAGCACGAAACTGCTGGTCATCTCGGGTGGCACTCCAAGCCGGGATGGGCGAAGGTGGTCGGGTGACGGAGGCGACCCGTCCCATTCTGGTCGGCGGCTGTCCCCGATCGGGGACCACGATGCTGCAATTGATGCTGCACGCCCATCCCCGGATCGCCATCCCGCCCGAGACGCGCTTCGTGCTGGAAGGCTACCGGCGCCGGCGGGCGTTCCTGCCCCTGTCGTCGGCGGAGAACCGGCAGCGGCTGGCCGGCTGGATCGTCGACCGCCCGGAGAGCCGGTTCGTCGATCTGGGCCTGGATCCGGAGGCGGTCGGGGCGGACATCCAGGCCGGATCGACGCTCGGCTCGGCGTTCCGGGCGGTCTTCCGCGCGTATGCCCACCGGTTCGGCAAGGTGCGCTGGGGCGACAAGCGTCCCGCCTACATCGCCAATCTCCCCGCCCTGTTGCGGTTGTTCCCGGACGCGCAGATCGTCCACATCGTCCGGGACGGGCGGGACTGCGTCGCTTCACTGAAGGAGATGAGCTGGCACCACACCGGCCTGCACCGGGCGATATCCACCTGGGCGCAGGCGGTCGACTCCGGTGACTGGGCCGCGCGCGTTCTCGGCCCGGGCACGTACCACCAGGTGTATTACGAGCGTCTGGTCACCGACACCGAGACGGAACTTCGTCAGCTGTGCCGGTTCCTGGGCGAAGAGTACGACCCGGCGATGGCCGAGCCGGCCGCCGTGGCCGACGTGGCGGTTCCGGCGCACAAGACGTGGCACGCCCGGACCCGGCTGCCGGTCGGCTCCGACCGGGTGGGCCGCTGGGAGCAGACGCTCGACCCGGCCGAGGCGGCGCTGTGCGAGGCGGTGCTCGGCAGCCGGCTGCGGTCGCACGGTTACGACCTCGCCGGCGCGGCGCCACCACGGGCCGGGCAGCGGCTGCGGTACGAACTGGCCACCGGCCGCCAGCGGCTGGCGCCGATCCGGCGCGCTGCCGTCCGTACGCTCGACCGTCTACCGGGCACCACGCCGGTCGCGGCCGACTAGCCGGTACGGGTCCAGCTCGTCGCCGCCGTTTCGCAGAATGTCCGCGGTGACAAGCCGGGCCAGCTCGGGCGCCAGAGTGATGCCGCTGTGCGTGACGGCGAGATAGAGCTTGGGCAGCTCCGGCAACCAACCCACGACTGGGTGGCCGTCCAGTGGCAGGGGCCGCACGCACAGTGTGCTGCGCGAGTCGGCTGCCATGAAGCCGTCAACCACCCCGGCGGCCCGGTGCACCAGCTCCCGGCCATACCCTTCCAATTCCGCGGCCGGCGTATGCAGGTCCACGACGTCGTTGATGTCGCCCGCCTCCAGCCGCAGGCCGCCGCCCCACGCGGGGCGAAGGCCGATGCCGGGCGTGTGCACCGGCCGCCGCACCGGCGCCGATCCCGTCGTGGTCACGATGAGGCACGGCGCCGTCGAGCCGGGCGCGTCCGGTGGCACCAGCGGGACGTCCACGCCAAGCGGCTCCAGCAGACGGGCGGTCCGCCAACCGGCGCAGCAGACGATCGCGTCGGCGGGAATGCGACTCCCGTCGGGCAGGCGGACCGCGTCGGGCTCCACCACCGCCTGGGCTTTGATCAGGCGGGCGCCGGCCGTACGGGCACGGGCCAGGAGCGCGTCCACCGCCTGTTTCCCGTGCACGAAGCCTTCGCCGGGAAAGGACGCGATCTGGGCGGTGGCGGGCGGCCGGAGCGACGGTTCCAGGTCCGCGAGCTGACGCGTGGTGATCTCCTCGGCCGGATAGTCCCACTCGCGGAGGCGCTGCAACCGCTCGCTGAGCCCGCCGGCCTCGGTCCAGATGACGTTGCCGGTCGGTGCGTACCACGGCGGGTGGCCGAAGCCGGCGGCGAGCCGGGCCCATGCGTCAATCGCGCGCACCGACAGGTCGTGGTAATGGCGGGGCAGCTTCTCGTTGGAGTTGAGCCACGCGAAGCTGCTCCCGCTCGTACCCGAACCCGGCCGTTCCGCGTCGATGACAGTGACCGCCGCGCCGTCCGCCGCGAGCCGGTCGGCGACCGCGGCGCCGATGATTCCGGCTCCGACCACCACGATGTCCATCACCGGTTCACACTAGGCGTCGTGGAGGTTCGTCTCATTTCCAACGGCGGCGCGCGGGCGCTGCCGATCATCGCCGCTCCCACGGTGCGGTCGTTCGACGGCATCGCCTGGGTCGATCTGGACTACACCGACGAGCAGGGCATGGCGCTGCTGACCGAGCTGATCCAGACGAATCCGGCCGATGTGCAGGACTGCGCCAGCCGCGTACCGGTGCCTAAGCTGCACGTCTACGCCGACCATCACTACAGCGCGATCAACGGGGTGGCCCGTGGCACCGACGGCCGGCTGCACTTCCAGCCGTGGAAGATCTTTCTCACTCCGGCGCTGGTGGTGACCGTTCTCGGTCCCACCCACGCGGCGCTGACCGCTGACGCGGCGCGCCGGGAACTCGTTTCCATCCGCGAGCGGCTCGACGCCGGCACGTTCCATCCGGCGTCGGCGTTCGAGATCGTGAGTTCGCTCCGGTTCGAGATGCTGCGCGCCCAGGAGCTCATGATCGGCGCGGCGGCGAGCGGGATCGCCCGGCTGGAGCAGCGGGTGATGGAGACCGACCCGGTGCGGGCCGAGACGCTGCTGCAGGACCTCGTCGAGATCCGGCATGATCTCCAGACGATCGGGACGAACGCGGCACAGACCCAGGAGTCGTACGTCCATCTGCTGCAGACGCTCGACTCCTCTGCCGAGCTGATGCCGGTGAACCGGCGCGGGGTGGAGGAGTTGCGGCAGGGGTTCAGCCACCTCAAGAACACCACGGATCTGGAACGCGAGTACCTGCAGGAGTTGCTCGACGTGTTCCAGACCCGAGTCTCCACCGAACTCAACCGGTTCGTCCGGAAGATCACCGCGTACGGCACGATCGGGATCGGCTGGACCGTGATCGCCGGGATCTACGGCATGAAC
>DATBGW010000263.1:0-10140 GCA_036557765.1 Actinoplanes sp.
CTTCACGGTGACCAGCACGGACATGACCGACGGCCAGCCGCTCGACGAGCAGTACGCCCATCCCAGCGCGGGTGGCAAGAACCTGTCGCCGCACCTCGCCTGGTCGGGCTTTCCGGAGGAGACCCGCGGATTCGTAGTGACCTGCTTCGATCCCGACGCCCCGACCGGGAGCGGGTTCTGGCACTGGGTCGCCGTCAACCTGCCGCGGACCGTCACGGAGCTCGAGCGGGGCGTCGACCCGCTGCCCGGCGGGGCGTTCTGCGTCCGGAACGACTACGGCGAGGCGGCATACGGCGGCGCCGCGCCGCCGCCCGGGGACCGCCCGCACCGATACGTCTTCGCGGTGCATGCGATCGACGTCGACGCGCTGGAGGTCACCGCGGACGCCACCCCGGCATACGTGGGATTCAACCTGGCCTTCCACACGCTGGCGCGAGCCGCCATCCGCCCCACCTTCCAGGTCCGCGGCTAGCTCCGCCGGGCTCGCGCCCGCAAACCCTCCGCGATCTTGGACTTGTGGTTGCCGCCGGCGGGCTCGTTCGCGACTCAGGGGTCAGCGGGGGGTGCGGGCGACCGCGAAGACGGACTGCCCGAACGGCGGCTTCACCAGGCTCTCCGCGGCCTTGGTGACCGGCAGCACCACGCTGTCGTACACCTTGACCATCGGCCCCTCCTTGGGGGCCAGCTTGAAGATGCTGGTCGCGCCGTAGTAGCCGATCAGGCCCAGCGCGTTCGCGTAGTGCAGCTTCTCGACCTCGAGGCCGGCCTCGGTGAGCGCGGCCCGCATCGTCTTCTTGGTGTACCGGCGCACGTGGCCGGTCGCGATGTCGACCTGGCTCATGGCGAACATGAACGCCGGCACGATGAGGATGACCCGGCCTCCGGGCCGGACCAGCGTGGCCATGCTGCGCAGCGCGCCGACGTGGTCCTCGATGTGCTCGAGCACGTTGTACGACACCGCGGCGCTGTAGTCGCCCTTGTCGCTGGTCGGCAGCAACATCTCCCGGACGTCGATCTGCGGGTGATCCGCCAGGCGCTCCTTGAGCAGCACGAGCCGGTCCGGGTCGGCCTCGGTAGCGGTGAAGCGGGGAAGGTGCTCGGACCACTCCAACGCGTAGTCGCCGAGACCGCTGCCGATCTCGATCGGGTTGTCCCCAAGGTAAGGAAGAGCCAGCTCCACGAACCACCGACGGTGGTTCACGGCCGTGGCGAGGCCCTCGAGCACCTCGGACTGGATCCGCTGGTCTCCGGTGATGTCTGCCATACGTTAAGTTTCCTCGTCTTGCCGATCGCGCTGACAGGCGGGACTGGACGAGTTAACCATCCGCCGCGCACGACCGAAAGTTGAGCGGGGGTCGGCCGCCCATTGTTTGCGTGATTGAGACATTACGTTGTGGGTACCCGGCCTCGTTGCCTTCATGCGTCCACATGTTGGACACAGCGATAAAGCACTTAGATATCGGCTCGATCACGCATCGGCTTCTCGATGCTACACGGTTACGTTCCTCGGTTAGGCTGCGCGATGCTATGACGATTACGGGTATTGGCCAGTCGCCCGGCGGGAACGCTGTGCCGCCCCGCGGTTCGGCCGGAACTGAGGACCTGGACGCGGAGCTGCTGACCGTCGACTCGGATGTCGCGGCCGCGCCCATATCGGTCATACCCGCAGCTCGTACCGCTCCGGAGAGTGAGCCGGAGACTCCGTCGCGTTCCGGCTTCCGAGGCCTGTTCAACTGGCGGGACGTTCTCGCACTGGTGAGTTTTGTCGCAGTCGCGCTGTTCCTGACGGCACCGTTGTGGCTGCATCTTGATCATGTTTTGCGGGATGATCCACAAGATCAGGCTTTCTTCGAGTGGATGCTGGCGCACGGTGCACGCGTGCTCACTGATGGCGCGTATCCGTTCTTCTCCGATCGTATGAATTACCCCGATGGGGTGAACATGATGGCCAACACCTCGGTGTTGGCCGTTTCGCTGCCTATGACGCCCGTCACTCTCCTGTGGGGGCCGCATGTGGCGTTCAATGTATTTCTCACTCTCGCGTTGGCAGTCACCGGCATCTCGTGGTATTTGGTGCTGTCGCGTCAGTTCCTGAGCTCGCGGCTGGCGGCCTGGATCGGTGCACTGTTCTGCACGTTCGCGCCCAGCATGATCTCGCACGCCGGCGGCCACCCGAACATCGTCTCGCAATTCCTGGTCCCGTTGATCATCTGGCGCACGCTGGAACTGCGCCGGCCGGGCCGGGTGATCCGCAATGGCCTCATTCTCGGAGCGCTGCTCGTCTGGCAGGCGTTCATCAATCTCGAGATCCTCTTCATGACCGCGGTCGGCCTCAGCATCTTCTGCCTGGTCATGTGGCCGTCCCGGCATCGCAGCCGGCCGGCGGAGGCGATCACATTCGTGCGCGGCCTGGTCGTGGCCGGCTCGGTCGCGCTGGCGGTGCTGGCGTACCCGTTGTGCGTGCAGTTCTTCGGGCCGCAGTCGTACCGTGGCCTGCCCGAGTTCGTCCGGAACTTCGGTGCCGATCTGGGGTCGTTCACGGCGTACGCCCAGCGGTCGATCGCCGGGAACAGCGAAACCGCGGCGCGGCTCGCTCAGAACGCCTCGGAAGAGAACGCGTTCTTCGGCTGGGGCCTGGTCATTCTCATCTTCGGCCTGGCCGTGTGGATGCGCCGCAACCTCGCGGTGCTCACACTGACCGGCATCGCGGTGCTGTTCGCGGCGATGTCGCTGGGCCCGCGGATCTTCCTGAACGGCATCAACACCGGCGTCACGGGCATCTGGTCGATGCTGCACAGCGTGCCGATCCTGAACTCCGCGGTACCGACCCGCTGGGCCATGGCGATCGCCCCGATCGTCGGCATCCTGCTCGCGATCGGCTGCCAGCGCGCGGTGGATCTGGTCCGGGCGCAGCCGCAGGCACTGGGTCCGGTCCGGGTCGCCGGGATCGCCGCGGTCGCGATGGCACTGGTGCCGCTCGTGCCAACGCCGCTGCAGGTCGCGCCGATGGACCCGGTGCCAACGTTCGTGACGTCCGGGATGTGGCGGCAGTACGTCGACGAACACCACACCGTGATGACGCTGCCGTTGCCGGACAGTACCTATCCCGATCCGCTGCGCTGGAGCGCGTACACCGGGCAGGACATGCGGATCGCCGGCGCGTACGCGTTGTTGCCCAATCAGAACCCGCTCGATCCGACGGACCGGACGGCACTGTTCTCGCCGCCGTGGCGGCCGACCAGCGGCCTGATGGCCTCGATCAAACAGGGCAACCCGATCCCGGAGATCACCAATACCCGGCGCGAGATGACGCTCGCGGATCTGCGCTACTGGCGGGTCGGTGCCATCGTGCTGACACCGCAGGAGCAGGACACCGAGATGATGCGCGCGATGAGCGACCTGCTCGGATTCTCGCCGACCTGGACGGGCGGCGCGTGGGTCTGGAACGTGCGCGCGCTGGTCGACGACCCCAAGGCCGTCCTGCTCGGCCCGGACCTCTGAGAACCTCGCCGATCTTGGAGTTGTGGTTGGCACCAAGCCCTACAGAACGGACATAAGGGCAACCACAACTCCAAGATCGCGGAGATAATGGGCTACTTGATGCAGCAGCCGGCGCAGATCTTGGGCTGCGGCAGCGTGAACGCGAGGCAGCACGTCTTGCGCAGCACCTCGTACTTGCCGCCCGGCCCCGGCACCAGCTCGATCAGGTCCTCGACGCCGAACGCCGACAGCAGCGCGCCGATCGACTCGATCGACGAGCCCGGCACCACGTCCGCCGACCGCAGCACCGCGTACGCGACGCCGGAGGACAACGAGCCGAGCAACGTCCGCTTGCCCACCCGCACCATGCCGTAGATGGCGTCCAGCAGCGGCGTCAGGTGCTCGTCTAGCAACGAACGCCGGAACTCGGCCAGCAGCGCGGCTTCGTCGGCCACCACCCGCACCTGGGACAGCCCGGCGAGCGCGAGCGGGTCGGACGGCAGCACGGCGACGCCGATGTCGGGGCGTAGCCCGATCGTGACCATCGGCCGTGGATCGTCGAAATGGATCAACACGTCGTCGGCGGTGAGCAGCGGTACGCGCCGGGCGGACGTCCAGCCCAGCACGGCCGGAAGCGCCAGCCAGTACGTGTACGCCTTCCAGGCCAGCGCCGCGGCCGCGTGCGGCTGGGCGTTCCAGCGGAGCCGGGCGCGGTCCAGCAGCGTCGGCAGCTCGTCGTCGGTGAGCCGGGCGGCCGGCTTCCACGGTTCATCCGCGTACACCAGCAGGTCGGGCGCGAGCCCCGGCAGCCGCGTGCTGGTGCCGAACATCGCGCGCAGCGTGGCGGTGATCGGCGCGATCGGATCGTCGGTGACCGCGGCGCGGTCCAGAGCGGCAGTCACCGGCGGGCTCCGATCAGGGCGAAGTGCGACTTCGTCTGCCGGATCACCACTGTCACCTTGCCCGTCACCCCATGCCCGCGTGTTCAGGAGGCACCACCATACCTTGTTAAGGCTAACCTAACCACCTGAGGAAGCTTCAATACGCTGAGCGAGGGTGACCTGACGGTGCGTTGTACCGTTGCCGGTTTCGTCAAGGTATCTGTCGGCAACGCGCTACTAGCTCCTTGCGGACACTGGGTGACGGTGACACTGGATGTCTCGTCGCGAAGGGGACATCTGTGATGACCACCTCGCCCGTCGAGCGGGCGGCTGACCAGTTCGTGTCGGCTCTCGCGCAGTGGCGGATCGAGCGCGGAATGACCAAGAAGCAGCTCGCCGCGCGGATGGGCTTCGATCCGTCGTATGTCAGCCATGTCGAAGGACGCCGGCACAAACCCACGGAGGACTTCGCGCGGCGTGCGGAGGCCGTGCTCGGCGCCGGTGGCGCGATTTGGGAACGATTCCAGCAGTACGACGAGCTGCGGCACGCCCGGAACACCGCGCCGCACCGCGACCCTCCGGTGCCGGTCCAGTGGCTCCCGCCCGGCACCGGCCTGATCGTGGAGCGGGAGATCGCCGACCTCACGTACGCCGACAAGGCGTACCGGTGCCGGATCCGGCGCGCGCTCTACAACGCCGGCAACGAGCCGGTGACGCGGTACCTGATGAAGATCGCGGTGGACCGCTTTCCGCACGATCCGGCGGGCTCCAACCGGCACCACCGCCGGCACCCGCTGGCGTGGGAGGAGCTCGACATCGTCGCGCTCGCCGGCGACGGCGACGCAGTCGAGCCGATGGACCTGCGGCCGAAACTGGACCGGGACGCCTCCAAGGAGGTGTGGCTGCTCTTCGCGAACGAGCACGGCCAGTTCCCTCTCTATCCCGGCGAACGCACCACCATCGAGTACGCCTACACGGTCGGCGAGGAGAAGTGGGGCCAGTGGTTCCAGCGGGCGGTCCGCCTTCCGACCCGCCATCTCACCGTACGCCTGGATTTCCCGGCCGAGTTCGAACCCCAGGTGTGGGGCTTCGAGACGTCCCTGGCGGCTGACGTACCCGTCCGCAACCCGGTTGAACGCCGCATCGAGGCCGGACGCGCGGTTTTTCAATGGTCCACCGACGCGCCGCTGCTCAACGCGCGGTACCGGCTCGAGTGGAGCTTCCGGGGAGCCGGTGCGCCGTCGTACGAGGGGGCGGCCCACGAACGCGCATCCGCCCGGATGCGCGGTATCGGCATCGTGCAACGCGGCTCGGACCTGCTCCGCCAGCCGGCGCGCCACTTCCAGTTGCCCCGCGAGGAGGCGGTGGCGCGCGAGGCCGTGACCGGGCTGCAGTCCACGCTGGAACGCCTCGAGTCGGTCCACGACTTCAGCAAGGGCGTCGGCCTGTCCGCGCCGCAGATCGGGTTGTCCGTGGCGGCCGCGGTGGTCCGGCCGCCGGAACGGCCCGCGGAGCCGGTCATTCTGCTCAACCCCCGGATCGTCGGCGAGTCAAGGGACACCGACGAGCAGTACGAGGGCTGCCTTTCCTTCTTCGACTACCGCGGCCTGGTGGCCCGGCCGTTGCGGATCGAGGTAGAGCATGCCCGGTACGACGGTGCGCGGGTCATCACGTCGTTCGGCCAGGCGATGGCGCGGCTGGTCAGCCACGAGATCGATCACCTCGAGGGCCGGTTGTACGTGGACCGGATGGACGCGGAGTCACCGCTCCTCCCGGTCGAGGATTACCACCAGAGCGGGCAACCCTGGCGGTATTGAGCTGAGCCACTAAGGCGGCTCCGCCGCACTGCCACGCAAACCCGATGATTACATGTCGGTGAAGCTGTCGTACTTGACCCGGATCGACGGCACCTGCATCTCCGCGAGCGTCTTCAGCGTCGCCTTCACCATCGGCCCGGAGCCAGAGACGAAGAAGTCATGCTCGTTCCACGGGCCGTAACGCGCCACGACGTCGGAGATGTTGCCCTGCTCGCCGGGGAATGTCGGATCGTCGCTGCACGCCGTGACGACGGACAGCCACGGATAGCGGGCGGCCAGCCGGTTCAGCTCGGCCAGGTCATACAGGTCGTCGCGGTTGCGGGCGCCGAAGAAGACATGCACCCACCGCGTCCGGTTGTACCGGGTGAGCTCCTCGAGCAGCGACTTGATCGGCGCCATGCCGGTGCCACCCGCGATGAAGACGGCGTCGCGGGTGGACCGCCGGTCCAGCGTCATCGTTCCCATCGGTGCGGCCAGCTTGATCATGTCGCCCACCCGGAGGCGCCGCACCAGCGCGCTGGACACCCAGCCGGCGCCGATCGCCCGGACGTGGAACTCAAGCGTCTGATCCCGGCGCGGCGCGTTGGCGGGTGAATACGTCCGCCAGAGGCGCGGCTGGATGCGCGGAAACTCCATGCTCAGGTACTGTCCGGCGCGGAACTCCAGCGGCCGCAACGGTTGCACGGTGAAGACCGCGATGTCGTTGCCGCGGCGTTCGTGCGCCAACACCTCCGCGTGCCAGTACGGCGGGTTGGGGTCCGCATCCGCGCCGGCCATCATCCGCGCGGCGATCACCGCGTACGCGTCGGCCCACGCCTGGTCGTACTCGATGCTCCACTGCTCGCCCGCGAAGTACCGCATGGACTCGATCAACGCACTGCCCACCACCTCGTAGTGCTCCGGTTCCACGTGGAACTTGCGATGATCGCGGCCGAGCCCGCGCAGGTAGGCGTCGAACTTCTCGGGATCCTCGAGCGTCTGCACCGCGGTCACGATCGCGCCGAGCAGCCGGGACCGCTGCACGTCCATATGGATCGGAAAAAGGTCCCGAAGGTCCGGGTGCGACAGGAAGATGCGCGCATAGAAATAGCCGGCGACCTTGTCCTGATACTCCTCGACGAGGCTCCAGCTCTCCTTGAGCAAGCGTGCGAGGTCTCCCATGCATTCAGCGTGGTGACAAGAGTCGGATGCACGACGCACCAAAAGTGCGATTTAAGGTTGGGCGGTGACCACCGATGTTGATAGTCGCCGCGGACTGCGAGCGGAAGTCGCCATCGTCCTGCTGCTGTCGCTGGGCCAGTCCGCCGTCTACGCGATGGTGTCGCTGATCGCGAAGCTCACCGCCGGAAAGCCCCTGTCACAGCAGACGGTCACGATGAACCCGTCCCAGTCGCCCCGGCCGTACCTCGATCTCACGTATCAGCTGCTCGGGATCTTCTTCGCACTCATACCGGTCCTGCTGGCGCTGTATCTCCTCGGCAGCGCGCGGGCCGAGCTGGGCGTTCCCCTCTGGCGACCCCGGTTCGACCTCGGCTGGGGCGTCGGCTTGGCCGCGGCCATCGGGATTCCCGGACTCCTGCTCGTGTACGCCGCGTCGAAACTCGGACTGAACGCCCAGCTCGTACCGGCCGCGCTGCTACCGCGTTGGTGGTCGGTGCCGGTGCTGATCCTGGCCGCCATCGAGAACGCCGTGCTCGAGGAGGTGATCGTGGTCGGGTACCTCATCACCCGGCTGCGCTCGTTCGGGCTGAGGCCGCCGGTGATCATCGCCTGCAGTGCGCTGCTGCGCGGCTCCTACCACCTGTACCAGGGCTTCGGCGCGTTCGTCGGCAACGCCGTCATGGGCGTCGTGTTCGCGCTGTTCTTCGTCCGGTTCAAACGGGTGATGCCGTTGATCGTGGCGCACAGCCTCCTCGACGTCGGCGCGTTCGTGGGTTACACACTGCTGCCCAAGGCGTGGCTCGCCTGGCTGTAGTGGGTGTTGGCGCGCTCGGCCATGCTGCGCGCGGAGGACCGGGTGACCAGCGCCGCCGCGAGCAGCCTCGTGCCGGGGAAATACCGGCCGGCCAGCCTGACCACAGCCCAGCCGGCCGCGTTGGCCGTCACCATCCGGCCGATTCGCTGGATCGGGGTGGTGGCTTTCTGCTGCCGTTTGACCGCCGCCAACGCCGCCTCGGCATCCTCGCGGGAGGCATGCACGCGGGTGAGGACGAGCAGGTCCGCAGCGCGTGCCTCGTCGGTCGGGTCCAGGCCGTACGCCGCCGCCACGTGCAGGATCACGCGCGCGTGGGTGAGTGCGGTGGTGGCGATCAGCGTCACCGGGGCGTACGAGCCGGCCAGCGTGCCGACGATGCTGTTCGGGCTGGTCAACCGCGTGAACTGGTCGGCCGCGAGCCTCGCCAGGGCGGTGTCGGTGGCCTTGGGGTACGCCTCTCTGGTCCGCTTGGCCCACTCCTTGGCGCGTGGGCCGATGGTTTGGACGGCGGCCAGGGCTAGTAGTTCGGGCGCATGTCCCGGGTCCGCGGCGAGCTTGGCAAAGGTTGTCGGCGTCCTTTGCTCTGCTTCCCTGGAGGGAGCAGGCTGCGGCGTCGGCTCGCCGGCGACCGGCGCCGCTTTGGCCGGTTGCGTCGCGTCGGCGATTACCTGCGCCGGGGCCGGATCCTCGGCGACCTTCGCCGGTGGGGCGGCCTTGGTGGGCATCGCCTTGGCCGGTGGTGTGGCATCCGCGACCGGCTGGGCTGGGACGGCGTCCTTAGCGGTCGCCTTCTTCGCGCGTGCGGGCCGGGTGCGTGGGGGTGCCGGTTCGGTCGCCGCGGCCTGGGCCGGCACCTTCTTCGGTGCCTGTTTGGCTGGTGCCGTCTTGGCGGGTTCAGCTTTGTGGATCGGTTGGGCGGCTTTTGCAGCCTTTGCGGCTTTAGCCAGTGGGGTGCCCTTTGCGGCTCGCTTCGCAGGTGCGGCCGGATCAGCGCCGGCCTTCAGTGGCGGGGCGGCTTTTGCGGCCGGCGTCTTCTTCGCCGCCGGCTTGGCGTCCTGTCCCGACTGCGGACGGCGTTGCGTGGGCTCGCGGTTGAGGTCTCCGCCTGCGTCTGGTGAGGTCATCTCGTCATTCGCTGCGGCTTGGAAGGTGACGGCCGGCGCAGCCTTCGTACGGCGTGGCGCGCGCTCGGCGGGCTTACTCGGCGGCGCGGGCTGGTCCGGGGTGCCGAAGGCGGTGCGGGGGGTGCGGGAGCGAGGCACGTCGCGGCCGGCCTGCGTCGGTGGCTTCTCCTCCATGCCGTCGCAGCCTAGTCGTTTCGGCTGTTGGAGAGGGGTGCTTGTCATCGGCGCGGCGGCGACCTCTTTGCCCGGCCCCGAGACGGTCCGGTATTCTCGACGGTCGGTGGCCGCGAGCCGCCGGGGAGACTTCGCCTAGTCTGGTCTATGGCGCCGCACTGCTAATGCGGTTGGGGTTTATCGCCCCTCCCGGGTTCGAATCCCGGAGTCTCCGCGCGTCAAGCCGGTGTGTATGCTGGCGACGCACCACGCGCCCGTAGCTCAATGGATAGAGCATCTGACTACGGATCAGAAGGTTGGGGGTTCGAGTCCCTTCGGGCGCGCATCTTTCTCGCTACCAGCGTTGGTGCCGCATTTCCCGGCTTCTGGGACCGTGGTGATCCGGTGGTGGTCGGCTGGTTCATCCGGGCCGGTGCCGACTTGTATGGCGACGGTCTCTACTCCACTCGCGTGTACATCCCGATCCATCGCGGATGTCTGGGAGAACCGTCGTCCTATGCCCGGGTGAAGCCGAGCGCGCGGTACCCGGGCATGCGGCGGGGGAGCGAGGCGGCGAGGATCGAGGTTGCCTGATCGTGGTAGTCGTGAACCTCGGCGACCTCCTTGCCGGGTGCCGCGCGGATCACTCGTCCGGCGCATTGGATGAGTAGGCCTTGGTAGGAGACTGGGGCGGCGAGGAACGTCGTGTC
>DATBGW010000264.1:0-4505 GCA_036557765.1 Actinoplanes sp.
GAAGTTCTCGTACTGGCGGCGGTGAGCCTCGGTGCCGAGGCCGCCGGCGCTGCCGCCCGCGGTCGGGCCGGTCGCGCCGGACGCCTCCGGGTAGTCGGCGACCTGGTTGATCTCGGCGTTCGGGTCTCCGTAGGCCCGTTCCTGCGCGCCGCTGTCGCCGGGTGTGAGGTGGACGAAGGTGAGCCGGTCGTTGTCGATGACCACCGAACCCCGGTCACCGTGCACCTGCAGCCGCGCACTGAGACCCGGATATGCGGCGGTGGTGGCGTGCAGGACGCCGAGCGCCCCGTTCTCGAATCGGACGACACCGACCGCGACGTCCTCGACCTCGATCCGTTCGTGGGCGAGCGTTCCGGTGTACGCGAACACCTCGACCGGCCGGCCCATCGTGGCCACCAGCAGATCGACGGTGTGCACCCCCTGATTCATCAACGCGCCTCCGCCGTCCAGCTCCCAGGTGCCGCGCCAGTCGCCGGAGTCGTAGTAGCTCTGCCCGCGCCACCAGTCGATCGAGGCGATGCCGGAGGTGAGCCGGCCCAGCTCGCCGCGTTCGATGGCGGCGAGCGTCTTCTCGGTGGACGGGTCGAAGCGGTGCTGCGAGATGACGGTCACCACGGTGCCGGCCTTCCGCTGCGCCTCGATGATCTCGTCGGTCCGCGCCACCGTGATCTCGGCCGGCTTCTCCACGATGACGTGCTTGCCCGCGGCCAGCGCTTCGATCGCCACCTCGCCGTGCCGGCCGGTCGGTGTGCACACCGCAACGATGTCGACATCCACACTGGACAGTGCGTCGGCCAACGAGGTGAATGGTTTGCCGCCGCGTTCGGCGGCGAGTTGCTGGGCACGTTCGCCGACGATGTCCACGACGGCGGTCAACCGCAGCCGGTCCGCGAGTTGGTTGACGACGAGCCCGTGCTGCTTGCCGATGACGCCGGCGCCCACGACGGCGATATTGCGTTCGGTGCTCATGAGTACGTGATCCCCTCGGCTTTCAGAAGGTCGGTGAAGTCCTGCCAGGCGTGGCGGAACAGGTCCGGTCCGGAGAAGCCACCGGTCTCGAACCCGAGGCTCAGGTGTGGTTCCAGCGAGAAGAATCCGTCGAACCCGTCGTGGCGCAGCGCCCGGAGAGTCCGGGCGACCTCGCCGTCGCCGTTGCCGGCGGTCACCACCGAGCCGTCCGCGGCGACGGCGTCCTTGATCTGGATGTACTCGACGTGCGGCCGGAGCATGGCGTAACCGTCGGTGTACGGCCGCACTCCAACTTGGACGAAGTTGGCGGGGTCCCACGCGAGGCGCAGGTGGGGCGAGCCCACCGACCGGACGATGTCCAGGCAGCGGCTCGGCACGTCGCCGTAGATCTCCTTCTCGTTCTCGTGCAGCAGGATGACGTCCGCGTCCTCGGCGACCCGGGCCAGCGCGCGCATCCGTTCGATCACCTCGTCGCGGTGGTCCACCGGGTCGGCACCGGGCCGTAGGAAGAACGAGAAGATCCGGATGTACGGAGCGTCGAAGAACTGGGCGACCTCCGCTGCGTGCCGCATCCGCTCGAGGTGTGCCGGGAACGGTTCGTCAATGAAGATCTTGCCGATCGGTGAGCCGATGCTGGATACCTCAAGACCGTGGTCGGCGAGGGTGTCCTTCATGACGGTCAGCTGTTCTGGCTTGAGGTCGAGGATGTTGATGTCCCACGCGCTGCGCAGCTCCACATACCTCAGACCGAGGCCGGACGCCACCTGGCATTGGTCGGTGAAGTCGGGCGAAATCTCGTCCACGAAGCCGGACAGTGTCCACATTACTCTGTGGTCCTTCCTTGAGGCTGGTAGATCTGGGAGATCAGGCGCAGCGACTTGGCACCTTCCTCCGGGCCGATCCAGAACGGTTCCGGATCGGCCAGCGAGCGGTAGAAGTCGGCGATCAGCAGCTCATGGGACGCACCCCAGTACGCGCGACCACCGGTGCTCACCACCGGTTCGGCAATCGTCTCGACCCGGCCGTCCGCGTAGCTGACGGTCAGATCGCCGCGGATCACCAACACCGCGGTTTCCGTGACGATTTCGATCGTCACCGGCGAGTCGGTGACGTTGGTGACCGTGGCGAACACGACGCTGCGCGCGTCGTTCCCGTGCTCGAGCAGGAGGTATGCGGTGTCCTCGATGTCGACGACCCCGTCGAGTGCATACCGCCCGGCATGGCCGCGCACCGACACGACATCGCCGAGCAACCATTCCATCAGGTCCAACGTGTGGATGGCCTGGTTGATCAGCACGCCGCCGCCGCTGTCCCGGACCCGCCCGCGCCACGGCCGGGACTCGTAGTACGCGGCATCCCGGTGCCACAGCAGGATGGCCGAGCCACCGCGCACCGCCCCGAGCTCACCCGATCGCAGCAGCCGATGCGCGGCCCGGGTCGCCGTGTTGTAGCGGTTCTGCAGGCAGATACCGACTTTCACCTCGGGACGCCGGCGTGCGGCGGCGATCAACCGGTCGGCCTCTGCGGGCGTGTGCGCGACGGGTTTCTCGACCAGGACCGGCACGCCGGCGTCGAGAGCGTCGATCGCGACGGCGACGTGCTGATGGTGCGGGGTGGTGACGTGCACCACATCCGGGTGCACCGCATCGATCATCTCGCGGTGCCCTGCGAATCCCGGTACGCCGTACCGCTCGGTCGCGGCGGCGCGCCGGGAGTCGTCGGTGTCGCAGACGCCGACCAACTCCGCACCATCGAGGTTCGCGATCGCCTGAAGATGCACGATCGACACGTCGCCGCACCCGATCACCGCTGCTCTCGTCACTTCACGCCACCCGCCGTGAGGCCACCCACGAGGTAGCGCTGGAAGATCAGGTACAGCAGGACCACCGGTGCGGCGGTGACCAGCGCGGCGGCCATGACCTGGGAGTAGATCGGCACGGCGCCGCCCTCCTGGGTCGCCCCGAAGACCGACAGCGCGACCGCGGCCGTCTGCGTCTCCGGCCGGGTGAGCACTGAAGCGAACAGCACGTCGTTCCAGCCGAGCAGGAATGCGAAGATACCGGACACCACGATGGCCGGCAGGCTGAGCGGGATGATGATCCGGAACAGGATCCGCATGGCGGACGCGCCGTCCACCCGGCCGGCTTCCTCCAGTTCGCGGGGCAGGCCGCGCAGGTAGGTGACCATCACCCAGGTGGAGAACGGCAGCGCGAACGTCAGGTACGCGATGAACAGTCCCCATCGGGTGCCGACCACCTGGATCCCCAGATAGTTGCCCGCCGAGGAGAACAGCACGAACACCGGCAGCAGCATCAGCGTGCCGGGCACGCTCTGCAGTCCGACCAGGCCGCGCAGGATGGTGACCCGGCCGACGAACGTATAGCGCACCAGCACGTACGCGGTCATGGTGCCGAGCAGCGCCGACGCGACCGCGGTGAAGCCAGCGACGATGATGCTGTTGAGCAGGCCGGTGGCCAGGTTCGCGGTGGTCCAGATCTTGCTGTAGCTCTCCAGGGAGAACGAACTCGGCCAGAACTCGCCTTCGGCCACGCCGAGGTCGGTGTTCAACGACGCGAGCACGATGTATGCGGTGGGGATCAGAACCATCGCGCAAAGGATGACTGTGATGATCACGAGCAGCGGCCGGGGGAGCAGCCGGTGGGCCTCATCGGCGGCGGTGGTGCGGCTGCGCCGTCTCTGAACGGCAACCGCGGGTGTGGTGGCGGTGGCGGTCATCTCCGGCCCCCTTCCTCGTGCACGTCCAGCCTGAGCCCACGCAGATACGCGAACAGCGGGATGGCGATGAGCAGCAGTGACACGATCGCCATCGCCGCGCTGAGCCCGAACCGCAGGCTTTGGAAGCTGGTGACGTAGACGATCATCGGCATGACGTTGACGCTGTCCGGCGCGGGCGCACCGAAGAGCACGAACGGCAGTGTGAAGTTGTTGATGTGGTTGAGCGTTGCGAGCAGGCAGGCCAGCAGCACCGGGCCGCGCAGGTAGGGCAGGACGACGTGCGTCAGCTTGGGCCACCAGTTCGCTCCGTCGATGGCCGACGCCTCATGCACCTCGCTGTCGACACTCTGCAGTCCGGCCAGCGCCATGAGGTAGATGAACGGCCATGCCGCCCAGATCTCCACCAGGATCAGCGTCCAGTACGACTTGGGACCGGACAGCCACAGCCCGCCGGTGATGCCGACCTTCGCCAGCAGCAGGTTGACGATGCCGTCCGGCTGCAGCATGGTCCGCCACACCGAGGCCACCACGAACGACGGCAGCACGTACGGGATCAGGAACACCGCCCGGACCACGGCGCGGCCCCGGTAGCGGTTCTGGGTGGCCACCGCGGCGGCCACGCCGAACGGGACGGTGGCGATCGTGGAGATGACGGCGAACGAGACGCTGATCCAGATGGAGTGCACCAGGCCGGACGAGAATGCCTCGACGAAGTTGTGCACGCCGATGAACGGCGCGTCCAGCCACCGGCGCAGGGTGTACTGGTCCAGGTCGATCAGCGCGATGTAGATCGCCAGCAG
>DATBGW010000265.1:0-19196 GCA_036557765.1 Actinoplanes sp.
GATCCGCCGCTCGGCGCAGGCCTGGTTGCCGTCCCGCAGCAGACGACCGTCGGCGACCAGCGCGGCCGTGTCGGCGCGGACGAGCACCAGCGCGAACCGGCAGTCGCTGACCGCGAGGTAGGACCGCCCGATCTCGGCACCGAGGGATCCGCCCGTGACGTCGAGCGCCACGTCGAACCGGTGGACGCCGGCCGACGCGGAGCCTTTCCACGCGCCGAGATACCGCTCCGGGACGTCGCCGGGACCGGACCGGGCGCCGACGGCGGCCGGCGCGGGCGGTGTCGAATCGCCGCGGGCAGCGATGGTGACCGGCCAGACGGCCAGCAGGGCGGCGAGCGCCACCAGTCCGGCGTAGAGCCGGTATCGCCGGATCTTGATTTCAGCCATCGTCACAGCGGACCATGCCGGGAGCTGCGGTGATATCGGATCCGCGACTGGCCCACGGCCGGGTTCCCGTCAGGACACCCGGCTCAGCCGACGGCCAACGACACTCCGAGGGTCACCATGACGGCGGCGATCGCGCCGTCCACGATCCGCCACGCCGCCGGCCGGGCGAGCAGCGGCGCCAGCCGGCGGGCGCCGAGTCCCAGCGCTGCGAACCACAGCAGGCTCGCGGTCGCCGCGCCGGCGCCGAACGCCCACTGGTGCGGGTCGTGGTGGGCCACGGCGCCGAGCAGCACCACCGTGTCGAGATAGACGTGCGGGTTGAGGAACGTGAACGCCAGGCAGGCCAGCAGCGTCGCGCGCAGCGTGGCCGGCGGACGATCGATCGGGGTGAGGGTGCCGGGTTGCAGTGCCCGGCGGGCCGCCAGTACGGCGTACCCGACCAGGAATGCGGCGCCGCCCCAGCGCACGGCGGTAAGGGCCACGGGCGCGTCGGCCAGCACCACGCCCAGACCAGCGATGCCGACGGTGATCAGCGCCGCGTCGGCGGCCGCGCAGACCGCCACGACCGGCAGGACGTGTTCCCGGCGCAGGCCCTGGCGCAGCACGAACGCGTTCTGTGCACCGATCGCGACGATCAACGCGAGAGAGAAGCCGAACCCGGCGAGCACCGAACCCATGTCGGCAACGCTAGGACGTGTGGCTTCTACACTCCAACTAAAGATTCTTTACCACCGTTAGAGTTGCTTATGGCACTCGATCCGGTTCAGCTCGCGACGTTCCAGGCGGTCATCGAGCACGGCAGCTTCGACGCCGCTGCGCGGGTCCTGCACGTCACGCCGTCCGCGGTGAGCCAACGCATCAAGGCGTTGGAGCAGGTCGTCGGGCAGGTCCTCGTCCGCCGGGCCCGGCCGTGTGTGCCGACCGACGCCGGACGGCCGCTGGTGCGCCTCGGCGGTCAGGTGGCGCTGCTGGAGGACGAGGCGCTCGGCGCCGCGCGCGGCGCGCTCAGCGGCCACGCCCGCACCCGCGTGGCGGTCGTCGTCAACGCGGACTCCCTCGCCGGTTGGTTCCTGCCCGCTCTGGCCGACCTGCCGGACGTTGTCGTCGAGCTGCACACCGAGGACGAGGGGCACACCGCCGAGCTGCTGCGGGCCGGCACCGTGATGGCGGCGGTCACCACCGAGCGGGTCGCCGTGCAGGGATGCCGGGTGCGGCGACTGGGCGCGATGCGCTACCTCGCGGTCGCCGCGCCCGCCGTCCACGCGGCCTGGTTCGCCGGGCGTGACCCGGCTGAGGCGTTCGCGCAGGCACCGATGATCCGTTTCAACCGGAAAGACGTGCTGCAGCACCGCTTTGCGCGCACGATCACCGGCCGCGCCATCGACCCACCGACGTACTTCGTGCCGGCGTCGGCAAGCTTCACCGAGGCGATCCGACTGAGGCTGGGCTGGGGCCTCGTCCCCGAGGGCGTGGCCCGCACCGACATCGCCGCCGGCCGGCTCGTCGAGCTGGCCCGCGGCCACCACCTCGACGTGCCGCTGTACTGGCAGTACTGGCGTTTGGAGTCCGCCGTGCTGTCGGCACTGACGGCAGCGGTCCGCGCAGCCGCCGCCACCGCCCTCCGCTAGCCGCCACGCCAGCCTTCACCCCTTTCTCCGCGATCTTGGAGTTGTGGTTGGCGCAAACACCTATGGAACAGACATAAAGGCAACCACAACTCCAAGATCGCGGAGAATCAGACTTAGGGGGTGATGGTGCGCCGGTCGTCGGGGAGGTGGCGGGTGACGCCGCGGCGGTCCAGCAACTCGAGCAGCGGCACCGCGACCCGCCGGCTGGTGTCCAGCGCCGTGCGCGCTTCGCTGACCGTGAACGGCTGAGGCAGCCCGGCCAGCACCGCACCGGCCCGCTGCGGCGCATCGGCGCGCAGGACGACGTTCTCCGCAAGCTGGATGACGAGCCCGGCGCGGACCGCCGCGCCCAGTTGCCGGGGACCGAGGCCGAGCTCGGCGAGCCGGTACGTCTCCGGCGCCGCGAACGGCCGATCGGCCAGATCGGCGAACGCCTTGTCCACCGCGGTGACCAACGTGTCCGGCACGCCGGGAGTGCCCGCGGAGACCCGGCCACCGCGGATCACCAGCGGCGGCTGCACCAACGCGTCCACCAGCGCACGATCGGGCACGCCGAGGCGCTGCCGCAGTGCCTCGACCGGCGCGCCGGGCTCGAGCGGGTGCGCCCGGGCGTATTCGGCGACCTCCGCGGCGAGCCGCTCACGCAGCCGCGCCCAGTGGGCCGGATCGGCGAGCCACTCTCCGGTCACGGCGGAGCCGGTCGCGGGCACGCCCATCCGGGCGAGGTCCGTACGGCGTACCAGCAGGCGGCGACGCAGCTCCCCGGCCGCGTCCGGCGCACCGTCCATCGTGGCCAGCTGGCTGGCCCGGGCGGCCGCCGCGCCGCGCCGGGACAGTGCCGGGGGCGCCACGTCGAGAACGGTGACGCCGCCGGCGACATGGTGCCGGCCGGGATCGCGCAGCAGCGCCCGGTCGCCGATCCGCAGCGGCAGCGGGCGGGTCAGCCGCAGGCGAGCGGTGTCGGCGCCCAGCGGGCGGACCCGGACCGGCACGGCTGCCGATCCGGTGTGGAGCGTGACGGTGGCGGGCAGGTCGGCAACCGGATCGCCGTGCACGCGCACGTCGATGAGGTCGGTCTCCCGGAACCGGCCGGGCGTGAGCAGCGCCGCCCCGCGAGCGACCGCGTCCTTGTCGACGCCACGGAGGTTCACCGCGACGCGGGCCACCGCGGTGACTTCGTCGGTGGCCGCACCGAGGCTCTGCAGGCCGCGGATCCGGACCGGCCGATGCGCGCCGGTCAGCTCGAGTTCGTCGCCGGTGCGCAGCCGGCCGGCGCCGAGCGTGCCGGTGACGACGGTGCCGGCGCCCTTGATGGTGAACGCCCGGTCGAGCCACAGCCGTACCGGCGCGTCCGTCTCGGCCTCCGGCAGCCGGGCGACCAGGTCACCGAGGGCCGTCCGCAGCTCGTCTAGCCCGGCGCCGGTGACCGGGCTGACCGCCACCGCCGGCACCGCGCCCAGCGAGGTGCGGGCGATCTCCGCGCGCGCCCGGGCCAGCGCCGGGCCCGGCTCCGCCAGGTCGGTGCGCGTGACGACCAGCAGGCCGTGGCGGACGTCGAGGGCGTGCAACGCGGCGAGGTGTTCGGCGGACTGCGGCATCCAGCTCTCGTCGGCGGCCACGACGATCATCGCCGCCGGCACCGGGCCGACACCCGCGAGCATGTTTGGCACGAACCGTTCGTGGCCGGGCACGTCGACGAACGCCACGGTCGCTCCGGAGGGCAGCCGGGTCCACGCGAACCCGAGGTCGATCGTCATGCCGCGGCGACGTTCCTCGGCCCACCGGTCCGGTTCCATCCCGGTGAGCGCCCGGACCAGCGTCGACTTGCCGTGGTCGACGTGCCCGGCGGTGGCCAGGACGTGCATGGTCAGCACCCCGCGGCGGCGCGCACGGCAGCCACCACGGCGTGGTCGGCATCCGCTGGAACGCAGCGCAGGTCGAGCAGCAGCCGCCCGCGTTCGATCCGGCCGACGACCGGCGTGGCAGCGAGCCGCAGCGGCGTGGCGTGCTCCGCCGGCAGCGACAGCGCCCAGGATGGCAGCTCGACCTCCGGCGCTCCACCGCCACCGACCACCGCCACGGAGGCGACCAGCGTGACATCGACGCCGGCTGCGGCAAGGCGGGCGCGGAGCCGGTCCGTGCGCGAGCGCAACGCGCCGGGGTCGGCGCGCAACGCCTGCCAGGTCGGGGTGTCGGGGCCGGCCACCGTGGCGTGCAGGGCCGCCAGGGTGAGCTTGTCCACCCGTAGCGCCCGGGCGAGCGGGTGCCGGCGCAGGCGTTCCACTATGGACGCATCGCCGAGGAGCAGTCCCGCCTGCGGGCCGCCGAGCAGCTTGTCGCCGCTCGCGATGACCAGATCGGCGCCGGCGCGCAGCGCGGTGGCAGCGTCCGGTTCGGACGGCAGGAGCGGGTCCGGGGCGAGCAGCCCGGAGCCGATGTCGGCCACCACCGGCGGCCCGAGCCGGAGATCGGCGATGTCGACCGCGCTGGTGAAGCCGCGCACGACGAAGTTCGACGGATGCACCTTGAGGATGAACCCGGTGTCCGGGCCGACCGCGGCGGTGTAGTCGGCGAGCGACGTGCGGTTGGTGGTGCCCACCTCCCGCAGCCGGGCGCCGGTGGAGACGAGCAGGTCCGGCAGGCGGAAGCCGTCGCCGATCTCGATCAGTTCGCCGCGGCTTACAACGATCTCGCGGCCCGCCGCGAGCGCGGTCGCGGTTAGCACGAGTGCGGCGGCGCCGTTGTTCACCACATGCACGCCACCCGCGTCCGGCACCGCGGTGGCCAGCGCCGCTAGGGCGGTACTGCCACGGCGGGCCCGGCGGCCGGTCGCGAGATCGAGCTCCACGTCGGTGTGCCCGCTCGCCGCGGCGACGGCGTCGCGGGCGGCCGCCGACAGGGCGGCCCGGCCCAGGTTGGTGTGCAGCACCACGCCGGTGGCATTCAGCACCGGCCGGAGACCCCCGGCGGTGTCCGGTAACGCCGCCGCCGCGGCCCGGGCCACCTCGGCGGGATCCAACCGGCCGGTGCGGACGCGTTGCTGCGCTTCCAGAACGGCGGCCTTGACCGGGCCTCGGCCGAGGCGTTGCGCGGCGGCCACCAGGCGCGGATCGGCCAGCACGGCGTCGGTGCGGGGCACCCGCCGCCGCGGGTCACCGGTGTCGTCGCCCACCCGCGTTCCTCCGTGCGCCGATTGCTGAGCGGAGGCGGACGGGAATCGAACCCGCCCGACCCGGATGCCGGGCCGCACCGGTTTTGAAGACCGGGAGGGGCACCAGCCGCCTGAACGCCTCCGGCGACCACCCTATCCTTTGGGGCGCTGGTTGATCCGCACCTGGTTGCCGGCCGGGTCGCGGAACGCGCAGTCCCGCGTCCCGTACGGCTGATCGATCGGCTCCTGCAGCACCTCGGCCCCGGTCGCCCGGACCGACTCGAACGTCGCGTCGACGTCGTCGGTCTCCATCACCAGGCCGCCCAGCGAACCCTTCGCCAGCAGCTCCTTGAGCGCCTGCGCGTCCTCGGCCGGGCGGCCCACGCCCACGGTCCCCAGCACGATGCCGAATTCAGGCTGCGCCGGTGGCCCCACGGTCAGCCAGCGGGCGCCCTCCATCGCGACGTCCTGGCGCACCTCGAGACCCAGCGCGTCACGGTAGAAGGCCAGCGCGGCCTCGTGGTCGTCGACTTCCAGAAACGTGTACTTGACTGAAAGATCCATGCCCCGAACCCTACGAGGCCGGATTGACCTGTGCTTCTCGGTTCCTGCTCGGCCTGGTGACGACCTTGGTCCAGCAGCCCGGGATGGTGGCCAGGGCGGCATGGTTGCGCGCCCGATAGGCGCTGGGTGTCTCCCCCACCAGCTCGGTGAAGCGGGCGCTGAACGAGCCGAGCGACGTACAGCCGACCGCCATGCACACGTCCGTGACGCTCATGTCGCCGCGGCGCAGCAGGAGCTTCGCGCGCTCGATCCGCCGGGTCATCAGATAGCTGTACGGGGTTTCGCCGTACGCCGCGCGGAACTGCCGGGAGAAGTGCGCCGGGGACATGAACGCGGTCCGGGCCATCGCCGGTACGTCCAGCGGCCGCGCGTACTCCCGGTCCATCAGGTCGCGGGCCCGCCGAAGGTGTTTGAGCTCCTCGGGCTTCACGCGACCAGCATAGATCCGCCCGTCCCGGAGACCCCGTCGATCTTGGAGTTGTGGTTGGAACGAACCGGGCGCAATGCCGCGCATAGGCAACCACAACTCCAAGATCGACGAGGTATAGGGTGGGTTGGATGACCATCCGGCTGACGCAGTATGCGCATGGGGGCGGCTGCGCCTGCAAGATCCCGCCCGGTGAGCTGGAGGCGGTCGTGGCGGGTTTGCTCGGCGACGAGCGCCCGGCCGGACCCGGCGAGCTGCTCGTCGGACTGGACGACGGCGACGACGCCGCTGTCGTGCGGCTGGCCGCCGGGATGGCGGTGGTGGCCACCGCCGACTTCTTCACCCCGGTCATGGACGACCCGTACGACTGGGGGCGCATCGCGGCGGCCAACGCGCTGTCGGATGTGTACGCGATGGGCGGCAGTCCCGTCGTCGCGGTGAATCTCCTGGCCTGGCCGCGCGACGTGCTCCCGATGGAGCTGGCCACCGAGGTGCTGCGCGGCGGCCTGTCGGTGGCCCGGGAGGCGGGCTGCCACGTGGCCGGCGGCCACAGCGTCGACGACCCGGAACCCAAGTACGGCATGGCGGTCACCGGCGTCGCCGACCCGCAGCGGTTGATGCGCAACGACGCCGGCACCCCTGGATCGCCACTCACGCTGACCAAGCCGCTGGGCATCGGCGTGCTGAACAGCCGGCACAAGTCGACCGGCGAGGTCTTTCCGCAGGCCGTCGCCGCGATGACCCAGCTGAACCGGGCGGCCGCCGAAGCGGCGGTCGCGAAAGGAGCGACCTGCGCCACCGACGTCACCGGCTTCGGCCTGCTCGGCCACCTGCACAAGCTGGCCCGGGCGAGCAAACTGACCGCCCGGGTGCACGCCGCGGCCGTACCGTATCTGGACGGCGCCCGGGAAGCGCTGGCCGCCGGGTACGTCAGCGGCGGCACGCGGCGCAACCTGGACTGGGTGCGGCCGCACCTGTCGGCAGACGGCGTATCCAACGACGAGTTAGTGCTGCTCGCCGACGCCCAGACCTCCGGCGGCCTGCTGGTGGCCGGCGAGCTGCCCGGCCACCCGATCGTCGGTGAGCTGCTGCCCGCCCGCGGCGACGGCGTCACGCTCGAGGTGCGCTGACCTCCGACGCCTTCGCCGCCGGCTCGGACGGCATCTTCGTGATCAACGGAAGCACCAGCGACACGAGAGCGATGATGGCGATGACCGTGAACGGCATGGTGTAGCTCTTGCTCGACTCGTACAGCGCTGCAAGCAACAGCGGGCCGACCACGCCACCGATGCTCCACGCCACGATCATCGCGCCGTAGATGGCGCCCGCGTTCGGCGTGCCGAAGTAGTCGGCCGCGGTCGCCGGCATGGTGCCGAAACCGCCGCCGTACGCCAGGTAGACCAGCGCCGCGAGGATGGCGAACAGGGCGAACGCCGCGGCGTGCGGCAGGATGAAGAAGCAGATCGCCTGCAGGCCGAGCATGCCGAGGAACGCCCGCATCCGGCCGATGTGGTCCGACAGCCACGCCCAGAACACCCGGCCGCCGCCGTTGAACAGGCCCAGCACACCGACCAGGCTGGCAGCGGTGACGGCGCTGACCCCGGCCACTTCCTCGGCCGCGTCGGCGGCCTGGGAGATGAACGCGATGCCGCAGGTGACGTTGAGCGTCAGGATCGCGGTCAGCATGTACCACTGCGGTGTGCGCAGCGCCTCCGCCAGCGTGTAGACGCGGCTGCCCGCGATCGCGGGACCGGCCGCCTTCGGCTCCCAGCCCGGCACCCGGTAACCCTCCGGCGGGTTCCGGAAGAACAACGCGCCGACCACGCCCGCGATCAGATACGCGATACCCAGCGGCAGGAACACGCTGGTCTTGTCGCTCGTACCGCCGAGCAGCGCCTTGGCCACCGGGGCCGTGATCACCGCACCGAAGCCGAACCCGGCCACCGCGATACCGGTGATCAGACCGCGCCGGTCCGGGAACCACTTTGCAAGCATGGCGATCGGGGTGATGTACGCGGCGCCGAGACCGATGCCGCCCATCGCGCCGTAGGTGAGCACCAGCAGCCACAGCTGGTCGCTGGAGGACACGAACGAGGCGAGCATGACGCCGATCGCGTACAGGATCACGCCGCCGAGCGCGACCGGCCGGGGGCCGCGCCGGTCCTGGATCCGGCCGCCGATCAGGCTGCCGATGAAGATGGTGCCGATCACCACCTCGAACGGCAGCACCGCCTCGGCCTTGGACCAGCCGAACTGGCCCTGCAGCGGCTTGTTGAACACGCTCCAGGCGTAGACGGCGCCCAGCGCGAGCTGCACCAGAACGGCCGCGACGACGATCCACCATCGACCTCGGGTGGGATCCCGTTCGATCGCCGAGTCAGGGGTTCGTGAATTCGTCGCCATGTCGGCCTCCCTCTATGTCTGAACCTCGCCGCTCTGCGTTTCCCCCTCAACAGCCTGATCGACACCTGTCGCTATGCGCTCACGTTGCGGCACCACCGTGTACTTCGGGTCCCTGGCCGAGGCGACACCGCCCTCGAAGATGCCGAACCGGGTCAGCAGCGACGCCGTGAGCAGCGACAGCCCGGACAATGCGGACACGACCCGGCTCCGGCGCCCGAGCACCGCCCCCACGACGCCCACCGCCGTGAGCGCGCGTCCGGCGCGCAGCAGACGGCCCGGCCGGCCCTGCGCGTACGGCTCGGACAGGATGCCCTTGGTGGTCTCCACCCGGTGCGCGCCGTACAGCTCAAGCGCCGCGCCGGCCACCGCCATCCGGCGCGCCGGCCCAGCCTGGTCGAACGGCGCGGCCAGCAGGCCCACGCCGGCACCGCTGGCCATCGCGCTACCGGCGAACACGAACGGCAGTTCCGGGTACGCCGCGTGCCAGCTCGGCGTCGCGGTATTGGCCAGCAACACCGCCGTATAGGTGGCGAGCCCCGGCGCGAGCGCCGCCGCACCGTATTGCCCGACGGCGCCGACCGGCGGCAGCATCCGCTTGGCCACGCCCAGCACGCCCCGGTCTGGCAGCAGCGACGCCGCCTCCGCCGCCGCCGAGACGCCGGCCGCCCCGCCGAACGCACTGAGGATCCACGTCCCGATCGACAACGGCGAGGTGGGCTTGACGACCCGCAACATGTGATGGAACCGATCCGGCCGGCCCAGGTCGTGTACCAGGAAATACGTGCTGGCCATCACAGCACCAAGCGCGGTGACCCGCCCCGCGCGGCGCAGCGCCGGCCGCCCGGTGGCGGCGCCGCCGGCGGCAAGTAGCGCCGAGCCGGCAGCGAGGCCGCCGGTGAACAGGTATCCGGCGACGTCGTGGTGCCAGACCGGCGCCTTGACGATCGGTCGGCCGTAGTACGACCGGAAGTCGGCGGGCGGCACCATCGACCGCTCGGCGCCTCCGCCGCGGCGGATACGGCGGCGGTGGCCATTGCTGGCAGCCGGCTGCGCGCTCATCGCCGTGCCCCCACGAACGCGGCCACCGTGGCGGCGGCCATCGTCAGCGCGGCAATTCCGGCGCGCTTCCACATGGCGGGCAGGTCGCGGGTGGTCACCACCGGGTCCGGCGGCAACCCGTACACCTCCGGCTCGTCCAGCAGCAGGAAGAACGCGCCGTCGCCGCCGACGCCGTCGTTCGGGTCGTTGCCGTACAGCCGGGCCGCGGTCTCGCCCTGCTCCTGCAGCGCCGCCAAGCGCCGCTCGGCGCGTTCGCGCAGCTCGTCCAGCTCGCCGAACTGGATCGACTCGGTCGGGCACGCGGTGGCGCAGGCGGGCTTGAGGCCGTCGCCGATCCGGTCGTAGCACAGCGTGCACTTCCACGCCCGGCCGTCGTCCCTCCGCTGGTCGATCACACCGTACGGGCACGCGGGGATGCAGTAACCGCACCCGTTGCAGATGTCCTCCTGCACCACGACCGTGCCGAACTCGGTGCGGAACAGCGCACCGGTCGGGCACACGTCCAGGCACGCGGCGTGGGTGCAGTGCTTGCACACATTGGACATCATCAGCCAGCGGAAGTCGGTGCGCGGGGCGTCCAGCGTCCGTCCGGGCAGGTCGGAGCCGGGCATGCCTAAGAACTGCGGCTCACCCGGCGGCGCGATGGTCGCGGCCGCGGCCAAGGCGTCCGGCGCCGGCGGTACGCCCGGATCCGTACCCGTGTCCTGGCCCTGGGTGGCGCCCACGACCGCGGTCTGCGCGCTCACCGGCGGCCCGGCCGGCGCTCCGGCGAACGCGCCGGGCGAGTCGGTGCCGGCGCCGCGGTGCGCGACCGGCTGCTCGATGAACGCCACGTGCCGCCACGAGTTCGCCGTCAACCCGCCGGTGTTGTCGTAGGACGTGCCGAGCAGGTTGAAGCCGTCGTCCGGGATGAGGTTCCACTCCTTGCACGCCACCTCGCACGCCTTGCATCCGATGCAGACGCTCGTGTCGGTGAAGAACCCCATCCGCGGCGGCGCGTCGACGTAGCCGGCGTCCGGCGCCGGGTCGAGCGGGCCGTAGAGGCGGTTACTGCCCATCGGCCACTTCCTTGGTGAGTAGCGGCGTGTGGTGGTCCGGCGCGAGCCCGGCCCGGTTGCGGTAGTTCTGCACGTAGTCGAGCAGCGCCGCCCCGGTCGGCCGCCGGCCCGGCCGGATGTCGCACGTGCCGGCCTTGGTCTCCTGGATCAGCACGTTCGGGTCGAGCGTGATGCCGAACAGGTCGTTCGCCGAGTCGCCGGTGACCAGACCCTCGCTGCCCCAGTGGTACGGCATCCAGATCTGGTGCACGGTCTGGCCCTCGATGCGCAGTGGGGTGAGCCGGTCGGTGACCATCACCTTCGCCTCGATCGCGGCGCGGGCGGTGACGATGTGCGCCCAGCCCATGTGCTCGAGCCCACGCTCGGCGGCCAGCTCCGGCGACACTTCGACGAACATCTCCGGCTGCAGCTCCGACAGGTACGCCAGTTGCCGGCTCATGCCGCCGGCGGTGTGGTGCTCGGTGAGCCGGCTGGTGCTGAACACGTACGGATACACCTCGACGTTGTGCTCCGGCGGGCTCGGGTTCAGCAGGTTGTCCGGCCGCTGGTACATCTTGCGGGTCGGGTTGGCCTGCTGCGTGTACAGCGGGTTGCGCACCCTGGACTCGACCGGCTCGTAGTGCGTCGGCAGCGGCCCGTCGATGAGCCCGCTCGGCGCGTACAGCCAGCCCTTGCCGTCGCCCTGCATGATGAACGCGTCGTCGCCGGCGATCGCGGCGACACCGGAGGCGCCCTCCGGCGGCCGGTACGACGGCGGCTTCGTCTTCTCGAAGTCCGGCACGTCGTAGCCGGTCCACTCGCCCGCCTCGTCGTCCCACCACACGTACTTCTTGCGCTCCGACCACGGCTTGCCGTCCGGGTCGGCGGAGGCGCGGTTGTAGAGCATGCGGCGGTCCATCGGCCAGACCCAGCCCCACTCCCGGGCCACCCAGTCCTGCTCCTGGCCGGGCTTGCGGCGAGCCGCCTGGTTGACGCCGTCCTTGTAGACCCCGGAGTAGATCCAGCAGCCGCAGGACGTGGAGCCGTCGGCCTTGAGCCCGGCGAACCCCGGCAGCAGCGCGCCGGTGGTGCGGTCGTAGCCGTTGATCTCCTTGAGGACGTCCTCGCCGTTGGGTTCGTCACCACGCTCGCCGTGCAGCGGGTAGTCCCAAGTCAGGTTAAGGATGCCCTGGTCGCGCGGTTGCGTGGAGCCGGCCAGCCGTTCCCGGATCAGCCGGCCGAGGTGGTAGAAGAACCACAGCTCGGACCGGGCGTCGCCGGGTGGCTCGACCGCCTTCTCCCGCCACTGCAGCATCCGCTGGGTCTGGGTGAACGTTCCTTCCTTCTCCACGTGCGAGGCGGCCGGCATGAGGAACACCTCGGTCCGGCACTGTTCCGGCACGATCTCGCCGGTCTCGATCTCCGGGCTGTCCTTCCAGAACGTGGCGCTCTCGATCTTGTAGAGGTCCCGGACCACGAGCCAATCGAGGTTGGCCATGCCGAGGCGTTGCGCCTTGCCGTGCGCCGAGCCGACCGCGGGGTTCTGGCCCAGCAGGAAGTAGCCCTTGATCTTGCCATCGATCATGTCCAGCACCTGCTGGTACGTACCGTGGTCCCCGGTCAGCCGGGGCAGCCAGCCGTAGCGCCAGTCGTTGTCCGCGGTGGCGGCGTCGCCGAAGTACGCCTTCAGCAGGCTTACCGCGAACGCCTCGGCGTTGGCCCAGAAGCCCTTCTGGCCCGGGTGCCGGATCGCGTCGACCCATTGCCGGAACGTCTCGTGCTGCTCGTGATGCGGCATCGGCAGATAGCCGGGCAGCAGGTTGAACAGCGTCGGGATGTCCGTGCAGCCCTGGATGCTGGCGTGACCGCGCAGCGCCATGACACCGCCGCCGGGGCGGCCCATGTTGCCGAGCAGCAGCTGGATGATCGCGCCGGTCCGGATGTACTGCACGCCCACGCTGTGCTGGGTCCAGCCCACCGAGTACACAAGCGCGGTGGTCTTCTCCCGGCCGGAGTTGCCGGTCCAGGCCTCGCACACCTCGAGGAATTTGTCCTGCGGTACACCGCAGAGCTGCTCCACCACCTCGGGCGTGTAGCGGGCGTAGTGCCGCTTGAGGATCTGGTAGACGCACCGCGGATCCTGCAGCGTAGGGTCGCGCGGCACGTCGGCGGGCACCGGCGGCCCGTGCGACTCCTGCTCCAGGCCGGACGCGGTCTCCCGGTCGGCGTGCGCGTCACCGTGGTCCTGGCCGTGGTGCTCCAGTCCGGCGTACATCCAGGTGCTCTGGTCGTACACGTTGGTCTCCGGGTTGTATCCGGAGAACAGCCCGTCCAGCTCCTCGGTGTCCTGGAATCCGTCGCTGACGATCATCGAGGCGTTCGTGTACGCCACGACGTACTCGCGGAACTCCTTCTCGTTGGACAGGATGTAGTTGATCACGCCGCCGAGGAACGCGATGTCCGCGCCGGCACGCACCGGGACGTACGTGTGCGCGAGCGCGCTGGTCCGGGTGAACCGCGGGTCGATGTGGAAGATCTTGGCGCCGCGCCGCTTGGCCTCCACCACGTACTGGAAGCCGACCGGGTGCGCCTCGGCCATGTTCGAGCCCTGGATGATGATGCAGTCGGCGTTGGCCAGATCCTGGAGGAATCCGGTGGCCCCGCCACGGCCGAAGCTGGTCCCCAGACCGGGGACGGTGGCGGAGTGTCAAATACGGGCCTGGTTCTCGATCTGGATGGCGCCCATGGCGGTGAAGAGCTTCTTGATCAGGTAGTTCTCTTCGTTGTCCAGCGTCGCGCCGCCGAGGCTGGAGATGCCGAGCGTCCGATTGAGCGGCCGCCCGTCGGAGTCGGTGTCCTCCCAGGTCTGCTCACGCGCCGTGAGCACCCGGTCGGCGATCATGTCCATCGCGGTGTCGAGGTCGAGGTGCTCCCACTCGGTGCCGTACGGCCGGCGGTAGAGCACGCTGGTCTGGCGCCGATCGCTGGTCACCAGGCTCTTGCTGGCCGACCCCTTCGGGCACAGCCGGCCCCTCGAGATCGGGCTGTCCGGGTCGCCCTCGATCTGGACGACCTTGCCGTCCTTGACGAACACCTTCTGCCCGCAGCCGACGGCGCAGTACGGGCACACCGAGCGGGCCACCGAGTCGGCGGTTTCGGTGCGGGCGGTGAGCGCTTTGGAACGCGGCGACTGCGCGGCGGCGCCCCGGCCGAGCGGATCGGTTCCGGTGAGCTGGCGGTAGACCGGCCACTCCGATATCCACGTACGGACACCCATGAGCCCGACCCTAAACGAGATCATCCCCGCCCGCACGGGTTGTTCTCGCCGCCCACACCCTTCTCGTCGATCTTGGAGTTGTGGTTGCCCTTTCACGGCATAGCAACCGATTTGTGCCAACCACAACTCCAAGATCGCGGAGATCTTGACTGGGGTCGCGGGAGGACTGATGTCAGGCCGGGAGGCCGACGGCGCGGCGGGCGCCCAGGGCGCGCGAAATAGCGCGGGCCGCGGTGAGCAGAGCGGGGGTGAGGCGGCGGGGGTCGACCTGCTGCTCCGGCACCACCACCGACAGCGCGGCCACCATCGTGTCGTCGGCACCGAAGATCGGACTGGCCACCGACAACAGCGGCTGCGGCACCCGCCGCCGGAACGTGACGGTGCGGTCCCGGCGGACGTCGGCGAGCGTGCGGCGCAGCGCCGCCGGCGACACCGGCGTCTTCTCCGGCTCGTGCCGCAGCGGCCGCGCCAGGTAGGCGTCCTGGAAATCCACGTCGGCGAACGCCAGCAGCACCAGGCCGACGCCGGTGGAGTGCAGTGGCACCCGGCCGCCGACCCGGTAGAGGATCGGCATCGCGTTGAGGGCGGAGATCCGTTCCACCAGCAGGGCCTCGTCGGCCTCCCGTACCGCGAGCAACACGTGCTGGTGGGTGGCCTCGGCCAGATCACCCATGTACGGCAACGCCGCCTGACGTAATCCATGACCCCGCGGGCACAACGACGCGATCTCGAACAGCCGCAGTCCGACGGAGAACCGGCCGTCGTCGTCGCGCTCCAGCGCCCCCCAGGCCAGCAGGCGCCCGGCCAGCCGTAGCGCCGAGCTTGCCGGGATACCGGTGCGCCGGCTCAGTTCACCGAGACTCAGGTGGCGGTGCGCGGCGTCGAACGCGGACAGCAGCGACAGCGCGCGGTCGATCACCGGCTCGCCCTGGGGCGGCCGCCGGCCACGTACCCGGGCACCATCCGCGCCCGCAGGCTGCCCTGCCATTGATTGGCATTATGCGCTCGTTCGCCCAACCGTGCTTGCCATTGATTGGCATCGGCCCTGCCCCCAGCGGGGTCGGCTCGGCCATCGTGGTGCCACACCCCGAACGCCCCGGAAAGGCATGCAGATGACCACCTATCCCCTGGAGAGCGCGAGCCAGGCGGACGCGCACGTTCTCGAAGTCGACGACGCCGGCGCGCCGCCCGGCGGCTGGGTCAATCCCAAGAACGGCTTCCTCTTCTTCCTCGGCTTCGCCGCCATCGGCGCGGGCATGGCCAGCCTGGTTCCGGCCGTCCTGACGCTGTCGCTGAAGGCGGCCCAGATCGACGCTCAGCACGCCACCACGGTGCTCTCCATCGTCGTCGGGGTCGGTTCGGTGTTCTCGCTGATCGCGTTCCCGGCGCTCGGGCGGCTCAGCGACCGTACGACCGGCGGGCTCGGCCGGCGGCGGCCGTTCCTGCTGTTGGGCGCGCTGCTGTTCGCCCTCGGCGCGGTCGGCATCATCCTCGCGCCGAACACGGTGACGCTGACGCTCGCGAACATCCTCACCGCGGTGGGTTACAGCGCCGCCGCCGTGGCGTTCACCGCGGTCATCCCGGACCAGTTCGCACCCAACCGGCGCGGGCCGGCCTCGGCTCTGGTCGGGCTGAGCCTCCCGCTCGGTGCGGTCTCCGGCCTCTTCATCGCGCAGCTGGTGTCCCCCAACCTCACCGCGATGATCCTGCTGCCGGCCGGGGTCGGCGTGCTCGGCGCGATCCTGCTGGCGCTCCGGCTCACCGATCGGCGGCTGTCCGCCGCCGAGCGGCCGCACTTCGGCTGGACGCAGTTCCTGAGCACGTTCTGGGTCAACCCGTTGCACGCCCCGAACTACGCATGGGCCTGGTGGAGCCGCCTGCTGCTCTTCCTCGGTGTTGCAGCGATCCAGGCGTACCAGGCGTTCTACCTGATCATGGTGCTGCACTTCGCCGCAACCGCCGTGGCCGGTGCGGTGTTCCTGTCGACGCTCGTGCTCACCGCCGCGGCGCTGCTGCTGGCTCCCATCGCCGGCAAGCTGTCCGACCAGATCGGGCGGCGCAAGCCGTTTGTCATCACGGCGGCCGTGATCTTCGCGATCGGCCTCGTCCTGGCCTCGTCCGCGAGCTCCTTCCCGGCGTTCCTGGTCGCGATGGGTGTCGTCGGCGCCGGCCAGGGCGTGTATATGGCGGTCGACATCGCCCTGGTGACCGAAGTGCTGCCGGACCCGAACAACCCGGCCAAGGACCTCGGCATCATGAACCTCGCCAGCACCCTGCCCGGAACGATCATCCCGGCCGTCGCGCCGGTGATCCTCGCGATCGGCGCCTCGACGGAGCATCCGCAGAACTTCACCGCCCTGTTCCTGCTGGGCGCGATCGCCGGCCTGCTGGGCGCGGCACTGATCCTGCCCATCCGCAAGGTGCGGTGACCGATTCCGTGCGCGTGATTCCGTACGGCCTGCGTGCCGAGCACCTCGACGAGGCGCTCGGCATCCGGGTCGCCCGGCCACGGTTGTCCTGGCGATTGCCCGACGGGGCCGCGGTGCAACGGGCGTACCGGATCCGGGGCGACAACGGCTGGGACACCGGCCGGGTGGCGGGCGACGCGAGCGTGCTCGTGCCGTACGCCGGACCGCCGCTGGCCTCCGGGCAGCGCGTGACGTGGCGGGTCAAGGTGTGGACCGACCTCGGCGAGAGCGCCTGGTCGGCCCCGTGCTGGTTCGAGACCGGCCTGCTGGAACCCGAGGACTGGCAGGCGGAGTGGATCGAGCCGGCGTCCGATGAGGCCGGCCGACCGGCCGCACTGCTGCGCTACGAGTTCACAGTGGACCGCCCGGTCGCCACGGCGCGGGTATACGTCACCGCCCACGGCATCTACGAGGGTTTCCTGAACGGCCTCCGGATCGGCGACGCGGAGCTGACGCCGGGATTCACCCAGTACGACGCACGGCTGCAGGTGCAGACGTACGACGTGACGGCCGACGTGCGCACCGGCCGGAACGCCATCGGGGTCGTCCTGGCCGACGGCTGGTACCGCGGCCAGATCGGCATCACCCGGGCCGTCGACCAGTGGGGCAGCCGGACCGGCCTACTGGCGCAGCTCGTCCTCACCTATGCCGACGGGACACGGGCCGTGCACGGCACCGGCCCGGAATGGCGTAGCGGGCCCGGGCACATCCAGGCGGCGGATCTCATCGCCGGCGAACGGTGGGACCTGCGCCGATTCCCCAGGAACTGGTCGTCGGCCGGATTCGACGACGCCGCCTGGTCGCCCGTAACGGTGGTGAGCAACGGGTTCGCCGGGCTCGTCGACTCGCCGGCGCCGCCGGTGCGCCGGGTCCAGGAGTTGGCACCGGTGTCGGTGAAGCGGCTCGACGACACCCGCCAGATCGTCGACCTCGGCCAGAACATCAACGGATGGGTGCGCCTGACCAACCTGGGCCCGGCCGGGAGTCGCATCTCCCTGGTGCACGGTGAGCACCTGGACGCCGCCGGTGACGTCACCACCGAGCACCTGCGCCCGGCCGTGCCGTTCCTTCCGGAGGCCCTGCCGGCCGGTCAGGTCGACGAGGTCACGTCGGCCGGCGTTCCCGGGGACGTGTTCGAGCCGCGGCTCACCACGCACGGCTTCCGGTACGTACGGGTCGAGGGCCACCCGGAGGATCTGTCCACGTCGGACGTCGCCGGCGTGGTCGTGCACACCGACATGCCCCGGACCGGCTGGTTCGCGTGCAGCGACGACCGGATCAATCGGCTGCACGAGGCGGCGGTGTGGGCCCTGCGGGACAACGCCTGCGACGTGCCCACCGACTGTCCACATCGGGAACGCGCCGGTTGGACCGGTGACTGGCAGCTGTTCGTGCCCACCGCGGCGTTCCTGTACGACGTTGCAGGATTCTCCACGAAGTGGCTGCACGATGTCGCCGCGGACCAGTGGCCGGACGGCACGATCGCCAACATCAGCCCGACCGCCCGCGCGGAAGGCCGGCACAGCCCCATCGCGTTCCTCAACGGCTCGGCCGGCTGGGGCGACGCCGCGATCCTCGTGCCGTGGGAGCTGTACCGGGCGTACGGCGACACCCGAATCCTCGCCGAGATGTGGCCGGCGATGGTCGGCTGGCTGGATCGTGCGGAGCGGGTCGCCCGCACCGAACGGCATCCGTCGCGGGTCGCGCGCCGGCCGGAACCGGCGCCACACGAGCGGTATCTCTGGGACGCCGGATTCCACTGGGGAGAGTGGCTGGTGCCCGGCGAGGAGGTGGGCGACTTCGACGCGTTCGTCGGCGCGGACAAGGGCGACGTCGCAACCGCGTACTTCGCCCGCTCGGCGCGGCTCATGGCGGCGATCGCCGGTGTGCTGGGCCGCGACGGCGACGCCGACCGGTACGCCGAGCTGGCCGGCCGAGTCCGGGAGGCCTGGTGCGCCGAGTACGTCGACCCGGACGGCCGGCTGAGCCCGGACACGCAGGCGAACCATGTCCGGGCGCTGGCGTTCGGGCTGGTGCCCCGAGATCTGCGGCCGGCCGTCGCTCAGCGGCTGGTGGAGCTGATCCGGGGCGCGGACACCCACCTGGGCACCGGTTTCCTGGCCACGCCGATGCTGCTGCCGGCGCTGGCCGACACGGGTCATCTGGATGTCGCGTACGAGCTGTTGTTCTCGGACACCGAACCGTCCTGGCTCACCATGATCGACCGGGGCGCCACCACGGTATGGGAGCGGTGGGACGGTGTCGACGCGAACGGGGTGCCGCACGACTCGCTCAACCATTACTCCAAGGGCGCGGTCGTGTCGTTCCTGCACCGGTACGTCGCGGGGATCGAGCTTCTCGACGACGCCCCGGCGTACCGGCGGTTCCGCGTCCGGCCGCGCCCCGGCGGCGGCTTGACGTGGGCGGAAGCGGCGCACGAGTCGCCGTACGGCCGGATCGCGGTGTCCTGGCGCCTGGATGGCGACGGCTTTGGGCTGCGGGTGGAGGTGCCGGCCGGCACGTCGGCGGAGGTGGTCCTGCCGAACGGCCGCATCGAGCACGCGACCCCCGGCACTCACACCTTCCGCAGCCCTTGATATTCCCGTTCTGAAGCGACTACATCAGCCAAGGGTCCATGCCGGAGGAGCCGCGCGGGGCGTCCGTCACAGCGGGCGGCGGTGGACGGCGCTTGCGCACGACGTTCACCACCCGCCCGGAGAGCCAGCCGAGCGCTCCCGGTAGCCCGGCGCCCAACCGTGTCACGTCGCTGCGCCGCGGTCCGGTGGGTACGTCGC
>DATBGW010000266.1:0-7316 GCA_036557765.1 Actinoplanes sp.
GAGGGAGGCGCCGGCCCCCGCGGCCCAGAACGCGTCGGGCAGGCCGACGCCGCTGTACGGGGTCAGGACAGTGGCGGCCGCAGCGAGCCCGCCGCCGACCACGCTCCACCGGCGCGCGGAGTTGCGCAGCCGCCGTAACCGGCGGAAGTACCTGGTCCGCTCATCCACGCTCGGCTCCTCATCCGGCCGCGGTGGTGTCCCCGCGCTTCTGGTTCATGCTGGCCCGGATCTCATCGAGACGCGCCACGCTGGCCGGATCGGCGGCCGGGGGCGTGGCGGCCGGGGCGGCGCTGCTCGTGCCCTGCTCGACGGCGGGCGGCGGCGTGGCACTACCCAGCTGCTCACCCGCCATGCTGGCCCGGATCTGCTCGAGCCGGGACGCGCCGGCCATGTCGAGGCTCGACTTCTGCACCTCCAGCATGCGGCCCTCGACGGTGTTCGAGGCCAGTTCGGCGCGGCCCATCGCGTTCGCGTACCGCCGCTCGATCTTGTCGCGCACCTCGTCCAGTGACGGGGTGTTGCCCGGCGCCGCCAGCGACGACATGGACTCCAGCGACTTGGCGACGGTCTCCTGCATCTTGGCCTGCTCGAGCTGGCTCAGCAGGCGGGACCGCTCGGCGATGCGCTGCTGCAGCACCATCGCGTTGTTCTCGACCGCCTTGCGCGCCTGGCCCGCGGCGTTCAGGGCCTGGTCGTGCAGCGTCTTGAGGTCCTCCATCGACTGCTCGCCGGAGACCAGCTGGGTGGCCAGTGTCTGCGCGGTGGCTTCGTACTTCTGCGCCTCGGCCTCGTCACCCCCGGCCCGGGCGCGGTCGGCCAGCACGAGCGCCTGGCGGGCCATGCCCTGCAGCTTCTCGACCTCGGACATCTGCCGGGAGAGTTTCATCTCGAGCTGGCGCTGGTTGCCGATGACGGCGGCCGCCTGTTGCACGAGCGCCTGATGCTGCCGCTGCGCGTCCTCGATCGCTTGTTGAATCTGCACCTTCGGGTCGGCGTACTCGTCGATCTTCGCGCCGAAGAGCGCCAAGAAGTAGCGCCAACCCTTGACGAACGGATTCGCCATATCGCGGTATCCCCTCAATATCGCTCAGTCGGACGCGCCACCGGCGGCGCGGCATCCATCGTGTCAGCTACGTGCCACCGGCGTCACGTGACCTCGGGGGGATCTCAGGGTGACCACCCGGCAACCCGCAGACGTGAACCCCCAGGTACCGAGGCTACGCGCCGATCCGCGAACGGGCGACGCCGGCAAGCCCCGCGAGCGCCGCCGGTGGGTTGACGTGCCGATCGTGGCGGCTGCGGGGTGTCAGCCGTCGCGATCGGTGCATCAACTCACCGGTTATTAAGGCGCGAGCCAGCCGAGCGCAGCGAGGCCATCAAGCACAGCTCAGGCCGCGTACACGATGCCGCGCTTGCGCGTCGTGCGCAGCGTCGCCTTGAGCGGCGATTCCTGATGTACGGACACCGAGACGTCCCCGTCCGAGACGCGCTTCACCGGCGTCTCGTGGACCGGCGCCAGCACGCCTTCCATGCTCTCGGCAAGCGCCAGCGTGTCGCTGACCTCGCCCAACACCTCGGACAAGCGGGCGCCGAGCGCATCGCAGATGGCGGCGAGCAGCTCGCTGGATGCTTCCTTCTGACCGCGCTCGATCTCGGAGAGATACCCCAGGCTGACGTTGGCGGCGGTCGACACCTCGCGCAGCGTCCGGTGCTGTCCCTGCCGGCGCGCCCGTAGTGCGTCACCGATCACCCGGCGTAGCAGGACCATGACACCTCCTCCTGCGGCGGGGCCCCGGCACACGCCAGAGGCTTCCCGCAACCGTACCCGGTACGAGCCACGCCGACATCCCGCCCCGCCGAACCCGACGGGGCACCGGCACAACACCCATGGTCACGGGTTCATTCCGGCCGGTGCCGACCGCAGCTCGCCGACCAGCAGCTCCAGCACCGCGCAGGCGCTCTCGGTGCGGATCGAGGCCCGCGAACCGCTCAGCTGCAGCTCGCGAACGGTCGCGCCGTACGGTCCGGCCACCGCGACATACACCAGGCCGACCGGCCTGCCGTCCTGCGGTTCGGGGCCCGCGACGCCGGTCGTGGCCAGGGCCCAGTCGGCGGCCAGGCGTTCGCGCGTGCCGGTCGCGAGCGCTCGCGCCACGTCCGCATCGACCGCTCCGCGCTCCTCCAGCAGGCGTTCCGGTACGCCGGCGAGCGTGTGCTTGAGATCCGTGGCGTACACCACCAACCCGCCCCGGAACACCGAGCTGACGCCGGGGATCTCGACGATGGTGGCGGCGATCAGGCCGCCGGTCAGCGACTCCGCCGATGCCAGCGTCTGCCGCCGATCGACCAGCACATGGACCGCCGCCGCAGCCGCTACTCCGAGGTCCACGTCCTCCTCCTACCTGTCCCGCCGGTCTACCCGTCCGCCGATCGACCTATCCCGTCGATTCACCGCCCCCGCCGATCCGCCTCACCCGCGGCTCGGCCTCGGCCCGCCGATCTTGGAGTTGTGGTTGGCGCAAATACCCCCACGCCTCCCATATAGGCAACCACAACTCCAAGATCGCGGGAGATGTGAGGTCAGGAAGAGCGGCGCAGGCGGATGGCCTGGATCACGTAGTCCACGCCGGTGACCAACGTCACTATCACCGCGGCGCCCATGAGCCACGGGCCCACCCGGTCGTACGGGGCCGGCACCGGCCACAGATACCAGGCGATCGCCGCGATCTGCAGTCCGGTCTTGAGCTTGCCGCCGCGGCTGGCCGGAATGATCCCGTACCGGATCACCGAGAACCGCAGGGCGGTGATCCCCCACTCGCGCAACAGGATCACTGCCGTCACCCACCAGGCCAGCTGGCCGTACGCGGACAGCAGCACCAGCGCCGTGCCGGTGAGCGCCTTGTCCGCGATCGGGTCGGCGACCTTCCCGAACGATGTGATCAGCCCGAACCGGCGCGCGATCCACCCGTCCACGAAGTCGGTGGCGGACGCCAGGCAGAACACGAGGCACGCGGCGATCCGCCATCCGGGCGACACCATCTCGGACACCACGACCAAAACGGCGAACACCGGCACGAGCAGGATCCGGACCGCGGTAAGGATGTTCGCCGGGTTGTACAGCGAGACCACCCGGGGCGCGGCGACCGGAACCGGCTCGTCCGTCATGGCGCGGCCGACACCATCTCGATCGGTACGGCCACCAGGTCCACACCCTCGGCGGCGGTCACCCGGGCGCGGACCAGATCACCCGACCGCAGCGCGAACGCGCTGTCCGCGAGCGTGGTCGAGCCGTCCACCTCGGGCGCCTGGTGCGCGGCCCGGCCCTCGACCTCGCCCGGACGGACCGTGTCGACCAGCACCTCGACCACCGAGCCGATCCGTTCCTCGGCACGCTGGGCGCACAGCTCATCGGCGAGGGCGCTGACCCGCCCGTACCGTCGCTTGATCGTGTCCTCGCGAACCTTGCCGGACATGCCGGCGGCCTCCGTCCCGTCCTCGTCGCTGTAGTCGAACACGCCGATGGCGTCAAGTCGCGCCGCGGTCAGGAAGCCGACCAGCTCGTCCACGTCGTGCCGGCTTTCGCCGGGGAAGCCGACGATGACGTTGCTACGCGCGCCGGCCTCCGGCTCGAGTGCCCGGACGGACGCCAGCAGGTCGAGGAACCGGGCCGTGGACCCGAACCGCCGCATCCGGCGCAGCACCGGCTCGCTGGCGTGCTGGAAGGACAGGTCGAAGTACGCGGCGACGCCCGGAGTCGTGGCGATCGCCTCGATCAGGCCGGGACGGGTCTCCGCCGGCTGCAGGTAGCTGACCCGCACGCGGACGATGCCGGGCACCGCGGCCAGCTGCGGCAACAGCTTCTCCAGCGCGCGCGGGTCGCCGAGGTCCTTGCCGTACGAGGTGCTGTTCTCGCTGACCAGCACCAGCTCACGGACGCCCGTGCCGGCCAGCCACGACGCCTCGGCCAGCAGCTCCTGCGGATCGCGGGAGACGAACGCGCCGCGGAACGCCGGGATGGCGCAGAACGCGCACCGCCGGTCGCAGCCGCTTGCGAGTTTGAGGCTGGCAACCGGTCCGTTGTCCAGCCGGCGGCGGAGGACCGGACGCAGGTGGGCCGGGGTGTGCTCGTCGACGATCGCGTGACCGGGCACGACCACGTGCGACGCCGGGCGGCGTACCGGGGTCAGCGGCAGCAACTCGCGGCGGTCCCGCGGCGTGTGCGCGTCGAGCCGCTCCCCCGACAGGACGGTGTCCAGCCGGGCGGCGATGTCGGGATAGTCGTCGAACCCGAGCACCGCCCGGGCCTCCGGAAGGCTGTCGGCGAGCTCCCGCCCGTACCGTTCGGCCATGCATCCGGCGGCGACCACCTTGGCGCCGGTGTCCGCGGCGGCGAGCAGCGTCTCGATGGAGTCCTGCTTGGCCTTGTCGACGAAACCGCACGTGTTGACCACCACCACGTCGGCGCCGTCCGCGTCCGTGCTGACTTGCCAGCCGCCCGCGTCCAGCCGGGCGGCCAGCTCCTCGGAGTCCACCTCGTTGCGGGCACAGCCCAGCGTCAGCAGGGCGACACGACGGGAGGAAGGGGTGGCCGACACTCCGCCTAGGTTACCGGGCCGCGCTCAGTCGCCGTCGACGCGGAGCCGGGCCAGCGTCTCGCCCAGCTCGTCCGGCTTGACGAGGACGTCGCGGGCCTTGGATCCCTCCGACGGGCCGACGATGCCGCGCGTCTCCATCAGATCCATCAGCCGGCCCGCCTTCGCGAAGCCGACCCGCAGCTTGCGTTGAAGCATCGACGTCGAGCCGAACTGCGACGAGACCACCAGCTCGATGGCCTGCAGCAGCAGTTCGAGGTCGTCGCCGACCTCCTCGTCGATCTGCTTCTTCTTGTCCGCGACCGGGGCCAGCACGTCCGGCCGGAACTCCGGCTCGCGCTGGTCCTTGCAGAACTTCACGACCGCGTGGATCTCCCGCTCGTCGACCCACGCGCCCTGGATGCGGACCGGCTTGGAGGCGCCCATCGGCAAGTACAGGGCGTCGCCGCGGCCCAGTAGCTTCTCCGCGCCGGCCTGGTCCAGGATGACCCGCGAGTCGGCCAGCGACGACGTCGCGAACGCCAGCCGGGACGGCACGTTCGCCTTGATCAGGCCGGTGACCACGTCCACCGACGGCCGCTGGGTGGCAAGCACGAGGTGGATGCCGGCGGCGCGGGCCAGCTGCGTGATCCGGACCACCGAGTCCTCGACGTCGCGCGGCGCGACCATCATGAGGTCGGCCAGCTCATCCACGATCACCAGAAGGTACGGGTACGGCTTGATGACCCGTTCGCTGCCCGGCGGCGCGGTGATCTCGCCGGCCAGCACCTTGCGGTTGTAGTCGTCGATGTGGCGTACGCCGTTGGCCGCGAGATCGTCGTAGCGCATGTCCATCTCGCGCACGACCCATTCCAGCGCGTCGGCCGCCTTCTTGGGGTTCGTCACGATCGGCGTGACCAGATGCGGGATTCCTTCGTACGCGGTGAGCTCGACCCGCTTCGGGTCCACCAGCAGCAGCCGCACCTGGTCCGGTGTGGCCCGGGTGAGCACCGAGACGAGCAGGCTGTTCAGGCAGGACGACTTGCCGGCGCCGGTCGCGCCCGCGATGAGGATGTGCGGCATCCGGGCCAGGTTCGCGACGACGTAGCCGCCTTCGATGTCCTTGCCGAGCGCCACCACCATCGGATGGTGGTCGGACGTGGCGGTCCGGGAGCGCAGGACGTCGCCGAGCGAGACGTTCTCCGGGTCGGAGTTGGGGATCTCCACGCCGACCGCGCTCTTACCCGGGATGGGGCTGAGGATCCGCACGTCCGGCGACTTCACCACGTACGCGATGTTTCGCGACAGCGTGGTGATCCGCTCGACCTTGACGCCGGGACCGACCTCGACCTCGTACCGGGTGACCGTCGGTCCGCGGGTGAAGCCGGTGACCTGGGCGTCGATGTTGAACTGGTCGAACACGCCGGTCAGCGCGTTCATCACTTCGTCGTTGGCGCGGCTGCGCGTCTTCGCGGCGGTGCCACGGCCGAGCAGCGTGGGCGGCGGCAGCCGGTAGTCGCCGGCCACCGCGAGCTCAAGCTGCTCGGAACGGCTCGGCACCGGCGAGTGTTCGGGCGGCTCCGGCGACTTCCGGCTGGCCGGCAGCTTCGCCGGACGCGGCAGCGCCACCGTGTCGTGCACGATCGGGTCGTCGTCCGCGCCGTCCGGGTCCAGCCCGAGATGCGCGAGCGACCCCTGCCGTCGCCGTGCCGGGCGACGCGTCGCGAGATGTTCCTCCTCCGAGTCCGGCTCGAGCTCGGCCGGCCCGGTGGGCATCGGCGCACGAGCGGTCGACCGGCCCAGCAGCACGTCGGCGAGCAGCAGAAGCCGCTCCGGCACCTTGCTGATCGGCGTCGCCGTGATGACGAGGAGACCGAAGAGCAGCAGCAGGATCAGCAGCGGGACGGCCACCCAGGCGGTCACCGCGCGCTCGAGCAGCCCACCCACGCCGTAGCCGATGAGGCCGCCCGCGGCGTTCATCCCGACGTCGTCGGTGGGCCGCCGGGCGATGTGCAGCAGGCCCGCGGCGGCGACGATCAGTGCGCTCCATCCCACCACGGAACGGCCGCGGTGCTCCGGGTCGGCGGGCCGGCGCATCAGGCGCACCGCGCCGTACACCAGCAGCAGCGGCAGCAGCACCGAGATGCCGCCGAAGAACAGGCGGACCGCGTCGGCGAGCCACGTGCCGACCGGGCCGGCGCTGCCGGTGTACACGGCCACGCCGACCAGGATGGCCACGCCCAGCATCAGGAGGCCGGCGCCGTCGCGGCGGTGCTCGGGATCGATCTCCTTGGCGGTGGCCGCCTGCCGGCCGACGCCACGCGCGACCCACCCGACGCTGTGCGCGAGGCCCATCCACAGCGCACCCGCGCCCCGGCCGACGGCGTACCCGACGCCGGACCGGTGGCGGGTCGAACGGCCGCGGCTCGTACGGCGGGCAGGAGACATCGCGGCGCCGCGGGTCGTAGACGCAGCACGGCCCCGGCTAGCCGGAGGAGTGCGGCTCGCCATGCCCACACGGTAGCGGCCCACTGCCCGCTGACCGCTGAGGCGCACCGACACCGGTCGACCTGTCGTACTGCCCGCGCCGGCTGTGGAGGAGGACCGGCGCGGGCAGCGGCTCAGCGGCAACCCCACCCCTCGCCGATCTGGATCGAAAATGCCCACGAGGCGGGCAGGCGGCAGCGCCGGAGCGGTGCTCCGGTGCTGTGCTTGTCCGCTGGCGGAAGTAGCGGGGTCGTGCAG
>DATBGW010000267.1:0-12084 GCA_036557765.1 Actinoplanes sp.
GCTGCTCAAGAACGATCCGGTCGGTGCGACGCCGTTGCTGCCGCTGGGACGCGACGAGCTGTCCACGATCGCGGTGATCGGGCGACTCGCAGACGTGGCGAACACGGGCGACCACGGCTCTTCCGACGTCCGTGCGCCAGAGGTCATCACCGCGCTGCGCGGGCTGGCCGAAGCGCTGCCGGGCGTGACCGTCCGGCACGTCGCCGAGGAGGGTCCCGCCGCGGCCGCCGCGGCCGCTCAGGCGTCCGACGTGGCCGTCGTGGTCGCCGGCTACACCGCGCAGGACGAGGGCGAGTACGTCGGCTCGGAAATCTTCACCGACCCGACGCTGCTCGGGCTGTACCCGCCGGTGGGCGACAGCACCGCGGGCCGCGACCTGCTGGAGCGGATATCCGGGCAGGATGTCAATGTCGTCGGCAGCGAGGCCAGCGGCGGCGACCGTGCCAGCCTGCGGCTCCGCCCGTCCGACGTGGAGATCGTCCGGGCGGTGGCCGCGGCGAACCCGCGGACGGTCGTCGCGGTGGTGACCGCCGGCGCAGTCGTCGTCGAGGAGTGGCGCGACGCCGTTCCGGCCGTGTTGTTCGCCTGGTACTCCGGCTCCGAGGGCGGCCGTGCCCTCGCCGACGTGCTGCTCGGCGACGTCGACGCGTCCGGCCGGCTGCCGTTCTCTATCCCGACGTCGGAGGAGCACCTGCCGTTCTTCGACCGGAACGCCACGGCCATCACGTACGACAAGTGGTTCGGGCAGCGACTGCTGGACCGGGACGGCCACGCGGCAGCGTTCCCACTCGGGTTCGGCCTGTCCTACACCACGTTCGAGCTCGCCGACCTGTCGGTCGGCGCTATCGAGGACGAGACGTTCGAGGCGGCCGTCACTGTGACAAACACCGGCGATCGGGCCGGGCGCCACGTCGTCCAGTTGTACGGGCGGACGGTCGCCGAGGACTTCCCCACCCGGGTCCTGCTGGGCTTCGCACCGGTCGAGCTGCGGGCGGGCGGATCGGAACGGGTGACCGTACGCGGCTCGGTGCGGCCACTGCAGCGCTGGACGTCCGACGGCTTCGTCCCGGCCGCACCCACCGCCGTGATCGAGGCGTCCGCGTACGCGGGCGACCCGCGGTCCGTCCGGGCGGACCTCCGCCCGCGCTGATTTAGAGAGGTCAACGATGACGGCACCGCAAGGCCACGCAGGCCGCGCACCTTGTTCGACTCAGTGCGGAGTCTCGCGGGCCACTGGCACATCGGCGGGTGGTCCTATGTTCGGCGGTGGTATTTGTTGCGTTGCGGCGCCCGGCTGTTGCCGAAGAACGGCGGCGGAACGAACTCCGGCAGGCCGTCCGCCCCGATCCGGACGGTCCAGTCACCGTCGTGGATCATGCGATGGTGGTGCCGGCAGAGCAGGACCAGGTTGGTCAGATCGGTGCGGCCCCCGCCCGTCCACGGCCGGACGTGGTGACCGTGGCACCACCGCGGTGGGCGGTCGCAGGCAGGGAACGCGCAGCCGCGGTCCCGGATCACCAGGGCGCGGCGCAGCGGCCCGGTGGCCAGCCGCCGGGCCCGGCCGGCGTCGAGCACCTGCCCGGTCCCGCCGAGCACCGCTGGCATCAGCTGCGCGTCGCAGGCCACCCGGCGTACGGTCGTGGGACTGAGCCGGGCACCGTTGTCCAACCGGCCGACGCCGAGCCGGCGGATCAGCGGGTCGTAGCCGACCGTTACCGCCAGCTGCGGCGGCTCACCACCGTGACTGGGCAACTCGCCGGTGCGCAACGCCAGCTGGCACACCTCGACCAGCGCGTCGGCACGCGCGTGAGCCGGGTTGCGCGAATCGACGCCGCCGGCCGGACAGCTGAGCGGATCCAGCGCGGCGGAGACGATGGCAGCGTCCTCGACGGTGAGCTGACCGCTGATCCGTACCTGTCCCCCGACCGGCGGCGACAGGGTGAAACCACGGGACCGGAAGGCACGGCGCTCCTCGCGTTCCAGCGCGCTTGCCTCGAGGCGCTCGGCCACTTGCGGCGCCACATGGTCCAGGATCCGCGCGCCGAGCCGGCGCAACGGCGCCGGCGGAAACTGGCGGGCGAAGTCCAGCAGTGCCGTCGCGGCGGCCGCCGCGAGCTCCCGCGCGGCGACAGAACCGTCGGCCGCGCCGCTCGGGTCCAGCATCGCGACATCGCCGGTGGTCGCCGGATCCGCCCCGTCAGCTGGCGAGACCATCGGTGCACCGGAACTGGCGCCGTCCGGAGTGGCACTGCCGTCCACGGCGGCGATCCCGCCCGAAGCGGCGATCCCGCCCGAAGCGGCACTGCCCTCCACAGCGGCGATTCCGTCCAGGTCGGTAGTGGACGGCAAGGCATCAAGCGCATCGGTGATGGCATCGGCCTGACGCAGATGAATGGCGCCCTCGGTCAAGGCGGCGTCGACAGCCGGATACCGCCTCAGGGCTGCCGCCTGGTCGACCAGCCGCCGGGCAGCGGCCAGATCCAGCAGCAGCCGGGAGCGCAACCACACGGCGGTGCCGCGGACCTGCTGCGCAGCCGGAACATCCCGGGCGTCGATCTCCGCGATCAAATGCAACTCCACCGCCGCGATCGTCTGCGTGAGCCGATGGACTTCCTCGACCGCGGTGACCAGATCGGTGTCCGACAACGACCACAACGATGCCTCGGCGCACTGAGCCGCATCATCCCGGAGCCGCTCTATCGTGCCCAACACGCCGCCATATTGGCACAGGCGTACGACACTTTCCGGGCGACGGCCGGTGACAACGCAGAGGGTCACATAGCGCCTAGGCGGTCCACCTGACGTCAGATCTCACGCCGGCTGGTTCCCATGCACGCACGCCGCCCGCGTACCGAGTGGCGTGCGCGGATGACGTGTTTTCCACAGCTTGATGGGCCGCCGCAGAACGGTCAGGTCGCCTCGGCGGTGATCAGCGAGATCGGTCCGGCAAGCGCTGTGTGTCCGGTGACGTTCCACCTGCTGGCGGTGAGCCAGGCGCAGCCCTCCTCGACGCTGTAGACGTCTCCGTCGTTGATGTGGATGGCGAACTCCCCGGCCATCAGCGCGGCCGGCACCGGCTGGGTGTGTGTGGCGTCGGTCCAGAAGTCGGCGATGAGCAGGCGCGCCCCGGGATCGGTTGCCGCCCGGATCTTGTGCAGGATCGACTGGTTGGTGTCGGGCGTGAAGTAGTGCACGAGGTTGGCGAGCAGGAACGTGTCGTAGCCGCGCGGCAGGTCGTCGATGAGCAGATCGCCGGTGCGGACGCCGATCCGCCCGGAGTACCCGCTGCTGCGGAGCCTTGCCTCGGCGACGGCGGCGACCTCGGGGCGTTCGAAGACGGTCGCCGTGAGACTGGGGTCGGCGGTCACGAGCGCGATGGCCCAGGAGCCGGTGCCACCGCCGATGTCCAACACCCTGCTGCCCGGCGGCAGCCCCGCGACACCGGGCAGGGCGCGGCAGGCGGCGGCGGTGGCGGCCTCGATCCCGGCGGACATGATCGGCACGAGGTCGTCGTCGATGTCGAACACCTGGTGGCCGGGCCGCCCACGGCCGAGTGCTCCGGCGAGGTCACCCCACGCGGGATAGCTGAGCCGATCCCAGAACTTCAGTAGCGGTCGCAGGTCGGCCGGGGTGCCACCGGTCAGGAACGCCGCGGCGGCGGGTGTGTTGGCGTACCGGTCGTCGTGCCGTTCCAGCAGGCCGAGCGCGACCATGGCGTCGGCGCTGATGCGGGCCGTCCGTGGGATGAGCCCGGTGCGGGCGGCCAGGCCGGCCAGGTCGACCGGTCCCTCGCCGAGGGCCTCGAACAAGCCGAGCTCGCTGGCCGCGAACAGGTGCTTGCTGGCCATGAATCCCTGGGCAAGCTGGAAAATCTGGTCTGGGGTGACGGCGTCCTGCGCCGGCCCCGCCTGCGCCTCGCTGATCGTTGTCATACCGTCAGCCTGAGCAACCCCGGGTTGGCGGGCCATCCCAGAACGCTGGGTATTCCCTCGAGAAAGGGACCAGAATTCTGGGGGTCTCCGCCGACAGCGCCGCCCCGTAACCTGAGATGGTGACGAAAGCGCTGGTCCCGCGCGTGCGTGAGGACGTCACGCGGCTCGGCATGCGGCGGCTCGGCTGGGTTGACTACACCGCAGCGGTCGCCGACGTGCTCCGGCCGCTGATCGCGTTCGACGCGTACTGCTGGCACACCGTCGACCCCGGGACGATCCTGTTCACCGGGACAATGAACCGGAACGTCGGATGCTCCGGATCATGGCTGGCGCACCACGAGTACATCGTCGAGGACGTCAACAAGTGGTCCTTCCTCGCCCACAGCGGCCGCATCGCCGGTGCGACCAGCATCGACACCCACGGTGACCCCAGCCGATCGGCCCGGCATCAATCCCATGAGGCGTACGGGTTCTGCGATGAACTGCGGGTGTCCCTCGTCGTCGACGGGATCTACTGGGGCGCGGCGGCCTTCCTCCGGCATGCCGGCCGGCCCTGGTTCACCGAGGACGACGTGCGGGCCGTGTCGACGCTTGCCGGCGTGATGGCGGCCGGCCTCCGGCGCTCCATCGTGGTGCAGACCGCGCCCACCGCGACGGCGTTTGTCGACCACGGGCCGGGAGTCATCGTGTTCGATCAGCACGGCAAGCCCGAGTCGATCTCCGCGGCGGCCGAGCGCTGGATCGGCGAGCTCGCCGAGGACCCGGCACCGGACCGGCCGAGCGAATCAAAGATCGTGCAGGCGGTCGCCGCCCGTGCCCGTACGATTCCGGCGGGCACCGACCCGCTCGAACTGGCCGCGCGGGCCCGGGTGCGCGCCCGTACCGGCGCCTGGCTGCTGCTGTACGGGACCCGCCTCAGTGGCTATCCGGACGGCCGGACCGCGGTGATCATTCATCCGGCCACACCCCAAGACGTGGCGCCGGTGGTCGCGCTGTCGTACGGGCTCACCGACCGGGAATGCCAGGTGACCATGCAGTGCATCCAGGGACGCGCCACCAAGGAGATCGCCCGCGCGCTGTCGATGTCTCCGTACACCGTGCAAGATCACCTCAAGTCGGTCTTCGGCAAGACCGGCGTGCACACTCGCGGCGAGCTGGTCGGGCAGATCTTCCTCGACCACTACGCGACCCGATGGCAAGCGCCCGCAACCGCACCCCCGGGTCTGCTCGTCAGAAGCATCGATCCCGACAGCGCTTAACCACTGCCGCTCACAGGCGAATGCCGTCGCGGTATCAGGGCTCCCACAGGCGCCACCGCCACCCTCGGAACGGTCACGTCGTCCACGGGAGGTGCGATGTCTGCACGCCACATGTTGAGCACGGTCGGCACAGCGGTCGGGGGCGTGCTCGGCTGGTCCGCTGAACCACCGCCGGCCGACTCTGGCACACTACGCGACCTGTTCGCCGACCTCGGCGTCCGAACCGGCCCTACGGCTGCCGATCTGGATGCCACGGTCCGCGCATTCCAGGCCTGGGTGGGCCTCAGCGTCGACGGTGTGGCGGGTCCGCGCACGGTGCATGCGCTCGTGCGGTACGCCCGCGAGGCCCGGCACCTACGGGAAATGGCGGCGTAGCCTCACCCGGTGAGGCCGCGTTTGGCCAGCAACGCCGCGCGGTCGAACGCGTATCCGACCATCCACTGGGGACGGAACCGGTACAGGCGCACGTCGTCGCCCCAGCCGAGCGGTGATTCGCCGTAGTGGGCGGTCCAATGGTCCAGCGTCTCCGCCCAGTCCGGGTCGCCGTCGCGCATCTGCTCCGCCCGGCCGTGGCCGAACAGCGCCAGCTCCTCGCCGTCGACGTGGGCGATGCTGACCGCGGGCCTCTCCTGCATGTGCCGGGCCTTCGCCGACGAGCCGTCGGTGCTGAATGTCCAGGTCGCGTGCAGGAAGTGACCGTCCAGCGCGCTGATTCTCGGCTCGCCGCGGGCGGTGACCGTCGCGACGCTCAACACCCGCATTCCGGTCAGCAGCGCCACGAGGTCACGGGCCGTGAGGGCCCGGTCGTCGTCGATGATCTTGCGCAGGTGGGTGGTGGCGGACGCACGAGAGGCGTCCAGGAGGTCCTGTAGTGCGGCGATCTCATCAACGGTGTCCAACATGACGTCACGCTAGCGCGATGCCTGACCCTGCGGTCCGGACGATCTCATCCGCGGGTGGCCGGTGACTGAGCCTGGACTCCGGCGTGTCCCACACGAATCCAGGTCGATCACCGATACGTTCGCCCAGGGAGTATCGGTGAGGCGGATACACGCGGCGACTGCGGTCGTCCTGGTGGCTGGCGGAACCCTTCTCGCCAGCGGCGGCCCGGCCGCCGTTGGCGACCTGTGGAGGTTCATCGTCGGTAATGCCGAGATCATCTTGCTGGGCATCGCCGGGGTTGTGCTTGTGGGAAGTCTGATTCCCCGGAACCGGCTCGTTCTGATCACGGTATTGGTCGGCCCGGGACGGCGTGACGTCCAGGTGCCGGCACGTTGGGCCGCCCCGGCTTACCTGGCGGTGAACGCGATCGGCGGTGATGTGTCGGTGGAGCTCGATCAGTGCCGCCCTTCCGCGAACCGACACAGCACGATCGGTAGGGGCCTTGACGGCCATTCGACATCAACGACCGTCGGTCAGTCGTCGAAGTCGACGATCACCTTCTCGGTCACCGGCGTGGACTGGCACGTCAGCACGAAACCGGCCGCCAGCTCGCCCGGCTCGAGCGCGAAATTGCGCCGCATCCGCACCTCGCCCTCCACCAGCCGCGCCCGGCACGTACCGCAGACGCCGCCCTTGCAGGCGAACGGCAGGTCCGGCCGGGAGCGCTGGGCTCCTTCCAGCACGGTGTCGCCGGCCGCCACCGACACGGTGGTGGACCGGCCGTCCAGCACGACGGTCACCTCGCTGCTCGGGCCGTCCGGGCGCCGTTCCTCACGGACCACCTCGGGCGGGACCTCGTCGACCCAGAACAGCTCCCGGTGGATCCGCTCCGGCGGCACGCCGAACGTGACCAGCACCTCGGTGGCATCGACGACCAGGCCGAACGGCCCGCACAGCCACCAGTGATCCACGTCCGGCACGTCGATGAGGAGTGGCAGCAGCGTCCGCAGCTTCGCGGCGTCCAGGCGGCCGGTGAGCAACTCCACCTCGCGGGCCTCGCGGGACAGCACGTGCACGAGTTCCATCCGGGACGGGTGCTCGTCCTTCAGGTCGGCGAGCTCCTCGGCGAACATCACGGTGTCGGCGCGACGGTTGCCGTACAGCAGGGCGACATGTGCGTCCGCGCGGCGCAGCAGCGACGCGGCGATGGACAACACCGGGGTGATGCCGGAGCCGGCGGCGATCAGCACGTGCCGGCCGCCCACCTCCAGGTCCGGGGTGAACGTCCCGGACGGCGGCGCGACCTCCACCTCGTCGCCCGGTTCCACGCCGTGCACCAGCCAGCGGGACACCAGGCCACCGGGCACCTCGCGGACGCCGATGCGGGGCCGTGCGCCGGCCGCCGCGCAGATCGAGTACGAGCGGCGCTCGTCCGCGGCGTCATCGGGGCGGCGGACCGTCAGCGACTGGCCGGGGCGGAACGCATATCGGCCGGCCAGCTCCGGCGGCACGTCGAACGTCACCGCCACGGCGTCCTCGCAGAGCCGTTCGACGGCGGCGACCCGCAGCCGCTGGAACTCCCGCGCGACCATGTCACAGCTCCTTGACGTGCTCGAACGGCTCGCGGCACACGAGACACCGGCGCAGTTCGCGGCAGGCCGTGGCGCCGAACGCGGCCAGTCGTTCGGTGTCCGGGTGTCCACAGTGGGGACATGCGACCACGATTCGGAGCGGTGCCAGCACCAGCGGCACAGGGCCGGGCGCGCGTCGCGACGCGGGGCCGGGTGGTGCGATGCCGGCGGCGGCGAGCTTGTCCCGGCCGGCGGGCGTGATCCAGTCGGTGGTCCACGGCGGCGACAGCACGGTACGCACCTCAACGGGGCCGTAGCCGGCGCTCGTGAGCGCGGACCGCAGGTCGTCGCGGATCGCCGCCATCGCCGGGCATCCGGAGTATGTCGGCGTGATGGTGACGACCACGCCGCCGCCGGACTCGCGGACGTCGCGGAGAATACCCAGATCCGCCAGCGTGAGCATCGGCAGCTCGGGATCGGTGACCGCGCCGGCGACCGCGGTGGCGCTCACCAGACCGCTCCGGGTAGCGCACGGGCGACCGACTGCATCTCATCCAGGATGCCGGCCAGTGCCTCGGTGTGAACGCCGTCACGGCCCCTGTCCGGATCGGCCGGGGCAACGTCCGGCGTGGACAATGTGGCCTCCGCCAGCACATGCGCCAGCACGGCGTCGAACTCCGGCCGGAGTTCCGCGGGGTCAACCGCCACGCCGGCCGCGGCGAGCTCGCGCTCGACCGGATGCGTGGCGAAGAGCTCGCCGACGAGCGGCCACACGGCGGCCAGTGCGGCCGCCATGCGCCGATGTGACTCGGCGGTGCCGTCGCCGAGCCGGACCACCCATTGCGCGGCGTACTCCCGGTGGTATGTGACCTCCTTGACGCCCTTCGCCCCGATCGCCGCGAGGATCGGGTCACGAGAGCCGGTAAGCCTGTCGAGCAGCGCGAGCCGCCAGGTGGTGAACACCAGCAGTCGCGTGACCAGATGGGCGAAGTCCGGATCGGCCGGCTCGACCAGCCGGACGTTGCGGAACTCGGCCGGATCACGCAGGTACGCGAGCGCGTCCTCGTCTCGGCTCCCGGCCTCAACGAGTGCGGCCCGGGTCAGCAGCAGCCGGGCCTGGCCCAGCAGGTCGAGCGCGATATTCGCGATGGCGAGCTCGTCCTCGATCTCGGGTGCCCGGGTCACCCACTGCTGCAGGCGGTGGGACAGCACCAGCGCGTCGTCGCCGAGCATGAGGCAGTACGCGGCGAGCGCCGTGCGATCCACATCGGACGGTACGGCGGTGGGAACGCCGGCGAGCGGATCGGCGAAACCGGTCCCGTACGCCCACCGGCTGTCGTCCTCGTGATCGGTCAGAGCGTCGTAGGCGTCGTCGAATGCCATGTCAGCCTCGGGCTCAGATGTGCGGGACGGTGTCGGGGATCGTGTAGTACGTCGGGTGCCGGTACACCTTGTCGCCGCTGGGCGCGAAGAACGCCTCCTTGACGTCCGGGCTGGACGCGACGATGTCGTCGGAGCGCACCACCCAGATGCTGACGCCCTCGTTGCGCCGGGTGTAGAGGTCCCGGGCGTGGTGCAGCGCCATCTCGTGGTCGGCGGCCCGCAACGATCCGACGTGGACGTGGTTCAACCCGCGCTTGGCCCGCACGAACACCTCGAACAACGGCCACTCGTGCCGGATCTCGTCACCCATGACCGGCCTCCCGACGGCGGGCCGCGTGCGCGGCGGCGGCCTCGCGCACCCAGGCGCCCTCCTCGTCGGCACGGCGGCGGTGGGCGATCCGGGCCTTGTTCATCGGGCCGTCCCCGGCGAGAACGCGCTTGAACTCGGCCCAATCCGGGTCACCGAAGTCGTAGTGCCCGCGTTCGGCGTTCCAGCACAGCCGCGGATCGGGCAGCGTGACACCGAGCGCCTCGGCCTGCGGCACGGTCATGTCGACGAACCGCTGCCGCAACTCGTCGTTGCTGTGCCGCTTGATCTTCCACGCCATCGACTGCGCGGAGTTCGGCGAGTCCGCGTCCGGCGGCCCGAACATCATCAGCGACGGCCACCACCACCGGTTCACCGCGTCCTGGACCATGTCCCGCTGTGCCGCGGTGCCACGCATCATCGTCATCAGCAGCTCGTAACCCTGCCGCTGGTGGAACGACTCCTCCTTGCAGATGCGGATCATCGCCCGCGCGTACGGGCCGTACGAGCTGCGGCACAGCGGCACCTGGTTGCAGATCGCCGCCCCGTCGACCAGCCAGCCGATGACGCCGACGTCCGCGAACGTCAGCGTCGGGTAGTTGAAGATCGACGAGTACTTCTGCCGTCCCTCGATCAGCCGCCGGGTCAGGTCGCCGCGGTCCGCGCCCAGCGTCTCGGCGGCGGCGTAGAGGTACATGCCGTGGCCCGCTTCGTCCTGGACCTTCGCCAGGAGGATCGCCTTACGGCGGAGGCTCGGCGCGCGGAGGATCCAGTTGCCCTCCGGCTGCATGCCGATGATCTCGGAGTGCGCGTGCTGGGCGATCTGCCGGATCAGCGTGGCGCGATAGGCGTCGGGCATCCAGTCGCGTGGCTCGATGCGCTGGTCCGCCGCAATCGTCTCGTCGAAAAGAGCCTGGTGATCCACCGCGCCTCCTACCGAATGTTCGTTCGGTCAGTGTGGCGGACGGGTGGGCAGCGCGCAACCCACACGGTGAGTCGTGCACCTCACCGCCCGAGTTGGCCGATCCGACGTGTCGAATCGGCCAACTCAGGCGGCGAAACGTACGACTCACCGTCAGGCGGCCTTGCGGGGGGTGGCGGGCTCGTTGGACGCGCCGGACTCGTCGTGCTCCTCGGCGGCGTCAGCCTGGGCCAGGATCCGCTCGACCGCGACGACGAACGCCGCGTCGCCCTTGGCGTTGCCGCAGCGGTAGTCCTCGCGCTGCGCGTCGTAGAGGCGGAACTCGCGGTCGAGCCTGCGCGCCACCCGCCGGGCCCGCGTGGCGTGCAGGGCGGGCTTCATGACCCGCGCGATGCCCTCCAGCAGGATCACGGCGACGCCGAGCCCCGCGGTGAACCGCACGTCGCTGCCCACGAGCGGGGAGAGCCCCACCGCGGCGCCCGCGGCGCCCAGCAACAGGCTCAGGCCGTTGGCGGCGATCCCGTTGTGGCACGCGCGCCGCCGGTAGCTGCGGCGCACGAGGTCGACGCGGGCGCGGTACTCGGCAAGCCGGGCGGCCGGGTCGACGTCGGCGGTGGTCGCCGTCTGAGCGACCGAACGGAGCGTGGTGGTGGTGCTCATCGGGACCTCCCCGGGGTGTTGTGGTTGCCATCACAGGATGCGGCGCCCGGAACCTTCACGACGATCCCCGCGGCGGTCAGGGTTCTGTCACCGTCCGGTGAGGCCCCCTAGAGTGCGCGTCATGGCCCGGTACTACGACGTGCATCCGGTCGACCCGCAACGTCGCGCGATCACCCAGGTCGCCGAAGTGGTCCGCAACGGCGGCCTCATCGCCTATCCGACGGACTCCTGCTTCGCGCTCGGCTGCGCGCTCGGCAACCGCGATGCCCTCGGGCGCATCCGGGCGATCCGCCACCTCGACGAACGCCACCACTTCACCCTCGTCTGCCACGACTTCGCCCAGCTCGGCCAGTTCGTGCACGTGTCGAACGCGATGTTCCGCTTGGTCAAGGCGTCGACGCCGGGCAGCTACACGTTCATCCTCCCCGCCACGAAGGAGGTGCCCCGCCAGCTCATGCACCCGAAGAAGAAGACGGTGGGAGTGCGCATCCCCGAGCACGTCGTCGCGCAGGCGCTGCTGGCCGAGCTGGGCGAGCCGCTGCTGTCCAGCACCCTGCTCCTGCCCGACCACGAGGCGCCGCTCACGCAGGGCTGGGAGATCAAGGAGGAGCTCGACAACGCCGTCGACGCGGTGATCGACTCCGGTGAGTGCGGCACCGAGCCCACCACCGTGATCGACCTGTCCGGTGACGAGCCGGAGATCGTCCGCGAAGGCGCGGGGGACGTCGCGCGCTTCGTCTAGCGTCCCGAGTCGGGTTGCCGAACGGTGAGGCGACCATGGCGGCACCACACGATCGGATGACCTCGTCGGAGATCGTGGTCCGGGGGCGGAGCGGGCAGGCTCACAGCCACCCGAACGCCTCCCGAGGAGCTCCGATGACGCTGCCGCCAGCTGGCCAGCCCCCGCGCGGTCCCCACCCGCCTCGCGGACATCGCGGCCCTGGCCCCGGCGCGTCCGGGCCTCCGCAGGATGGGCGTGGCGACGGTCCGCCGCAGCGCGGCTCCGGCTCACCTCAGGGCGGCCACGGAACGCCCCCGGGCGGTTTCGGCCCACCGCAAGCCCCACCGCATGGGCCGCAGCACGGCGCACCGCATGGCCCGCAGCAAGGCCCGCTGCAGGGGCCGCAGCACGGCGCACCGCATGGCCCGCAGCAAGGCCCGCTGCAGG
>DATBGW010000268.1:0-10188 GCA_036557765.1 Actinoplanes sp.
CTCCGCGCCCAGGGTGTGCGCCGCGGTGACCGGATCGTGCTCATGCTCGGCAACCAGGTGGAGTTGTGGGAGACGATCCTCGCGGCGATCAAGCTCGGTGCGGTGCTCATCCCGGCGACGCCACTGCTGGGTCGCGCGGACACCCGGGACCGGGTGGTCCGCGGCGCGGCGCGGCACGTCGTCGCGGCCGCCACAGCGACGGACAAGTTCGCCGACGTCGACGTCACCCGGATCGCCGTTGGCGACGCGGTCGACGGGTGGCGGTCGTTCACCGACGCCTACGACGCGCCGACGGACTTCACGCCCGACGGTGCGACGCAGGCGTCGGACACGCTGCTGCTGTACTTCACCTCCGGCACCACGGCGCAGCCCAAGCTGGTCGAGCACACCCACGCGTCGTACCCGGTCGGGCATCTGTCCACGATGTACTGGATCGGGCTGCGGCCCGGCGATGTCCACCTCAACATCTCGTCGCCGGGCTGGGCCAAGCACGCCTGGAGCAACGTGTTCGCGCCGTGGAACGCACAGGCGTGCGTATTCATCCACAACTACACCCGCTTCGACGCGCCACGGCTGCTCGGGGAGATGCAGCGGTGCGGCGTGACGAGCTTCTGCGCGCCGCCGACCGTGTGGCGGATGCTCATCCAGTCGGACCTGACCGCCCTGTCGACCCCGCCGCGGGTCGCGGTGGGCGCCGGCGAGCCGCTGAACCCCGAGGTGATCGAGCAGGTGCAGAAGGCGTGGGGCGTGACGATCCGGGACGGTTTCGGCCAGACCGAGACCACCGTCATGATCGCGAACACCCCGGGCCAGCCGGTCCGGCCAGGTTCGATGGGCCGGCCGGTGCCCGGGTACCAGATCGCGCTTCTCGACCCGAAGACCGGCGAGCACGTCGAGGAGGGTGAGATCTGCATCAAGCTGGATCCGCGGCCGCTGGGGCTGATGGTCGGCTACCACGGCGATGCCGATCTGACCGCCGAGCGGATGGCCGGCGGCCACTACCACACCGGCGACATCGGTTCCCGGGACGCCGACGGCTACGTCACGTACGTTGGCCGCACCGACGACGTGTTCAAAGCTTCGGACTATCGCATCTCGCCGTTCGAGTTGGAGAGCGTCCTGCTGGAACACGAGGCGGTTGTCGAGGCTGCGGTCGTGCCGTCACCGGACGCGCTGCGACTGGCCGTGCCGAAGGCGTACGTCGTTCTGGCGGAGGGCTGGGAACCCACCGAGGAGACCGCGCGGGCGATCTTCGCGCACTGCCGCGAGCACCTGTCCCCGTTCGCGCGGATCCGGCGGATCGAGTTCGCGGAGCTGCCGAAGACCATCTCCGGCAAGATCCGCCGGGTGCAGCTACGCGAGGCGGAGGAGGAGAAGCACGCCGAGCCGGATGCGGCACCGTCGGGCGAGTTCCGCGACTTCTGATCGGCAGGGCCGTACCGCGGTCAGGCGTTGCGGACCGCCGCCGCGTCGTGCAGATCCAAGATCTCCACGGCCTCCTCGCGCATCTGCACCTTGCGAACCTTGCCGGTCACCGTCATCGGGAAGCCGTCGACCACGTGCACGTATCGCGGAATCTTGTAGTGGGCCAGCTTGCCGGTGCAGAAGTCGCGTACGGTGTCCGCGGTCAGCGGGTCGGCGCCCGGCCGCAGCACGACCCAGGCCATCAGCTCCTCGCCGTATGTGGCGTCCGGTACGCCGATCACTTGGACGTCGGCGACATCGGGGTGGGTGTAGAGGAACTCCTCGACCTCCCGCGGGTACACGTTCTCCCCGCCGCGGATCACGAGGTCCTTGATCCGGCCGACGATGTTGAGGTAGCCGTCGGAGTCCATCGTGGCGAGGTCGCCGGTGTGCATCCACCGCGCCGCGTCGATCGCCTCGGCGGTGGCATCCGGCTGATTCCAGTAGCCGAGCATGACCGAGTACCCGCGGGTACACAGCTCGCCGGGTTCGCCGCGGGACACCACAAGGCCGGTGGCTGGATCGACCACCTTGGATTCCAGGTGCGGCATCACGCGGCCCACCGTCTCGGTGCGCCGGGCCAGTCCGTCGTCGCGCCGCGTCATGGTCGACACCGGCGAGGTCTCGGTCATGCCGTAGCAGATCGCCACCTCGGTCATGTGCATCTCGGCCACCACGCGTTTCATGACCTCGACCGGGCACGGGGATCCGGCCATGATGCCGGTACGCAGGCTGGAGAGGTCGTACGACGCGAAGTCGGGCAGGCCGAGTTCGGCGATGAACATGGTCGGCACGCCGTACAGTGAGGTGATCTTTTCCTGCGCCACGGCGGCGAGCGTGGCCGCCGGATCGAATCCGGGCGCGGGCAGCACGATGCACGCCCCGTGCGAGGTCGCGCCGAGATTGCCCATCACCATGCCGAAGCAGTGGTACAGCGGCACCGGCAGGCAGACCCGGTCGTTCTCGGTGTAGCCGATCAGTTCGCCCACGAAGTATCCGTTGTTGAGGATGTTGTGGTGCGACAGCGTCGCCCCTTTGGGGAATCCGGTCGTGCCGGACGTGTACTGGATGTTGATCGGATCGTCGAAGGCCAGCGTGGCGGCGCGCCGCTCGAGGTCCGCCGCATCGCCGCGGGTCGCCGCCAGGTCGTCCCAATCGGCCGAGCCGAGGTAGATCACGTCGCGGAACCCGATCGAGCTGATCATGCCTTGGTAGTCACTCGTCTTGAACGACACCGCGCTGATCAGCAGCCGCATGCCGGACTGCTGCACCACGTACTCGAGTTCGTGCGTCCGGTAGGCCGGGTTGACGTTCACCAGGATGGCGCCGATCTTGGCGGTGGCGTACTGGACGACAACCCACTCGGCGCAGTTGGGCGCCCAGATCCCGACCCGGTCGCCCTTCTCGATGCCACGGGCGAGCAGGCCGAGCGCGACACGGTTCACCGTCTGGTCGAACTCCGCGTACGTCCACCGCGTGCCGGCCGCCACGTCGACCAGAACGTCCCGGTCGCCGAATCGGGCCACGCTGCGTTCGAGGTTCGCGCCGATCGTCTCTCCGAGGAGGGGCACGTCGGATATCCCGGAGGCATAGGACAGCATTCCTGCAGCATGAGCCGATCAGCGCGGCGACACCAGTGGAGTCCGGAGACGTTAGGGTCGGCGGCATGAGCGGTGAGCGCGTGCCGGCATCGATGCGCCGGGTCGTCGTCACGACCGACGGCGTCGAGGTGGTCGAGGCGGCAACGCCGGTGCCCGGCCCGGACGAGGTGCTCGTGCGCACGGTCGTGGCCGGAATATGCGGCTCCGACACGCACGCCATGCACGGCCGGCATCCGTTCATCACCCTGCCGTACGCCGCCGGCCACGAGGCGTCCGGCGTGGTCGTCGCCGGTGCCCTGCCGGCCGGAACCCGGGTCACGGTCGAGCCGTACCTGCCGTGCTGGACCTGCAAGCAGTGCCTCGCCGGACGGCCCAACGTCTGCGAGAACCTGCGTTTCTTCGGCTGCGCGCACGACCAGGGCGGGATGGCGGAGTACTTCACCATCGACCGGCGCCGACTGCACGTGATCCCGGAAGAGCTGGATTGGCGTACCGCCGCCCTGATCGAGCCGCTGGCCACACCCGTGCATGCGATCGGTCTGGCGGGCGGCGTGCGGGACCGGACCGTTGCCATCCTCGGCGCCGGCACGATCGGTCTGCTCCTGCTGCGGGTCGCCAAGGCGCACGGCGCACGGCGGATCGTGCTGACCGCCCGCTCTGAGGCCAACCGGGAACGGGCCGAGGCGTTCGGCGCCGACGCAGCAGTTCCCCCTTCCGCTGAGGGGGTACGCGCCGCGCTCGGTGAAAGTGCCGATGTGGTGTTCGACTGCGTGGCGGAACAGTCCACGATGGCGGACGCCATCGCGGCGGCGAACAAGGCCGGCACGGTCATCGTTGTGGGCGTGCCAGCCGCCGGCGTCGGCATCGCGCTGCCGACGATCCAGGACAGCCAGCTGCGGATTCAGGGCAGCGCCACCTACCTGCCGCAGGACTACGCCGAGGCCATCGAACTGCTGCGCGCAGGCACGGTCAGCGCCGCCGACTTCGTGACTGTCGTACGCCCGCTGGCCGACGCGGCAGCCGGGTTCGCCGACGCCGACAGCGGGCGACACATCAAGGTCCTGCTCTCCTCGTCGAACGGCCTGGACGGCCCGGTGTGACCGACTACGACGTCGTCGTGGTGGGCAGCGGCTTCGGTGGCAGCGTCAGCGCGCTGCGGCTCACCGAGAAGGGCTACCGTGTCGGCGTGCTCGAGGCCGGCCGCCGGTTCACCGCCGACACGCTGCCGAAAACGTCATGGGATCTGCCCCACTTCCTGTGGGCGCCGCGGCTCGGCCTCCGCGGCATCCAGCGGATCACCCTGCTCAAGGACATCGTCGTTCTGTCGGCCGCCGGCGTAGGCGGCGGGTCGCTGGTGTACGCCAACACGCTGTACCGGCCGCCGGGCACGTTCTTCGACGACCCGCGCTGGGCCGGGATCACGGACTGGGCCGCTGAGCTCGACCGGCACTACGACCAGGCGGCGCGGATGCTGGGCGTGACCGAGCAGCCGTCCATGACCCCGTCCGACGTCGTGATCCAGCAGGTCGCGCAGGACATGGGCGTGGGGTCGACCTTCCGCCGGACGCCGGTCGGTGTCTTCTTCGATACGCCGGGCCGGACCGTCCCGGATCCGTACTTCGGCGGTGCCGGGCCGGCTCGGACCGGCTGCATCGAGTGCGGCAACTGCATGATCGGGTGCCGGTTCGGCGCCAAGAACCGGCTCGACCTGAACTACCTGTACCTGGCCGAGCGCGCCGGCGCGGTGATCCACCCGGACACCACGGTGACCGCCCTGCGGCCGGTGCCGGCCGGATGGGAGGTCAGTGCCGGAACGCGCCGGTTCACCTGCCGGCAGGTGGTGCTCGCGGCCGGCGCGCTGGGCACGCAGCGGCTGCTGCACGCGATGCGGGACACCGGGACGGTGCCGCAGATCTCACCGCGCCTCGGAACGCTCACCCGGACCAACTCGGAGGCGTTGCTGGGTGCGCAGGCGCGGGTCGTACCGCCGAAGCCGTTCTCGCAGGGCGTCGCGATCACCTCGAGCTTCCATCCGGACCCCGACACGCACATCGAGCCAGTGCGGTACGGGCCGGGCAGCAACGCCATGGGGCTGCTGGCCACGCTGCTGGTCGATGGCGACGGCCGGGTGCCGCGGCCGGTCCGCTTCATCGGCGAGGCGCTACGGCACCCGGTGCTGCTGCTGCGGTCGTTGTCGACGCGGCATTGGAGCGAACGCACGATCATCGCACTGGTCATGCAGAGCCTGGACAATTCCTTGACGGTACGGCGGACACGCCGCGGCCGGCTCACCACGGGACCGGGTCACGGACCGGCGAATCCGCGGTGGATACCGGCCGGACATGAGGCGGTGCGCCGGATCGCGGCGGCAATCGGCGGTGTGCCCGGTGGCAGCCTCGCGGACGTGTTCAACATCCCGATGACCGCGCACATCCTGGGCGGCGCCACCATCGGCGCATCCTCGGAATCCGGTGTGATCGACGCCTACCACCGGGTGTTCGGTTGTCCCGGACTGCATGTGGTGGACGGCTCGGCGGTGCCGGCGAACCTGGGTGTCAACCCGGCGCTGACCATCACCGCGCTCGCGGAACGCGCGATGTCCCTGTGGCCGAACGCCGGGGCGGCGGATGCGCGCCCGGCGCTTGGCGCGCCATACCGACGGCAGCCGCCGATCGCGCCCCGCTCCCCCGCCGTTCCGGCGCACGCGCCGGCCGCGCTGCACTACTGACCGCCGCCATTCCTTTGCTAAACGGAAAGCATTGCCGCCCGCCGCATACCTCCCACGGAGCGAACAATGCGACATGCGGAAGGGCAATTTGCGCTTTCCGGAGCGGCGCGACAGAATGAAACCGACAGACAATTTCACGGCGTCGCCGCCGCATGGGCATAGCCGTCATCCAATGACACCGTGCAGGAGTAGCAATCATGGCCAAGCAGGTAATTACCCTCCTTACCGATGATCTCGACGGAGGCGAGGCGGACCGCACTGTCGAATTTGGACTCGACGGTGTCAACTACACCATCGACCTGTCGGAGAAGAACGCCGGAAAACTGCGCAAGGCGCTGGACCCGTACCTTTCGGTGGCGACCCGGGTCGGCCGCAGCGGCGGTGACGGCCGCGCCGCCCGGCGCAGCGCTCCGCCCGTGGGCGGCCGCAGCAGCCGCGATCAGAACCAGGCGATCCGCGAGTGGGCGAACCGGAACGGTTACGAGGTGTCCGAGCGCGGCCGGATCCCGAGCTCGATCGTCGAGGCGTACCACAACAAGCGATAGATTTGTCGGAGAGCAAAGAAACGGCGTCACCAGTCCCGGCGGCGCCGTTTTCCGCATTGTGAGGAAGCATGCAGGTCGTCATCATCACGGGCGCCTCGAGCGGCATCGGCGCGGCGACTGCGCGCCGCCTGGGCCGCGCCGGAATGGTGATCGTGCTCGCCGCGCGCCGCACCGACGAAATGACCGCCGTGGGCCGGGACATCGAGACGAACGGCGGAACGGCCGTGGTGGTGCCGACCGATGTCCGGAATCCGGCCGACATCGCGACGCTCGTTGACCGTGCCGCCGCGGTCGACGGGCGTATTGACGTGCTGGTCAACAACGCCGGTGTCGGGGGGTCGACGTCGGTGTTGGCCGACGACGCGGTGGTGGACGCGATGCTGGAGGTGAATCTACGGGCACCGATCCGGCTCATGCGGGCGGTCGTGCCGATCATGAAAACGCAGGGTGCCGGCGCGATTGTGAACATCGGCTCGGTGGCCGGCGAGATCGGCGTCGCCGGCACCTACTCGGCTACGAAGTTCGCGCTGCGCGGCCTGACCGATTCGGTACGCCGTGAGTTGGCCGGCACCGGCATCGGTGTGACGCTCATCGAGCCTGGCTACATCGCGACGTCGTTCACCCGGAGCCGGCGCGGCCTGCCCGGGCCGGAAATCGTCGCGGCGGCCGTCGAACGCGCCATCGAGCGCCCGCACCGGCGCATCGTGGTGCCGCTGTGGTACCGCGGCGCGATCCTGGCCGCGAACTCGCTGCCGGCCGTCACCGACCGGCTCTACGCCCGCAGATCCGCGCGCCGATAAAGGCGCGCCGATAGGAGGCGCCCACAAGGCGCGGTTCAACCGTGCGCCGCCGGGTACGGCTGGAGGATGCGAGTCGTCATCGTGGGCGCGAGCGGCAACGCCGGAACCGCCCTGCTGCGCCGTCTCGGCTCCGAGTCCGACATCGATATCGTCGGCGTGTGCCGGCGTCTCCCGGCACCGGATCCGCCGTACGACCGCGCCGAGTGGCACGCGTGCGACATCGGCGCCCCGGACGCCGCCGCCAAGCTGGGTGCGATCTTCGCCGGCGCCGACGCGGTCGTGCATCTGGCCTGGCAGATCCAGCCCAGCCATGACCAGCGACGGCTGTACCGGACGAACGTGCTCGGCAGCCGCGCCGTCATCGAGGCGGTGGTCGACGCCGGCGTGCCGGCCCTGATGTTCGCGTCCTCGCTCGGCGTCTACGCGCCCGGGCCCAAGAACGCGTACGTGACGGAGAACTGGCCCGCCACGGGCGTGATCGAGTCCTCGTACAGCCGGCACAAGGTGCTCGTCGAGAAGCTGCTGAACCGGGTCGAGGCGGACCAGCCGGCGCTGCGCGTGGTCCGGCTCCGACCCGGCCTGATCTTCCAACGCGACTCCGGTACCGAGATCGGCCGGTACTTCGCCGGCCCGCTGTTGCCCGCCCGGCTGTTGCGCTACCACCGCATCCCGGTCATCCCGGCACATCCGAGGCTGCGGGTGCAGGCGGTGCACGCCGACGACGTGGCCGACGCGTACGCCCGGGCGCTGCGCTCCGACGTCCGCGGCGCGTTCAACGTCGCCGCCGGTCCGGTGCTCGACCCCGCGGTCGCGGCGAAGGTGTTCCACGGCGTACGGGTGCCGGTGCCGGCGTTCGCGCTCCGGTCGGCGGCGGCGCTGTCGTGGTGGCTCCGGCTGCAGCCGATCGACGTCGGCTGGATCGAGCTGGGTCTGAAGGCCCCGCTGCTGTCCTGCGACCGGATCGCGGCGGAGCTGGACTGGCGTCCGCTGGTGGACGCGGTCACCGCGCTCACCGAGCTGATCGACGGCATGGCGGACCGGGCGTATGCGCCCAGTCCGCCACTGTCCGCCGACCCGGATCTGCCCGGGCGGTTCGGTGGACTGCTCCGCGGCCGCCTGCCCGGCTCGGGCGACCCGTACTGAATCAGGGCAGGAAGTAGTTCGGGTTGGGCAGCTTGAACGTGCGGTCGGCGTGCCCGCCCCGCAGGTCGCTGTACTGGTCGCCGAAGTTCGCCACGATGTCGTAGCCGAGCGACTCGATGTGCGCACGGGTGGCGGACTTGTAGTGCACGGTGGTGCACGAGCCGTTCGGGTCGCCGGCGCACGCGGCCTTCAGATAGTCCGGATAGTCGGCGACGGCCGGCTTGGTGAACAGCCCGTCCTCGCCGTTGCGCAGCGTGGTCGGCTTCGGGTAGTTCGCGTCCACGCCCTTGCCGTCGGCGGTGAGGTTGCCCAGCGTGTCCGGCTCCTGCGCCGCCGGGCGTCCGGTGAGGAAGAAGATCGCGTAGCCTTCGCGCTCGGCGGAGGTGGCCATCCGGACCATGCCGGGGACCGGCGGGAAGAGCTGGCCGGTGACATACGTCGCGTTGGTGGCCGGGTTGTACGCCCAGTTGCTGAAGATCTCGTAGTTCCAGGTGGCCAGCGACGTGTCGTCCACGTCGAGGACGATCGCCCTGGTGCCGGTGGTCCGGTGCCGCTGGGCGAGGTAGTGCTCGCCGGCGCGGGCCACCCGGCGGGCCTCCTTGGCGTAGTAGCTGTCCTGGCTGAAGATGCCGGAACCCAGCGGGTCGCCGTAGTAGTTGCGGATCTGCTGCCGCAGCACGTCGATGTTGGTGATGTCACGCTCGGAGTGCGGGGTTGTCGTATGGATCGCCGGCTGCGGGGTGGTGGCCGACGACGCCGCATAGCCGATCCCGGCTCCGCCGAGCGCCACCACGGCGAGCGTTGCGACGGCGGTGATCGACAGCCGGCGGGACAGATGCTCTAACACAGGGCCTCCTGGGGTGGACGTTGCCTCGAGGGCAACGTAGACCCTCGATCAGGCCGCCACCTCTTGGGGTTCCAGCATCCAGGTCAACGCCTCGGTGGAGCCCATCGGCGACGAGTACAGATATCCCTGCCCGAGCGGGCAGCCGAGCCGGGCCAGCATCTCGCGGTGCCGGTGGGTCTCGATGCCCTCGGCCACCACGGTGAGGTTCAGCGTGTGGGCCAGGCTGATGATGCCGGAGACCAGCGCGTGCTGCTGCGCGTTGTCCACCATGTCGTCGATGAACGTCTTGTCGATCTTCAAAACGTCGATCGGGCGCTGCCGCAGGTAACCCAGCGACGAGTACCCGGTCCCGAAGTCGTCGATGGCGATCCGCACGCCGATGTCCTGCAGCGCGGCGAGCTCGGCCCAGATCTCCTCCTCGTCACCCATCAGCAGCGTCTCGGTGATCTCCAGCATCAGCGCCTCCGGCGGTACGCTCGCGTAGGCCAGGGCCGCGCGGACCTGGTCGACGAAGCCGGTCTGGCGGAACTGCCGCACCGAGACGTTCACGCTGACGTAGGGCTGGTACGTGCGTGGGAGCATCCGGTGCCACTGGGCGACGGTGTGCAGCGCCTGGTCCAGGACCCAGCGGCCCATCGGGACGATGAGCCCGCTCTCCTCGGCCACCTCGATGAACTGGTCGGGGGCGATGACGCCGCGGGTGGGATGGTGCCAGCGGACCAGGGCCTCGAACCCCACCGCGGCGTCGGTGGCCAGGTCGACGATGGGCTGGTACTGCAGCAGGAAGTGGCCTTCGTTTACGGCGTGGTCGAGCGCCGACCGCAGCTCGAGCCGTTCCACCATCGCCCCGTGCAGGTGACTCTGGTACCGCCGCCACTGATTCTTGCCGGCGCCCTTGGCGACGTACAGCGCGAGGTCGGCCTGGCGCAGCAGCTCCGCGGCGGTGTTCGCCTCGGGCGTGGTGGTGATGCCGATGCTCGCCACCGCGTACAGCGTCCCGCCGTCGATGATCACCGGCTGGGCCAGCGCGGCGAGGATCCGTGCCGCGGTCTCCTCGACC
>DATBGW010000269.1:0-12168 GCA_036557765.1 Actinoplanes sp.
GTTGCCCTGGGCCCCGCCGCCCGGGAAGCCGTTGCCCTGGGTCCCTCCGCCCGGGAAGCCGCCGCCGGCAAAGCCGCCGAAACCACCACCCCGTCCACCGGGACCGCCGCCGCCGAAGCCGGCCGCCGTCGCCGGACCGGCGGACGGGATCGACCCCGAATGCGGCTGGGACGCGGTCTGCACCGCGTACGCGGTGGGTCCGGCAAGAACCGCGAGCAACGCACCCCCCGCGGCCACCAGACCCACCCGCGCCGCCAGGCGCGAGGTGACGAACACCGCGACCGCCGCGATCAGCCCGCCCACCAGCACCAGCGTGCGCAGCCAGGGCAGGAAGTCGGCGCTGCGGCCGAGCAGGTGATAGCACCACCAGGCGGTCAGCGCGAGGGCGACGGAAAGCGTCCCGGCCGCCAGCGGATTGCGGCGTTCCCGCCAGAGCAGCACCGCCCCGATGCCGACCACCGCGCCGACGGCCGGCGCCAGCGCCACCGTGTAGTACGCGTGGAAGATGCCCTGCATGTAGCTGAACACCAGCCCGGTGCCGACCAGCCAGCCGCCCCACAGCACCAGCCCGGCGCGCAGCCGGTCGGTCCGTGGCAGCCGCGCCGTCACGACCAGTCCCGCCACGAGCAGGATCAGCGCGGCCGGGAGCAACCAGGCGATCTGTCCGGCCTGCGCGGTCTGGAACAGCCGGGTCAGCCCGGTCGCGCCCCAACCGCCGCCACCGCCGCCACCGCCCACGCTGCCGGTCTCGTCGCCGGACAGCCGGCCCAGCCCGTTGTAGCCCAGCGTCAGCTCGAGCAGGCTGTTGTTCTGCGAACCGCCGATGTACGGCCGCATCGACGCAGGCACCAGCTCGACGATCGCGATGTACCACCCGGCGGAGACGACCAGGGCCACGCCGGCGAGCAGCAGTTGAACGATCCGCCGCCCCAGCCGCGGCGGGCCGGCGAGCAGGTACGCCAGCGCGTACGCGGGCACCACCAGCAGCGCCTGCAGCATCTTGGCGAGGAAGCCGAACCCGACGGCGACGCCGGCCAACATCAGCCATTTCGTCGAGCCGTTCTCGATCGCCCGGACCGTCGCGTAAGCGCCGGCGACCATCAGCAGTACGAGCAGCGCGTCTGGATTGTTGAACCGGAACATGAGCACGGCGACCGGGGTGAGCGCCGACACCGCACCCGCGATGAGGCCGGCCGCCGGGCCGTACCAGCGCTTGACCGTGGCGAACAGCAACGCCACCGTTGCTACGCCCATCAGCGCCTCGGGGACGAGAATGCTCCACGAGTTCACGCCGAAGATCCGCGCCGACAACTCCATGATCCAGAGAGCGCCCGGCGTCTTGTCCACGGTGATCGAGTTCGCCGCGTCCGAGGAGCCGAAGAAGAACGCCTTCCAGCTCACCGTTCCGGCCTGTACCGCGGCCGAGTAGAACGCGTTCGCCCAGCCGGAACTGCCGAGACCCCACAGATAGAGGACGGCCGTCGTGGCCAGCAGGCCGAGCAGCGAGGGCCGGACCCAGGCGGCGTCGGTCGCCGGGCCGCGGAACAGGGCGAGCCGGCGGGGTCGTCGGGGTTCCGGCGGCGGTGCGGCCGGCGGCTCACCGGCGGGCGTCACCCATACGGGCAGCGTCGAGGTCATGTCGCGGTTCCTTACGGCAGGACGGACGTGTACCTCGTGACAGTCGTCCGCCCCGCTGTCCCGCCGTTATGCCGTCCCTGTGTTCTACCTGTGAGTCGATCTCTCTCCGCGATCTTGGAGTTGTGGTTGGCGCGAACACTCATAGAACGGACATAAGGGCAACCACAACTCCAAGATCGCGGAGGTTTACGACCGGCGCTTGGCGGAGGCGGTTGCGAGGTGGTCCAGGACCTCGACAGTGGTGTCCCAGCCCATGCAGGCGTCAGTGACCGACCGGCCGTACACCAGCTCGCCGCCCAGGTCCTGCCGCCCCGGCACGAGGAAGCTCTCCAGCATCACGCCGCTGATCCCGTCCTGCCCGGCCGCCACCTGTGTTGCAACGTCCTCGGCCACGAGCGGCTGCCGCCGGTGGTCCTTGCCGCTGTTCCCGTGCGAGCAGTCGATGACCAGGCGCTGCGGCAGTCCGGCGTCGGCGAGCAGCGCCAGCGCCGCAGCCACATCCGGAGCGGCGTAGTTCGGCCGGCCACCGCCGCCACGCAGCACCAGATGGCAGTCCGCGTTTCCGGTGGTGTGCAGGATCGCGGGCGTACCGGAGAAGTCGATGCCGGGAAAGACATGCGGTACCGACGCGGCCTGGATCGCTTCGATCGCGGTGGCGATGCTGCCGTCCGGGCGGTTCTTCATGCCGATCGGCATTGATAGGCCGGACGCGAGCTGCCGATGCACCTGCGATTCGACAGTACGGGCGCCGATCGCGCCCCACGCCACCGTGTCCGCGATGTACTGCGGCATGATCGGATCGAGGTACTCCACCGCCACCGGCAGGCCCAGGCCGACCACCTCGAGCAGCAGCCGCCGTGCCACGCGCAACCCGGTCCCGACGTCGCCGGTGCCGTCCAGCGCCGGGTCGTTGATCAGGCCCTTCCAGCCGACCGTCGAGCGCGGCTTCTCGAAGTACACCCGCATCACGATCAGCAGGTCGTCGGCCAGCCGTACGGCCTGCTCGCGCAGCAGCGTCGCGTACTCGCCCGCGGCCACCGGGTCGTGCACCGAGCACGGACCGACGACGACCAGCAGCCGCCGGTCGCGGCCGGACAGCACCTCCTGCACCTGGTGGCGGCTGTCCAGCACGGTGTCGTGCAGGTCCGTGAACAGCGGCAGCTCGTGGTGAAGCAGCGCCGGGCTCATCAGCGGCACGATCGCGGCGATGCGCTGGTCCCGGACCCGTTGCGCCTCGGGAATGGTCATGGCTTCCTTCCGCCGGGCGCCCGGGTGCCGGCGCCCCGAGCGTGAGCCGGCTGGCTCAAACTAAAAGGCAGCGACCTTGTCGCTGCCTCGGCCGGCTCTGCGGGGTGTCTCAGGTCATGGCGTCATGGCCGAGGCACCGGCTGAGCCGGCCTCGTAAACCACGCATACCAATGCGACACGCGGTCAGCATACCGAAAGAGTCCTACCGAAGGGGTATGGAGGCAGCACAGCCGCTGTGTTGCGATGGCGACATGAACCACGCCAGCGCGCCGTATCTCCTTGACTCGTTGAGCGAGCTCCCGCCCGAGCAGCGCGCTCAGGCCGTGCACTCGGTGCTGCTGCGGGTCTGGGAGACGCCGTCCGTGCTGCTGTCCGAGATTCCGCCGACGCAGGCGATCACGGCCGTCGCGGTCGTTGCGGCCAGCCTGCCCGCTGCGTACGGGCGGGTCTGGCGCGACGAGCGGCTGGCCGCGGCCGCGCTGCCGTACGTGTCGGGTGCGTTGGTCGGGCGGGCGCTGTGCGCGCTGGACGTGCTGGTCGGCCGGGATCCGGAGTCGGTGCCGCTGGAGCTGCACGTCAGCGACGGCGAGGCGGCCGGCGAACTACTGGACGATCTGCGGGACGTACTGATCGAGGGGCTCCGCCGCATCGGCTGATCCCGGCGCACGGGGCAGTGTGACAGTGAACACGGTGCGGCCCGGCACGCTGTCCACCGAGACCTGGCCGCGGTGTGCGGTGACCACCGCGTGCACGATCGACAGGCCGAGGCCGGTGCTGCCGGCGGCACGGGACCGGGAGCTGTCGCCGCGCGCGAAACGTTCGAAGATGTGCGGCTGCAGCTCCGCCGGGATGCCCGGACCGTTGTCGGTCACCCGCAGCACGGCGTCGCGGTCCTGCGCGCCCACCGAGACCGTCACTGTGGTGCCCTCGGGCGTGTGCGTACGCGCGTTGGCCAGCAGGTTCGCCAGCACCTGATGCAGCCGGGCGCCGTCACCGACGACCGTGACCGGCTCCTCGGGCAGGTCCAGCTGCCAGTCATGACGGGGACCGGTGGCGTGCGCGTCGCTGACCGCGTCGACGACCAGCATTGTGAGATCGACCGGATCGTGTGCCAGCGGGCGACCCGCGTCGAGCCGCGCCAGCAGCAGCAGATCCTCGACCAATGCTGTCATCCGCTGCGCCTCGGACTCGACGCGGCGGAGCACGTGCCCGACCTCGCCGGGCACCGGCTGCCGGCTGCGCCGGCTCAGCTCGGCGTAGCCGCGGATCGCGGCGAGCGGCGTACGCAGCTCATGACTGGCGTCGGCGACGAACTGCCGGACCTGCATCTCACTGTTGTGCCGTGCCTCCAGCGCATTGCCGACGTGGTCGAGCATGCGGTTCAGGGCGGCGCCGACTTGGCCCACTTCGGTACGAACGTCGGCGTCGGCCTCCGGAACGCGCTGGACCAGCCGTACCTCACCGCGATCGAGCCTCAGCTCGGACACCTGGGTGGCGGTCGCAGCCACGCGCTCCAGCGGTGCCAGATTCCGGCGCACGATCCGGGCACCGGCCCAACCGGCGATGACCAACGCCACCACCACCGCGCCGCCCGTGACGAGCGCGACCTGCAGCAGCGTCGCCTGCGTCTCGGCGAGCGGGATCGCGGTGATGATCACGCCGTCGTCGCCCGGCGAGTTCGTTGCAAGCACGCGATAGTCGCCCAGCTTGCCGCCGAGGTCGAGATCGATCGCCTGATTCACCGGCGCGGTGGTCAGCGACGTCACGGTGCTCGCCGGCAGCGGAACGTATCTGGAGTCGTAGTAGCCCTCGGTGTCCGGCTGAAAGGCCACGATGCCGCCGCCCTGGTAGCCGGTGGAGGTGAGCCGCAGGACGATGAAGCCGGCGTCCGCATTCGGCGGCGGCCGGTCCCGGAAACCATTGCCGTCACCTGGGCCGCCGCCCCGCATGGCGAACCCGTGCGTCTCAACCAGTTGCGCGTTGAGCTGGTTGTACAGCGTCGACCGCAGATAGACCTCGGCCGTAGCGCCGACGATGAGGCCGAGCACGGCCAGCAGAGCGATCATGATCGCTACCAACCGGGCCCGCAGCGACCAGCCCGCCGGACTGCGCCAGCGGGCGGGCCTTTTCGCGACCTCAGTCGGCGGGCTTGAGGACATAACCGGCTCCGCGCATCGTGTGGATCATCGGGGCGCGGCCCGCGTCGATCTTCTTGCGCAGGTACGAGATGTAGAGCTCCACGACGTTGGCCTGGCCGCCGAAATCGTAGTTCCACACGCGGTCCAGGATCTGGCTCTTGCTGAGCACCCGCCGCGGGTTGCGCATCAGGTAGCGCAGCAGCTCGAACTCGGTCGCGGTGAGCGTCACCAGGTCGCCGCCCCGGCGCACCTCATGGCTGTCCTCGTCCAGCGTGAGATCGCCGACCACCAGCTGCGAGTCGGTACGCATGGGGGAGCGGCCCATCCGGCGCATCAGGCCACGCAGCCGGGCGACCACCTCCTCGAGGCTGAACGGCTTGGTGACGTAGTCATCGCCGCCGGCGGTGAGGCCGGTGATCCGGTCCTCGACCGAGTCCTTCGCGGTCAGGAAAAGCACCGGCACCTGGGGCGACTCGCCGCGCAGCCGGCGCAGCACCTCGAGCCCGTCGAAGTCCGGCAGCATCATGTCCAGCACTACCGCGTCGGGACGGAAGTCACGTGCGGTCCGCACCGCGGTCTGCCCGTCACCGGCGCTGCGGACGTCCCAGCCCTCGTAGCGCAACGCCATCGACAGCAGCTCGGCGAGCGTGGGCTCGTCGTCCACCACCAACACCCGGACCGGGCCGCCGTCGGGGCGGCGGAGCTCGCTGCTCGGATCTGCGTTCGCCATCGTCATGTCCCTACTGTGGCGCTGGGTACTTTGCGCTGCCTTTCCACTTCCTGTGTAGCACCTGTGAGGTCCCCGAACCCTTCCCGCGATCTTGGAGTTGTGGTTGCCCTTATGTCCGTTCGGCAGGGCTTTGTGCCAACCACAACTCCAAGATCGCGGGAAGGGGTCTACTGAGCGGTGTCCAGCGCCGCGTCACGGAACCGGCCGGCGCCGTGCTTCAGGCGTTCGGTGTAATACGGGCGGTTCCAGTTGACCCAGGTCGCGGTCCCGGTGCGCTGGTCGGTGCCGGACGCCGAGACGATCACTCCGACGCCGGGACTGACCTGCGCGCGTTCACCAGGCACCAAGACCTTGTGCGTCGACGGATCGGCATACCCCAGCAGCCCCCACGGCACCCGTACGACCAGATCGTCGTCCTCGAGATGCCACAAAGCGCGGCTGTCCCCGTCCGGTGTGCCGTACCGCAGCAAACCGGCGTTCTGCAGCTCGGCGGGCAGCTTCTCGCCCGTACTGGGAATGGTCAGGTCGCGGTCGACGACCAGCTCGAAGCGCGTCCAGCCGGCCGGCGCCGGTCCCCGCGCGGACGCCGGCACCCGCCAGTCCAGCGGCAGCGGATCCAGCTGATCCCGGATGTACGCCTGGCCGGTGTGCGCGACCAGATCGAGGACGAACGCGGCATCGGCGTCCCGGTCCGCCGAGCCGGGTGGCGGCGGCCCGGTCAGCCCGGGCAGCACGTCGAAGCCCAGCGTCAGTGCTCCCGGACGAGGGCTGCCGAGAGCGATCCGCAGCCGTACGTACGACTCGTCGACCCGGGCCGTGATCCGCCGGGCCGGCCAGGCGCGCTCGTCATCGATCAGGAACTGAGTCCCCGCGTCGGGCGAGCCGGCGGCGTCCATCGCGACCAGCCCGAAGTTCTGCTCGTTGGTGAGTGGATCGTGCCAGAGCTGGCGCCGCTCACCGTCCTGATGCGCGATGGTGTTCCAGGTGAACTTGAACCACTCGTCGGTCCAGCCGAACAGGAAACCCCCGGCCAGGCCCTGATCCTTGATCAGGCGCAGCAGCTCAGCGTCGATCCGCATGGCGTCGGACTCGCTGTGGTCACCCTGGGACCGGCCCAGCGGTCCGTTGTGCGCCGAGCCGATCGAGGACGGTACGCCGAACTCCGTGACCAGCGTCGGCATGTCGCCGTGGTGCCGGCGCAGGGCGGTGAGATAGCCCGCGTACGGGTCGGGCCGGCCCGCGTACCGGTGGGCCAGCAACGCCGGCTCGTGCCGCTGGAAGTCCGGATAGTACGGGTACGCGTGATAGCTGGCGAACGTTCCGGCCGGCCACGCCGCCGTGGGCCGGACGTGGTTGGCGTCCAGCTGCAGCAGGTCCTCCTGTGCCAGCGGCTCATCGGGATGCCGCAGCGGATCGGTGGTCGGCCAGTTCACGAACGCGATGGGCTGGCTGAGCCGCGCTCTGGCCACGTACCCGGCGAGTTCGTCCATCCGCGCAGCGAGCCAGCGCTCGGTAGCGGTGGCATCGCGCGTGCTACGGAAGTAGCGCCCGGTCACTGCGGGCCTGCCGGCGTTGCGGCGGTCCGACGCGGCACCGGCGTACGGGTCCATCTCCACGCCGACGATCCAGCCGGCCAGCCACGGCGTGACGTCGGTGTCCCACGTGCCGCTCGCCCGGCCTCGCTGTGGCGCGCGGATCAGGTGCCCGGCCGCCGCGGCCGCCGCGTCCCTTACTTCCCGCTGGAACGCGGTGGTGACGGCCCGGTCGTACAGGTTCTTCTTGCTGATGTACGACTCGTCCGGCAGGTAGACGCCCTGCATGAGGTACAGCGGCCGGTCCGGGTTGGCGGCATTGTGCCGGGCGAGCTCGGCGTAGAACGCCGGTGGGTGGATCGTGTAGATCCGGACGACCCGGATGCCGAGCCAGCCCATCGCGGCGAACCAGGACCGGTACTGCGCGGCGCTGATCGACAGCTCACCCGGCTGGTGTCCGGGCGTCGTGCTGCCCAGGTTCACGCCGGGCAGGAACGTCCGATCGCCGCCGACGGTGTGCAGCGCGAACCGACCGTTCCCGGCGGTCGCGACGAGCCGGAGGCCGCGGTTCAGCACTGGCTGCGGCGCCCACGACGTCCCCGCCGGAGGTGATCCGATCGCGTCCATGCCCTGGATCGCCGCGGCGTGGATCACCGGCGCCGGCCTCGCTCCGGCGAGCGTGAGGCACATCGCGAGCGTGACCATGCCGACCGCGGCGGCCTTGACCGGCCCGTACCGGTGCCGGTCCGGCGGCTGCACGAGGTTGCCCGGAAAGTCCCCCACGACGGCATTCTCCGCTCCTGCTGTAGCTATATGCGGTGAATTGTTCTTGCCGCACGATGGCGGAACACTCGCCGACCGGGCGATGTTGTGCCAGCGTTGTTTTCTGCCGGGCGGCGCGAGCGTGGGGAGCGTGCACGTGGATCTTCTCGAGGAGTACCGCAAAGCGACGATGTTCTTCGAGTCCGGCGACCCTCTCGGCGCCTCGCGACTGCTCGAGCCGATCGTCGAGGCGGAGCCGCACAACGCCGCCGTACGGCTGTTGCTGGCCCGCGCGTACTTCAACTCCGCCCAGCTCGCCGGCGCCGAGACCCAGTTGCGGGCACTGATCGAGCATGACCCGTCCGACCACTACGCCCACCACGTGCTGGGCCGCACGCTGGAACGGGCCGGCCGGTTCAGCGAGGCGCTGCCACATCTGCGCCTGGCCGCTGCCATGAAGGACCACGAGGACTACTCTTCGGCGCTGCGCCGGGTCGAGACCTGGGTCGGCAAACACGGTGGCCGCGCGTGAAGCTCAAGCTGGATCTGCACGACATCTTCAACCGGGGTGACCAGATCGACAAGGCGCTCCGCGGCATCATCGACGAGGCGATCGAGAAGCGCGCCACGCTCGTCGAGATCATTCCGGGCAAGGGCTCCGGGCAGCTCAAGAAGAAGGTGCTGCGGTTCCTCGATCAGAAGGACGTCAAGCAGCTCTACCACCGCGTCGAGAAGGACGGCGACAACTGGGGCCGCCTGTTCGTCCACTTCCGCTTCGACGCCCCCCGCGGCCGGTCCCGCCGCCGCTGAACCAGCGAGCCGTCCACCCTCTCCGCGATCTTGGAGTTGTGGTTGTCCTTATGCGGACCTCGTCGGTATTCGTTCCAACCACAACTCCAAGATCGCGGGGCTGATCCGACGGCCGTTAGACTTCAGCCGTGCCTGACGCACCGGGTGCGGCCGGAGTGCGGATCGCCGAGCTTGTGGCGACGCTGTCGTACGCCGCGGATCTCGGGCTGGGCCAGCCGATGGAGCACTGCATGCGGCAGACCGTGATCGCGCTGCGGCTGGCCGACATGCTCGGCGCGAGCGCCGCCGAGCGGGAGGCCACGTATTACCTCGGGCTGATGATGAACGTCTACTGCCACGCCGACGCGACCGAGCAGGCCCAGTGGTTCGGCGACGACATCGGTTTCAAGGGCGCCGCGTTCGATGCCATGGGCATGAGTACGGCCGGCGTCATCGCGTTCCTGGTGCGTCGGCTCAGCTCGCATGGCAGTGCCATGGCCCGGGCCCGCAGGCTGGCAACGTTCCCGATCTCCGGTCAGAAACAGATCCTGTCGTTCCTGAACACCCATTCAACGCTGGGCGCCCAGTTCGCCGAACGGATCGGACTCGGCACACCGGCCCGCGACGCCATCGCGCAGGCGTACGAGCAGTGGGACGGGAAAGGCCAGCCCGGCCGGTTGCGCGGCGCGGAGATCTGCCTGCCCGCCCGCCTCGTGCATCTGGCCAGCCCGGTCGAGGTGTTCGGCCGCCGCGGTGTCGAGGCGGCCCGGACGATCGCGCGAAGGCACAGTGGCACCGAATTCGACCCGGACGTGGTGGATCTGTTCCACGTGCACGCGCCCGAGCTGCTGGCCGATCTCGATGAGGCCGCGGACTGGGACGCCGTGCTGGACGCCGCTCCGGAGTTGTCGCGGCGGGTGACGGGCGACGAACTGGACCAGGTCCTTGAGGCGATGGCCGATCTGGTGGATCTGAAGTCGCCATACCTGGCCGGACATTCCCGTGGGGTGGCGAACCTCGCCGCGGAAGCCGCGCGGCGGTCCGGCATGCCCGAGGAGGACCTGCGCACGTTGCGGCGGGCCGCGCTCGTACACGATCTCGGCAGGCTGGGCGTGTCGAACTCGATCTGGGACAAGCCGGCCGCGCTCGGCAGCGCCGAGCTCGAGCGCGTTCGGCTGCATCCGTATCTGACCGACCGGATGCTCGCCCGGGTGACGGAACTGGCCCGCAGCCGAGAAATCGCGGCGCGCCACCATGAACGGCTGGACGGTTCGGGCTATCCACGCGGCCTGACCGCGCAGACCCTGACGCCGTCGGACCGGCTGCTCGCCGCGGCGGACGTCTACCACGCCATGACCGAGCCCCGGCCCCACCGGCCCCCGCTGGATTCCGAGCAAGCCGCACGCGGCCTGCGCGCCGAGGTCCGGTCGGGCCGGCTCGACGGAGACGCGGTGCGCGCAGTGCTCCAGGCGGCCGGACACCGCGCACCCGTACGACGAACCTGGCCGGCCGGGCTCACCGCCCGCGAGGTCGAGGTGCTCGGCCTGCTGGCCCGCGGGTACACCAACCGGCAGATCGCGCAGCATCTGGTGGTGTCGGCGAAGACCGTCTCCAACCACGTGGAGCACCTGTACATCAAGATCGGGGTCCGCAGCCGGGCCGCCGCCACCCTGTACGCCACCCAGCACGGCCTGATCGGCAGTTTCGAAACCGGCGAGAAGAGGGGGTAAACGCCTCAGGCCCTTCGCGCCCCGCCTCCCTAGCGTTGCCGGCATGACGATCATCGCTCCGAACTGGGACCTTCTACACTCGGGACCCGCCGACGCCGAGCACACCGTTCTGCTGATCCCGGGATCTCTCGCCACCGCGGTGTTCTACGCCGAAGTGATGGCCGAACCATCGCTGCGCGACGTCCGGCTGGTGGCCGCCACGCTGCCCGGTCAGGGCGGCACCCAACCCGCCGGTGAACCCAGCATCGAGAACTACGCCCGCCTTACCGGTGAATTGGCCGCCGACCTGGGAGCTCAAGTGCTGGTGGGGCACAGCACCGGGGGATCCGTCGTGCTCGAAGCGGCCGCGAGCGGAGCGTTCTCCGGCCCGCTCGTACTGCTGGCGGCCAGCCTGTCCCGGCGGGACGAGCCGCTCGCACCCCGGATCCTCGACCGGCTCAGCACCGTCTTCGGCCACCTGCCCTATGCCGTTGCGCTCCGATTCATCGGTTCGATGCTCGGTGGCGGCGTGCCCGCGGACCGACTCGATGCCCTCGTTGCCGAGCTTCGCAAGAACGACCCGCGCCTGGTCCGCCGGCACAACCGGCTGTATCTGAAGTATCTCGATCGCCATGGCTCAACCGCGTGGCGGCTGTGCGAATCGGGCGTACGTGCCTGGGTGGTCTACGGCGAACAGGACGAGGTCGGCATCACCGACACCGAGCGCACGATCCTCGACGACTGCCCTTCGACGACCGTTCAGACGATTGCCGGGACCGGTCACCTCATCCCCAACACGCGCCCGGATGTCGTGGCGAACCTCATCACACAAGCACTCCACGAGCATCCCCGCCAACCGCGGACACAGCGGTTCACCGGCGGCTAGCGGTTCACCGGCGGCTGAGGAAGGAGACCGCTTCGGTCAACGCCAGGTCGGTGAGCACCGGGTCGTGCCGAGCGCCGACGTCCCGCATGAAGGCGTGCTCGCCACCGGCGTAGACGTGGAGCTCCAAGTCGTCCAGGCCTGCGGCGTACAGGGCGGAGACGATCTGGACTCTGGCGTCGGCCGGCACGTGCGGGTCCTGCGAGCCGAATACGATCATCAGCCGGCCTTCGATGCTGCCGGCGCGGGCGAGCGAGCCCGCGTCGGCATCGGCTCCCAGCGCACCGTTGTGCAGACCGGTCGGGTAGAAGCACACGGTCGCCGCCACCCGCGGGTCGAGAGCGGCCCGGAACGCGAGGTGGCCGCCGATACAGAACCCCACGGCCAGCAGCGTTGTGATGTCTGTGCGCGGCTCCATGTAGTCCAGCACCGCGGCGCGATCCGCGTCGAACTGGCTGGTCGTGGTGCCGGCCGCACCCGCGAGGCCGGCCTGCTTGCCGGCGTCGTCGAATTCCAGTGCGACACCGGCCAGCGCACCGCGCGGATAGATCTCCGGTGCGCAGACGACGAACCCCGCCGAGGCCAGGCGCCGCGCCGTCCGCAGCGTCGACTCGGTCAGCTGGAAGATGTCGGTGTACAGCAGCACGCCCGGCCACGGGCCTTCGCCGACCGGGCTGATCAGCACCGAGCGGATTTCACAGTCGCGCGCCGGCACCAGCACCTCGTCCTCTCGCAGCTT
>DATBGW010000270.1:0-2204 GCA_036557765.1 Actinoplanes sp.
CGCGAAGATGGTCCGTACCAGAGCCTCCGGCGGCAGGCCGTCCGGCCCCGGGCCGGTCACCGGGATCAGGAGGAGCAGATGCGCGGCGAGCGTACGGGCGGCGTGCGCGATCTGTGCCAACTGTGGACGGTGCAGCGGGCGATCGGCGATCACGCCCAGCACCCGTCCCGGCGGCAGCAACGCGCGCACCTCGTCCGGGGTACGCCGCAGCCGCTGGAACGGACCCTGCCCGCCCTCGCCCAGGCGGGTCACCGTTCCGCCGATGGCGTAGAGGCCGTCGGTGGTGGGCCATGCGTCGGTGGCCTCGATCGCCGCGACCGGCGCGCCCTCCGGGTCGGTGAGCACGACGGTACGCCGCAGCGCGTCGTCCAGGTCGAGTCCCTCGGCCATCTCGCCGGGGATCTCCAGCGTCACCGCGACCGGCCACGGCGTGCCGTCGGCCAGGCCGCCGCGGCGTGCCAGCGCGGTGAGGTCGGCACGGCCCAGGAAGCCGGTCAACGGTGCGTAGGCGCCGGCCAGCAACAGCTCGAGGTCCGCGAGCTCGTGCGGGCGAGGCGTGTACGACGGCGCGTCGCGCAACACGTCCTCAGGCAGCACCGAACCGTTCACCGTGACATTCCCCCTGAGCCGAGTGCAGGCACAGCACAGTCTCGCAGCAGCACGACGGAGGGTCGAGACGGCCCTGGCCAGGTATTAGACAAAACGGACTTTAGGTCGAATACTGGGCGATCGTGAGACATGGCCAGCGCCGCCGGTTCCGGCTGTCCCGACTCGTCGCCGTCACGACGGTGTTCACCCTCTCGGTTGTTGCCACGCTCGCGTGGGCGTGGACCGGCGGGGTGGATCAGCTCGGGCTGCCGTTCGGGCCGCCCGACGATCCCACCGTGTCGGCACCGCCGCCGCCGCCCGGTAGCGCCGCCCCGGAGCCGGGCGTGCCGGCCGCACCGACCCGGCGCCCGTCCGCCACGGCGTCTCCGCACGGGCCCGCGCGGACCTGGGCCGCGCCGCCCGCGCTCGGACTCGGCGGCCCGCGGCCCGACCGTTCACCCGGTGGCGGCCCGTGCCGTACCAGCGTGAAGCTCGTGCCCACCTGCGGGGTGCTGTGGGGCGTGGCGCCCGGAGCGTTCACCGACCAGCGCGGCATGCGTGCGCTCACGGCGTTCGAAGAGAAGACCGAACGGCATCAGGACATCTATCACGCTTACCACCGCGGTACGAAGCAGATGTTCCCGACGAAGCAGGAGATCGCGATCGCGCGGCAGCGCGGCCGGGAGCGGATCCTGTTCCTCAACTGGAAGCCGACCGGCGCCTCGTGGGCCGCGATCGCCCGCGGCGACCACCGGACCGACGCGTTCCTGGACCGGCTCGCCGCGCACATCAAGCGGACGTTCCCGGAGCAGTTCTTCTTCGCCGTCCATCACGAGGCCGAGGACAACGTACGGCCGAGGCCCGGATCGGGGTACACCGCGGACGACTACGCGGCAATGTACCGGCACGTCGTGCAGCGGCTGCGAGCCGACGGCGTGGACAACATCGTCACGGTGCTGGTGCACATGGCGTACGTGCCGCACACCACCAAGCGCTGGTTCGACGCCATGTATCCCGGCGACGACGTGGTCGACTGGATCGGCTTCGACACGTACGCGTACAGCGATCCGGGGTACGGGCACGGTGACTTCGCCGAGCTCCTGAACCGGCGGTCGGAGAGCCGGCCGGGCTGGCCCGGCTTCTACAACTGGGCGGTCGAGACGCACCCGGACAAGCCACTCATGGTCGCCGAGTGGGGTGTCTGGTCGTCGAAGAAGAACCCGCGCCACAAGGCCGAGTTCTACCGGGAGGTCGGCCGGCAGATCGGGCGCTTCCGGAACGTCCGGGCGATGGTCCACTTCGACACGCCGCACAACCAGGACGGCCGGGACTCGTCCGTCGACTCGACGCCGGACGCGCTCGCGGCGTACCGCTGGCTCGGCCGCCTCCCCGTCTTCAAGGTCAACGTCCGCCCGATGCTTCCGTAGCCCCACCCGCGATCTTGGAGTTGTGGTTGCCCTTATGCCGCTTCCAGCCCGGTTTGTACCAACCACAACTCCAAGATCGCGGGGGAAGGCCTTACGGGGTTTCGCCGGATCCGGATCGTGACAGCGCCACCTAGGCTGGGCGCGTGAGCATCGTCGCGACCCGAGGGTTGACCAAGAGATACGGCGGGC
>DATBGW010000271.1:0-5722 GCA_036557765.1 Actinoplanes sp.
ACACGGAGCCGAAGCCAACACGGAGCCGAAGCCCAGCACCCCAGCCGAAGCCCAGCACCGCAGCCCAAGCCCAGCACCGCCGCCTAAGACCCACACGAACACGAACACGAAGGACCGAACGGTTCGAATCGACCGGAACCCAGAGATCGGTATCGAAACGTAGGATCCGAAACACCCGAGACAGTAGTACGTCACGGCTCGTGTATCGACCCCGTACTGAGGGCTGTGGACAACGCGTTCAGCGCGGCAGTCCGGACTCCCGCCATGAGCCGGGACCGATGCCCGGCCGTGCGCTGCGCATCCACGTACTGATCGACGACGGTGCAACCGTCGCATTGGCCGTCATGGATCGACGGATTAGCACTCCGACGAGGGCCGCGACCTCCTCTGGTGTCGGCGTCCCGCGAACGACCCTGACCAGCGGTTCCTCGTCCATCGACCGAGCCTACGACGAACGGCCGAAGCTTCGGTGACACGCGTCCCACACCGGGCTGATCAATTCGCGAGACGTCGACATGACCGGGTATTTTCTGCGTGATGTCTACTTCCCCCCCGCTAGTTGTCGCTGACCGCTACCGGCTTGTCGCGCCGCTCGGTCAGGGCGGGATGGGTCGTGTCTGGCGAGCGACGGACGTCGTGCTGCATCGCGACGTCGCCATCAAGGAACTGGTCCCGCCGCCGGGGCTCACGCCGGAGGAGCGGCAGGAAATGCGCGAGCGGTCGCTGCGCGAGGCACGTGCGATCGCCCGGCTCAACAACGTCAACGTCGTACGCGTTTTCGATGTGCTGCGTACGGACGCTGATCCATGGATCGTCATGGAATACGTTCCGTCGCGCTCGTTGCAGGATCGGCTGGCGACGGACGGCCCCTTTCCCCCGGTACGCGCGGCCGAGATCGGGCTCGGCGTACTGAACGCACTCCGCGCCGCGCATCGCAACGGCGTGGTGCATCGCGATGTCAAGCCGGGCAACGTGCTGATCGGCGAGGACGGGCGTGTGGTGCTGACCGATTTCGGTCTCGCGACGGTTCCCGGCGACCCGAACGTCACCCGCACCGGCCTCGTGCTCGGCTCGCCGGCGTACATCGCACCGGAGCGGGCCCGGGACGGCACCGCGGGCCCGGCGGCGGACTTGTGGTCGCTCGGCGCCACGCTGTACGCCGCGGTTGAGGGCGCGTCACCGTTCGCCCGTTCGTCGGCGATCGCGACGCTGGCCGCACTTGCGACGGAAAATCCGCCGCCCGCACGCAACGCGGGTCCGCTCAAGCCCGTTCTCAACGGTCTGCTCCGCAAGGACCCGACGCATCGCATCAACGCCGATGAGGCGGAACGGCTGCTGCTGCGCGCTTCCGGGCGGAAGTCCAAGCTCAGCTTCCCGATGAGCCCGACGATGCGGCGTCCCGGTGTCGGCCGTGAGCGACCGGCGTATCAGGCGGGGCCGCCGGTCATCCCGGGCGGGTCGACCGCGGCCGGCTCCGCGCCGGTGGTGCCCGGCCCTCGCCCGCCGGTGACTTCAGGCCGTCCGCCGGTCACGCCGGGCCGCGCGTCGGGTCAGGGCCGTCCGCCGATTACTCCGGGACGTACGTCGGGTGAGGGCCGTCCGCCGGTCACTCCGGGCGCGTCGGGTGACGGTCGTCCGCCCGTTACCCCAGGTCGTACGTCCGGGGAAGGCCGTCCGCCCGGGTCGGACGACGATCGTCCCCCGGTTTTCACGCCCGGCAAGGCGTCCGTCGGTCGTGCGCCGCGCCCCGCCGAAACGCGCCTCGACACGCCGGCCGTCCGCGACGACCAGGACATTTCCGGTACGGGCTACAGCGCGCCGACATCCGCACCGGGGCATGGCGCGCTGGCCAAGGGCACACCGGGCACCTACGGCACTATCACGCCCAGGACAGCCGCTCGACGGAATGCCTCGAACGACCGCACTCCCGAGGATGCGGAAGCACAAAGGACGATCGAACGTGAAGCCGCCGAGCGCCAGGCCGCAGCGGAGCTTCAGGCAGCCGGCCAGCGTCAAGCCGCGGAACAAGCAGCCGAACGCCGAGCCGCGGAACGAGTGGCCGAGCGAGAGGCTGCCCAGCGTGCGGCCGCCGAACGGGAGGCCACGCAACGTGCCGCAGCCGAGCGGGAAGCGACGCAGCGCGCCGCAGCCGAGCAAGAGGCCGCAGAACGCGCGGCGGCAGAGCGAGAGGCCGATGAGCGCGCGGCGGCCGAACGAGAGGCCGCGCGACGGGCCACAGCGGAGCGGGAAGCCGCAGAGCGGGCCACTGCGGAGCGGGAAGCCGCAGAGCGAGCCACAGCGGAGAGGGCGGCAGCGGAGCTGGAGGCCGCGGAGCGCGCCGACCGAGAAGCCCAGCAGCGCGAAGCGGCAGAACGTGCCGCTGCCGAGCGGCAAGCAGCCGATCGCAAAGCGGAGGACGGCCAGGCTGAATCGGATGTGGAAGTAGGCAACACGCAGAGCGCGGCGCCTGCCGCGGGTGGTCCGGTGACCCACATCGACGCCGACGCCAACGAGGCGACGGCGGACTCCGTTGTCACCGGCCCGGACGCCGAAGAGTCCTCTGTGGACCATGCCGCACGGAGAGCGGCCGCCAGCAAGCCGGTGGTCGGTGCCCGAGCCGGGGCGCATACCAGCAAGGCCGCCCGCAAGAAGGGCCGTGGACGTGCGAGCACGGGCGTCGCCCGAACGACCGGTACACACGCCGCCGGACCCGCAAGCGCTGCGACGCCGGCCGTTGACGCCGGGACGCCGGCCGTTGATGTTGCGACGTCCACCGCCGCCTCGGCGCCCGACGTCGACGCCAGCTCACTCACAACCGCCCCGGACAGCGATCCCGCCACATCAACGGCCGACGTCAAAATCGGCTCGCTACCTGTCGATGCCGAAACGCCGACCGCGCCCGGGGACGCAACGGCTGCTGAGCCCACCACTGCCGAAACGTCTGCTGGTACGGACCAGGAGGCGGCCACCGATCTTCCGGCGGACACGGAAGAAAGCGGAGGAACGGTCGTTCCGATGCGCGCGGGGCCGGACGACGCCGACCAGGACACCGGCACAGCGCGCGGCAGCAAGACCAAGCCCAAGGTCGCCGCGGCCCGCTCAGGGGAGCGCAAGGTGACCACGGCGACGCTGGGCCCGCGCACGACCGCCGACGCGACAGGCGTGCAAAGCGCCGCGACGACCGTGCCGGAGAACGGCCCGACGGGCACCCGGCCCATCGACGACGCCGGAGCGGACGTACCGCCGTTCACCGGTTCAAGCCGTCCCGCCTGGCAGCCGATGCCGATCAGGCCGTCCACATCGGACCGCGGGTTGACCGTTCTCGGCACCACTCTGACCCGGCGGCAGACAGTGATCGGCGGCGCGATTCTCGTCGTTCTGCTGCTCCTCCTGGCGCTCCTCGTGCCGAAGGCCGTGGGTGACGACAAGCAGAGCGGCCGTACGAGCGGTGCCGCACCGGCCGGAAGCGCGGCGGCGACACAGAAGACCACCGCGCCCCCGACGACCCAAGCCACGCCGTCACAGCAGCCGACGACCACCCCACCGTCCACCGCCGGCGGCACCGTTGCGCTGCCCGCCGGCTGGTACCTCTACCACGATTCCAAAACCGGCTTCTCGGTTCCGGCGCCCAAGGGCTGGAGCGTCCGGCGTCAGGGCACCGAGGTGTACTTCGAGGAACGCGGTGGCCAGTACCGCCTGATGATCGTGGATCAGACGAACCAACCCAAGCCGGATCCGGTGAAGGATTGGCAGACCCAGGAAGCGGCGCGGATCAGCAGTTATCGCAACTACCACCGCATCTCTATTCACGCCGTGTCGTACTGGGACAAGGCGGCCGACTGGGAGTTCACCCGGACCAGCGACAACGGAAACGCCCTACATGTCGTGAAGCGGGGATTCATCACCGCCAAGGACCGGGCGTACGGCATCACATGGTCGACCTCCGCCGGCGACTGGGACGCCAACAAGGCGAACCTGCAGCTCATCTACAAGGGATTCGTACCGGCCAAGACCTGAAACACCTCATGAGTGAGTTCCGGGTGAGTGGGTATTCATCGGGGACCACGGATGGAGGTGCACCATGACCGGCCGACGATACGGCAGCAAGCCCACGCTGGCGTTGTGGATGCTCGTCGCCGTGGTGGACGCTGCGCTCCTCGCCGCATCAGCCGGCCCGCTCATCGTCCTGCTGGTGGTCGCCGCCCTGGTCAGCGCGGCCGGCGCGGTGCTGGCCGTGCGACTCTCGCACCGGCACGACGTTGTCGACCGGCTCGTTCGACTGCAGCGCCGCAACTCCGCCGCGCATTCGTGGTTGTTGCGGCACCGAACTGCACACCACTGGCTCGTGCGGCCCGTCCCGGCCCGTCGTCCCGGACGGATGACTGCTTCGCCGTACGGTCGACGGCGCGCATAAGCGGCTGCATGACTCGGTCCGCTACGCTCGCGGGCTGTGTCGATCGACGGTGCGACGGATCTCTGGGACCGGCTCCTTGGCGCACAGCCCGATCCGCCCGCCACGCTGGTGCTGGTCACGGCCCTGATCGCGCTCGTGGTGGTGGCGGTACGGCCGATCTGGCGGGTCGCGCGTAACGCGATCACCATCGCCCACGAAGGCGGCCACGCGCTGGTGGCGCTGCTGACCGGGCGAAAGCTCCGCGGCATCCGGCTGGAGTTCGACACGTCGGGGCTGACGCTGTCGGCCGGCCGGCCCACCGGGCTCGGCATGATCGTTACGCTGCTGGCCGGCTACGTCGCGCCGTCATTGATCGGCCTCGCCGGTGCCTGGATCCTCGGCGGCAACCGCATCACGCTGCTGCTATGGCTCGCGGCCGTGCTCCTGCTGCTGATGCTGATCAACATCCGGAACGTCTTCGGGGCGTTGTCCGTGATCGTCACCGGAGCGATCGTCGTGGCCGTCTCCTGGTACGCGTCTCCGCAGGTCCAGGCTGCGTTTGCGTACGCGGGTGTGTGGTTCCTGCTGATCGGCGGCGTACGGCCGGTGGGGGAGCTGCAGAAGCTTCGCAGCCGTGGCCGGATGCGGGACTCGGACGCGGACCAGCTGGCCCGGCTGACGCGGGTGCCGGCGTTCTTCTGGGTGTTCCTGTTCGGCGCGGTCACCGTGGCGGTGCTGGTGATCGGCACGTTCATGCTGGCCGGCCAGTGGCTGCCGCAGCCGAACGGGTAGCGGGCCAGTGACCGCGGTGTACATCGGCGACAAGACTCCGCACGCGGCGATCCTGGAGCGCCGGACCGAACCACCGGACGCCGGTCAGAGCGGGATGTTGCCGTGCTTCTTCGGTGGCAGCGTCTCGCGTTTGGTGCGTAGCGTCCGTAGCGCCCGGGTGACATGGGCGCGGGTCTGCGACGGCGGGATGACCGCGTCGACGTAACCCCGCTCGGCCGCGATGTACGGGTTGGCCAGCGTGTCCTCGTACTGCTCAATCAGTTCGGCCCGCCGCGCGGCCGAATCGTCGGCGCCGGCCAGCTCATTCCGGTACAGGATGTTCACCGCGCCCTGTGCGCCCATCACCGCGATCTGGGCGGTCGGCCAGGCGAAATTCATGTCGGCCCCGAGATGCTTCGACCCCATGACGTCGTACGCCCCGCCGTACGCCTTGCGCGTGATCACCGTGACCTTGGGCACCGTGGCCTCGGCGTACGCGTAGATCAGCTTGGCGCCCCGCCGGATGATCCCGTCCCACTCCTGGCCGGTCCCGGGCAG
>DATBGW010000272.1:0-4254 GCA_036557765.1 Actinoplanes sp.
CCGACCGCGACCTTCGCGCGTTCGAGGTCGACGGTCACCCGGCCAACCTACCCGCCGGTGCGCTAGCCGATCCGGACGGTGGCGGCCACGCTCGGCACGCCGGCCGAGTCGATCGCGAACAGCATCCAGTAGCCGGGCAGCGCCACACCGGGATCCGCCGGGATGGTCAGCCGGTAGCCGCCGGACACCGCGGTCGGCGCCAGCGCGATGCGCCGCTGGTCGGTGTCCACCGAGTGCGTTGCAGTGCCCATCCGGACGATCGCGAACTGCGACACCGCCCGGTTCGTGGTGACCGTGATGTCCGTGCCGTTCGCGGCGGTATCCGGGGCCGACGTGATGACCGGCCGGGACGCAGGGGTACCGTCGGCGTTGAGCAGGTTCGGCGGCGTGAAGATCTCACCGTCGAAGTGGTTGGTGCTGCAGCCCGTACCGCAGAGCCCGCCGCCGCCGGTGAACACCCGGCCGTCGGGCATCAGCAGCGCGACGCTGTGGTACGTGCGGGGCACCGCGGCCGGCGCCATCGTGGTGAACTGCTCGGTGGCCGGATCCCACAGCTCCGCGGACAGGACCGCGGTGTTGTCCGAGAACGGCACCGGGAAGTTCTGCCCGCCGAACACCACCACCTTGCCGTCCGGCAGCACCACGCTGTTGTGGAACGCCCGCGGGTTCGCCATCGGCGCGACCTTGCGGGTGGTCACCGTGGAGCCGTTGATGGTCAGCACGTACGCGCCGGCCCGCGCGTTGACCTGCTCGTACGATGTCGCGCCGCCGACCGTGAGGATCTTGCCGGCGTCGTACATCACTGCGTTGCCGTTCATCGCGTCGGCGTCGTCGCCGCGCGTGCCGGCGGAGGTCACCCCGCCGGTGCCGGTGGTCGAGTACCAGTTCATCGCCTTGCTCGGCCCGGCCTGCAGCACGGTGCCGTTGGACCACGCGAACAGCCAGGCGTGGTTGTCCTTGCGGTAGTCGCCGTTGGTGTTGGCGTCGGCGGTGAGCATCGGCACCACTGATGCGTCGGGCAGCGCCCGCCAGCCACTCGTGGCCGACCACACCTCACCGGCCTTGTGCGGCGTGGTGCCGGCGCCGCCCACGCCGCCGCTCCACGACCCGCCGATGGTGAACACCCGGCCGTCGGACAGCGTCGCACTGGCCTGGTAGCCGCGCGGGGTGGTCATCGCCGGGCCCGGTGTCCAGGCGTCGGTCGCCGGGTCGTAAATGCTGGTCTTGTCGCTGTTGTTGCCGCCGGTCACGAGCACCCGGCCGTCCGGCAGTACCGAGATGCCCGGACAGAACATGTCGTGGCCGGTCTCGGTGATGGTGCGCTGGGTGACCACGCCGGTGGCCGGATCGTACGTGGCCGTGACGGTCCGGCCGCCGGGGCTGGCGCTGAACGTGTCCACCGCGTACGACGACCAGGTCAGGATCTTGCCGTTGGGCAGCATCGCGGCGGCGACCGGTACGAGCGGGAACCCGACCGGCGGACTCCACGTACCGCGTTGCGGCGACACGGATCCGCTCGGCCCGAGGAGGTAGATCTCCGCGGCGCTGGTCCATGGTCCGCGGTTGCCGGCCTCGGTCAGCGCGGTCAGCCGTACGTATCGCGCGGTCGCCGGCGGGAACACGACGGTCTGCAGCGCCGCGCTGTCCGCGAACGCCGCGTTCGTCACGCGGGCGGTCCAGTTGGTGCCGTTCGCGCTGGTCTGGATGGTGTAGCGGCCGATCCGCCCGTTCGGCGACGAGGCCGGCCGGGGCAGATAGGCGAGGCCTCCCACGGACTTGGACGCGGTCATGTCGATCGTCAGCGTGTGCGGCAGCGGCGCCGGCGGCGCGGGGGTCCACCGTGTGTGCCAGAACGTCGCCGCGTTGCCATCGAGCACTAAGGACGGTGGGTAGGCGCCGCGTGCCGACTCGGAGCTGTCCGCGGTGGCGGTCCAGCCGGTCCGTGCCAGCGAGGGGTCGGCCCGCCCGAGCAGGTTGATCTCGGCGGCGCTGGACCACGGCCCGCGGTTGCCGGCCTCGCTGAGCGCCGTGAGCCGGACGAAGCGGGCCAGCGCCGACGGGAACGTGACGGTCTGCGCGGTGGTGACGTCCGCGAACGTGCCGGTCGCCGCGGCCGGTCCCCAGACGGTGCCGTCGGCGCTGGTCTCGATCCGGTACAGGCCGATGTTGCCGTTCTTCGATCCGCTCTGCCGGGGCAGGTAGCTGAGGCCGGACACCAGGTTCCGGACGTGCATGTCCACAGTGATCGTGTGCGGCAACGGCGCCGCCGGCGCGGGGCTGTACCGCGTGTGCCAGATCGTGGTGGTGTTGCCGTCCAGGACGTTGCCGGCGGCGCCGTTCTCGCGCGCGGTCTCCTGGCTGTCCGCGGCGACCGTCCAGCCGCTGCGCGGCAACGCCGGGTCGGTGCCGCCGAGCAGGTTGATCTCGGCGGCGGCCGACCACGTGCCGCGGGTGCCGGCCTCGGTGAGCGCGGTGAGCCGGACGAACCGGGTGATCACCGTGCCGAACGAAACAGTCTTCAGTACGCCGTCGTCGGCGAACGTGCCGGTCGCGATAGGCGAGCTCCAGGTCGTTCCGTCGTTGCTTCTCGTGACGCGGTACTGGCCGATCCGCCCGTTCGCGGAGTCGGACGGCGGCAGGTAGGTGAGTCCGCTGATGGAGACGGCGTTGTGCGTGTCGATGGTGATGGTGTGCGGCAGTGCCGTGGCCGCCGTGCGCCATGTCGTGTCCGGGTCGCCGTCCAGCACGTTCGCGGCGACGGTCGTGGCACCGGCACTGTCCGCGGTGGCGGTCCAGCCGGTGCGCGGCAGCGGCGCCGGTGTCGCGACCGCGGCCGGCACCGCGCGCGGCATGATGTGCCCGGCGTGCGGATCGGACGCTGGTGCCGGCGCGCGGTGCAGCACCACCGCCGACCCGGTGAGCACCAACATGATCGTGGTGGCCGATGCCCGCGCCCACCAGTTGCCCCGTCGCCCCATGACCGCCCCCATCGCGCCCCTGTGCGGTCACTTAACATCGACGCGGGGGAATGGAGAATCCGGCGATCGTACGACGGGCAACGTCGAATGGCGCATTGACGGCGACGGACGGTGCGGTTAACGACGGACGGGTGCCCCCGGGGCGACAAGCCGGGGGCACCCGTCACGGGTGACGCTTATTTGTGGGCGGGTCAGCTGCAGCCCGATGTGGAACCGCAGCCCTCGCAGACGTAGCAACTACCGGCCGGGCGCATCTTCGTACCGCAGGTGAAACAGAGCGGCGCATCGGCGGACTGTCCCAGCACCACCTCGAGCAACTCGGTGGACGAGCCGACGTGCTTGTCCCCGCCGCTCGGCGGCGCCTCCGGGGCCTTGGGCGCCTCGGCCTGCGGCGCCGCGGCCGCACCGACCGGTGCGGACACCGGCGCGGACTGCGCCATGCCGGCAAGGTCCATTGTGGCCGCCTCGGCCTCCGCCTGGATCTGCGCGGCCCGCTCCTTGGCGGTGAAGATGCCCAACTCGGCCCTGGTGTCGTACGGCAGGAAGTCCAGTGCGAGACGCCGGAAGATGTAGTCCATCACCGACGCCGCCATGCGGATGTCCGGGTCGTCGGTCATACCGGCCGGCTCGAACCGCATGTTGGTGAACTTGCCGACGAACGTCTCCAGCGGCACTCCGTACTGCAGGCCGATGGAGATGGCCACCGAGAACGCGTCCATGACGCCGGCCAACGTGGAGCCCTGCTTCGACATCTTGAGGAAGACCTCGCCGAGGCCGTCGTCCGGATAGGACGACGCGGTCAGGTAGCCCTCGGCGCCGCCGACCGAGAACGACACAGTCTCCGACGGGCGCTTCTTCGGCAGCCGCTTGCGAACCGGGCGGTACTCGACGACCTTCTCGACCGCCTTGGTCTCGGCCTCCTTGTCGGCTTCCGCCGGAGCCTTCTTCGCCGCCGACAGCGGCTGGCCCACCTTGCAGTTGTCGCGGTAGATCGCCAGCGCCTTGAGGCCGAGCTTCCAGCCCTGGTAGTGGATCTCCTCGATCTCCTCGACGGTCGCCGACTCGGGCATGTTGACCGTCTTGGAGATGGCACCGGAGATGAACGGCTGCACCGCCGCCATCATCCGCACGTGGCCCATCGGCGCGATCGACCGCTCACCCATCGCGCAGTCGAACACGCTGTAGTGCTCGATCCGCAGGCTCGGCGCGTCCACGACGTGGCCGTGGTCGGCGATGTGCTCGACGATGGCCTCGACCTGCTCCTCGGGGTAGCCGA
>DATBGW010000273.1:0-4700 GCA_036557765.1 Actinoplanes sp.
CGCCAGCACGCCGGCTGCCTCGACACCGGACAGCCGGCCCGTGACGCGGACCGGTTGGACGGTGGTCATGAAGATCGGGTGCCCGATCAGACCGGAAGCGAAACCGGCTCGTTGTCGTGCAGCTGGCGGCCGGACGGCGGGCCCACGAACTTGTAGCCGACCTGGCGTACCGTTCCGATCATCGCCTCGTGCTCGGCGCCGAGCTTGGCGCGCAACCGCCGGACGTGCACGTCCACGGTCCGGGTGCCGCCGAAGTAGTCGTAGCCCCAGACCTCGCGCAGCAACTGGTCCCGGGTGAACACCCGGCCCGGGTGCTGGGCGAGGAACTTCAGCAGCTCGAACTCCTTGTAGGTGAGGTCGAGCGGGCGGCCCTTCAGCTTCGCCGCGTACGTGTCCGGGTCGATGGTGAGGTCGCCGGCCCGGATCGAACCGCCGGCGCCGGCGGTCGCGTTGTTCAACCGGCCCACGCCAAGGCGTAGCCGGGCCTCGACCTCGGCCGGGCCGGCGGTGGCCAGAATGACGTCGTCCACGCCCCAGTCGGCGTTCAGCGCGATCAGGCCCGCCTCGGTCACCACCGCCACCAGCGGCACGCCGAGGCCGGTGGCGTGAAGCATGCGGCAGGTGGCCCGGGCCTCGGACAGCTCCGAGCGGGCGTCCACCAGCACGGCGTCGGGGCTGGGTCCGGACATCAGGGTGCGGACGTCGCGGGGCGCGGTCCGCACCGAGTGGGGGAGCAGATCGAGCGCGGGCAGCACAGCGGATGGTTCGCCGGCCCGGGCTGTCACCAACAGGAGGATCTCCACACTCACCTCGCATCTCGCGGCGCGGTGGCCGCTTGCGTCACCGGAGCATCTGATCCCGGCGTCACCGACGGGTGGGCTGGCCTTACCTTAACTGATACGTCCCGGTAACCGTGCTGGTCAGGATCATGAAGTGACGTAGCGAACGCCGCTGACGTGGGCTTGGTAACGAGCTGTTTACACACGCGCCGCGCGGTCTGGCACCATCGCTGGGGTGACGTTGCCGAACGACGACCGTGACCCGTGGGGTGCCGAACTGTCCCGGGAGATCGCCCGGTCAGCGCCCGGCCGGGCGATGGCGGGCGTCTACAGCGCCGTGCCTCCGCCGGTCACCGACTCTGATCCCTCCGAAGAGGGCGCCGAGGAGGACACTCCGGCCGTACCGGTACGCCGCCGCCTTTCCGTCGCCGTGGCCGGATTCGCCGCGTTGCTGGCCGTGGGCCTGATCCTGGGCGCGCAGACCACCGGGCCGGACGCCCGCGTTCCGTACGCGATCGTCGTCTTCGGCGTGCAGCTACTGTTCGTCCTCGCCTGGACGATGGCGATCCGGCCGCCGGCGCCGGCGGTTGTCGCCGGTATCTGCGTGGCCGCCGGGCTGGTCGCCGATTACACGGCCGTGACCAGCGACGCCGATTCGCTGGTGCCACTGGTCTACGTGGCCGGCGGGGCACTCGTCGCTGCGGTCGCCGTGCAGGGTGTCCGCGCCGCCGACCGGCAACGGGCGCGCGACTCGGTCGGGGCGACGCTGCTGCTGGTACTGGGCGTGGTGGCGTTCGCGTCGCTGATCGTGTTGACCCGCAAGCCGATCGGGACGCAGGCGGTGATGGTCTGCCTGGCCGCGGCGGGCGTGGCGGTGGTGGCGGCGCGGCTCACCGACGCGGTGTTCGCCAAGCCGCGGATCGCGCCGCAGGTGGCCCGCGGGGGAGCGGGGATCGTTCTGGGCGCCATGCTCGGCACGCTGGCCGCGGCCGGGCTGGGCAGTGTGCTGGTGCTGCCGTTCACCCCGGCGAAGGGTGCGGTTCTCGGATTGGTGGCGGCCGCGATCGCCGTCCTGGTCGATCTGGCCGTCAACTACGCGGAGGCGGGCCGCAGCATGGCCGGCGCCGCGCCGACGTTCTGGGTGGCCCGGCACATGCAGGGTCCACTGGGGGCGTTCGCCGCAACCGCCCCCACCGCATACGCCCTGACCGTCTTCTACCTCTCCTAACTCCGTCGCTCCGCGATTCCTAACTCCGTCGCTCCGCGATTCCTAACTCCGTCTCTCCGCGATCTTGGAGTTGTGGTTGCCCTTTTGTCCGTTCGCAATGGTTTTGTGCCAACCACAACTCCAAGATCGCGGGTTGACGGGTTCGTTTCGTGGGCTGGTGGAGCGGGGCATATACCGTCCTCTCCGACGACGACCCCAGGAGGACCAGTGGGTGAGGTGTACGGCTCGCGGAAGCCCCGACGGCGAACCGGCCGGCGCGTGCTCGTCACGTTCATCGTTCTGCTGATCATCATCATCGGGGCGTTGGCGGTGCTGGACCGCTTCGGCGCGTCCTATGCGGAGCGCGTCATCAGCGATCGGGTCGCGGAGCAGGTCGCGAACCAGAAAGCCACGAGTGAGAAACCGGACGTGACGATCGAGGGCGTTCCGTTCCTCACCCAGGTGGTGAACGGCCGGTACAAGGAGATCAAGATCGAGCTCCGGAACTTCACCGGGCCGGTCGCCAACGGCAAGACGATCAGCATGCCGCTGCTGGACGTGCGGGCCAAGGACGTCCGCGCGCCGCTGGAGACGCTGCGCACCGGCCAGGGCAACATCGTCGCCACCACGGTCACCGGTACCGGCACGGTGAGCTACGCCGAGGTCGCGCAGCTGGTCGACAAGCCGGGACTCAAGCTGGCCGAGAAGGACGGCAAGCTGGCCGTCACGGCGCCGCTGACCGTGTTGAACCAACAGGTCACCGTCCGCGGAACGGCCGATGTGACGTTGCAGAACAACGTCGTTTCGCTCCGCTTCGACCAGGTGACGGCGGACGGCCTTCCGGATGTGCCGTTCGTGCAGAACCTGCTCAACAACTACGCAAGGCAGATCTCCATCGATCTGCGGCTCCCGCAGCTGCCGTTGAAGCTGGTCCTGAAAAAGGTCGAACCCACCGCGGACGGCCTGGTGGTGACCGCCGCCGCGAACGAGGTGCCGCTCAACGCGGGCGCGCTGTGACGGGGACCTCGTTCCCGGATGGTGGTCGGCGGTGTTCCGGGACGTGGAACCGCTGGTAGGGTCGGATCCCATGAGCGTGTTGCTCTGGAAACGGCGCGCGGTCGACCTGTGCCGCGTGGCCGCCTGCCTGTGTTGCCCTGTCCTCTGACGGGGCCACTCGCATTTCTCCTTCGCCCGGCAGTGGCGCCGTTCGCACCAATCGCTGATCCAACCTTTTCGTTGGGGTTCGCGCACGCGTGCGGACTCCCCCTCTCACGTGACAAGGGAGTACATCGATGAGTCGCGACACCGCGCTCGTATCTGCCGACTGGGCTGAGAAGAATCTGGAAACGCCAGGCATCGTGTTCGTCGAGGTGGACGAGGACACCACCGCGTACGACGGCGGCCACATCCCCGGCGCGATCAAGCTGGACTGGAAGAAGGACCTGCAGGACCCGGTCCGCCGCGACTTCGTGAACGGTGAGCAGTTCTCCGCGCTGCTCTCCGAGCGCGGCGTCAGCAACGACGACACCGTCGTTCTCTACGGCGGGAACAACAACTGGTTCGCCGCGTACGCGTACTGGTACTTCAAGCTGTACGGGCACTCCGACGTGAAGCTTCTCGACGGCGGCCGCAAGAAGTGGGAACTCGACGCACGGCCGTACTCGACCGACGCGCCGTCCCGCTCGGGGACCAGCTACCAGGCCAAGTCGCCGGACCTGTCAATCCGGGCCTTCCGCGACGACGTGGTCAAGGCGATCGGTTCGCAGAACCTCGTGGACGTGCGCAGCCCCGACGAGTTCGCCGGCCGGCTGCTCGCACCCGCCCACCTGCCGCAGGAGCAGGCGCAGCGCGCAGGACACATTCCGACCGCGATCAACGTGCCGTGGAGCAAGGCTGCAAACGAGGACGGCACGTTCAAGTCCGACGACGAGCTGGCGAAGCTGTACGCCGACGCCGGTATCGACGACAACTTGGACACCATCGCGTACTGCCGGATCGGCGAGCGTTCCAGCCACACCTGGTTCGTGCTGCAAGAGCTGCTCGGCCGCCAGAACGTGAAGAACTACGACGGCTCCTGGACCGAGTACGGCTCGCTCATCGGCGTGCCGATCGCGCTCGGCGACGAACCCGGAAAGGCGTGATCATGGCTGCTTCCAATGTGGCCGGCTGCGCGGCACCCGACCAGTCCGCGCCGATTCCGGCCAGCGTGGACCTGGAGAAGGAAACCGTCATCACCGGCGTGGTGCGCAATGCCGACGACGAGCTGGTGGGCGGGGCGTACGTTCGCCTGCTCGACGTCACCGGCGAGTTCACGGCCGAGGTGGTGACGTCGCCGCAGGGTGTCTTCCGGTTCTTCGCCGCGCCCGGGCCGTGGACGTTGCGGGCACTGTCCCGGCACGGGAACGGCGACCTGAAGGTGGACGCCGACCGTGGCCTGAACGAGGTATGCGTGACCGTGGCAGCCTGACCCGCGCTCTGTTGACGAAGGGCGAGACCCGTGGCCGGTCTCGCCCTTCGCTCTATGTTCCTACGTTGGACGTATAGACATTCGCACTAGTCTGATGCAGACTAGTCACATGTCAATTTCGCCCGGGGACGAGCCCGGTACCCTAGTCCCATGACAACTCCCGACCCGGGCCCGCGCGGCACGGGGGACGAGGTGCTCCGCGCGGCCGGATTCCCGATCACCGAGGAGGGAAAGGCGCGGTTCCGCC
>DATBGW010000274.1:0-7481 GCA_036557765.1 Actinoplanes sp.
CGTCACCATGCGCGCCGGCGTGACGCAGGTGATCAGCCAGCGGCTCAACCGCGAACCGGAGGACTAGGCCTTGTTTCGTAACCCGGCCAAGTGCGAGGCGCGGTCCAGAGTGTGTCTGGCATCGGCCGCGGAATGCCCTCATACCGGTGTTGTATGTGGGCGTTCCGCGGACGCTGTCAGGCGCGCTCTGGGCCTCGCCGCAGCCCTGGTCGGGTTACGAAACAAGGCCTAGCAAAGCATGCGGCGCCAACCCGCCCGGGCCCTGCTCATCGACCTGGACGGCGTGCTGCGTCGCTGGGATCCGTCCGTGCCGGCGTCCGTCGAGCGGTCGTACGGACTGACTCCGGACGTGCTGCTCGGGACGGCCATGGCGTGGGACCTGTACCGGCCCGCGGTGGCCGGCGAGCTGACCGACGCGGAATGGATGGCGGCCGTCGCCGCGCGGCTGCCGCTGCCGCCGGATCGGGCCGCGGCCGCCGTGGCGCAATGGCAGCGGCATCGGGGCACTGTGGACTCCGACGTCCTCGCGTTCGTGCGGGAGGCGCGGGCCGCCGGCCGGCCGGTGGCACTGGCCACGAACGCGACCGACCGGCTTCGCGATGACCTCGGCTCCCTGGGTCTGGCCGACGAGGTGGACGTCGTGGTCAGTTCGTGGGAGATCGGCGTCCACAAGCCGGCGCCGGAGTTCTTCGTCCGGGCCCGCGCCGCCCTGGATCTGGAGTCGCACTGGATCCTGTTCGTGGACGACGACGACCGGGCCGTGCGCGGCGCCCGAGCCGCCGGGATGCCGGCCTTCCGCTGGACCGGCTCGCAGGACATCCCCTACCTCCGCGGAGCCCTGGGCCTCTAACCCGCCTCTTCTCGTCAGTCGCCCCGCATCTTCTCGCCGATCTTGGAGTTGTGGTTGCCCTTATGCGAAATGGCGCCCGGTTTGTTCCAATCACAACTCCAAGATCGGCGAGAGAAGGAAGAATGCAACCGGATGGCGGGCTCGGGCGTCTGGAAGAGTGACATCGGACGGTCAGCGGGTCTTGGGGGGTGCGGTGCGAGACGCGCGGGAGTTCGACGCGTTCTACGTGGCGTCGTCGCGCCGGGTGCTGGGCCAGCTGTACGCGATCACCGGCGACCGCGCCGAGGCGGAGGACGCGGTCGCGGAGGCGTACCTGCGGGCCTGGGACCGCTGGGGCACCGTGCGGGACTGTGGCAGCCCGGAGGCATGGGTACGGCAGGTGGCGTACCGCGCCGCGGTCAGCAGCTGGCGCAAGGCCGTGAATCGGCTCCGCGCCCACCACCGCGATGCGGCGCCGCCGGACGCCGACGGCCTCAGTCCGGACCACGTGGCTCTCGTGCATGCGCTCCGCCAGATCCCGGTGGATCAGCGGCGCGTCATCGTGCTGCACCATCTCGTCGGCCTGAGCGTCGATGAGATCGCCGCTGAGGTCGACGCTCCGGCCGGGACGGTCAAGGCGCGGCTCGCCCGCGGGCGCAAGGCTCTGGCCGTTCATCTCATGGACACCGAGGAGTACGCCGTGGGGGCGAACCGTCATGGCTGAGCAGAACCTGTCCGGCGGGCTGACGGCGCTTGCCGAGCACGCCGGGCGTACCGGACGGATGGCGGTCGCGGCGGACGTCCGGGCTCGTAGTGATCGGCGGCGCCGACGGCGGTACGCGGCCTCCGCCGGGCTGGGTCTGGTTGTAGCCGCGGCGTTTGGGGCCGGTATCGCCCTGGGCCAACCGCGGGCCGGCGACGAGCGCCCGGTCGTTCCGCAGGCGCCGGCGGCGTCACAGCTGGTTCCGGCGTCGCCGCCGAGCCCCGGATCGCCCTCGACCGCGGTGTCGATCCCACCCGGGGTGCCCCGATCACCGATCAAGGCGCCGCCGCCGGAGTATCCCGGCGCGACCGTGCCGGCGACCACGTACCAGGCGCCGTTGTCTCCCGGAGCTCCGGACCAGCCGCCGCCCACCCTGCCGTTCGCGCCTGGCTCCTAAGCCGTTCTCACCGCCGCTCCGTCCCGGCCGCTCCGCTGCCCCCGGCCCCCGGCGCCACCCACAGTCCACCGATCTTGGAGTTGTGGTTGGACCAAAGCGGGCGCTATGCCGCATAAAGGCAACCACAACTCCAAGATCGCGGGGAGCGGGGGAGGTCAGTAGCCGGTTGCGCCGTCGATGCGTTCGCGGAGCAGGTCGGCGTGGCCGTTGTGGCGGGCATACTCCTCGATCATGTGCAGGTAGACCCAGCGCACGCTGGTCACGCGGCCGCGGCGGGTGGTGAACTCGTGCTCGAGCGGCAGGTCGGTCGCGACCTTGCGCACCGCGTCCAGCTCGGCCAGGAACGCGGTGTAGTCGGCTTCGGCATCGGCGCCTGCTACATCGTCGAAGTCACCGTCGGGGTTGTCGTCCGTGCAGTACAGGGAATCGAGGTCGTTGTCCCCGACCGCCCGAGTGCGGAACCAGCTCCGTTCCACCTCGGTCATGTGCCGGATCAGGCCGAGCAGCGTGAGGTTGGAGGGCGGCGCACTGGCGAGCTTGAGCTGCTCGGCGGTGAGGCCGCTGGCCTTGATCAGCAGCGTCTGCCGCTGCCAGTCCAGCCAGCCCTCGAGCATGGGACGCTCGGCGCCGGTTGAGGGTTCGTCGATACGGGTGACAGCGGGCGCGGTCCAGGACGTCATCCGATCATCCTGGACCCCGCCCGCGGCGTTCCGCAGCCGAGTTACGCGTCCTTGGTGGGGATAGCCACGACCTGGTCGTCCAGGACCTGCTCCGGATACTCCTCCGGCTCCGTGGTGACGCAAACCGCCCGGTAGGCGCCGGCAGCCCACGCTGTATGCGCTCGGGGAAGGTTGCCCCGCAGAATCCGGACGTATCCCGCCGCCTCCGGGACCGTCGCCAGGTCAAGGTCGAGCACCATTGCCCCAGGCAGAGTGACAAGGTAATTCAACAGTGCCTTGGCGTGCGGATCATCGACGGATCGGGCGTGCGCCTCGAGCAACGCGACGCTCGGAATGGCGACGACCGCGTTCTCATCCTTCGTAACCTCGCCGAAAAGTTCGCCGACGTGGATATGCCCGCGGGCGTATGACTGCAGTGCCGTGTGGTCCAGCACCGCCCGGATCTCGGCAGGGACCTCCAGCGCGCCCATCAGATCTCGTCCCAACGCCCGGACGTTATGAGCTCGTGTCGCCGCTGAGCCCTGGCCTTCTGCTCGTCGGTCAGCGGTTTGAGCACGGACCGTGCCCATGCCGCACCTTCGTCGGTCAGCCGGAAGCCGACGGCCTCCAGCATCGCCCGCGTTGTTTCCGAGCGCTGCATGCGGGCCCGGATCGCCTCCGTCACGATGGCCGAGCTGTTCGGATGTTTGCTGAGGTAGTCCGCAACGTCGTCGGGAAGACTCACAGTGATCCGCCTCGTCATACTCGAATCATACCGGTGAGGATTGGCACGGGTGTGCCAATCCTGGAACAGCAGGGCCCATGTCGCTCTGTAGGTACAATACAACGGCCGGACGGATAAACCAAGTGACTTAGGAATGCCTGAGCGCCACCGTGGCGACTTCGAACAGATCACCGTCCATCGTGGTGCCCTCGACCGTGACCACTGCGCTGCCACCCAGCAGCCGCAGCGTGCTCACCGCATTGCCGAAGTACGGGCCGGCCAGGCGGGCCCAGCGCCAGGCCGGCGCCCGTACGCCCGCCGACCGCGCCAGGGCGCGCATCGCACGCGCACCGGCCCGGGACCAGCTGAGCCGCATGAGCGGCCGCACCGGCGCAGGCACCTGGTTGTGGATCGGCGAACAGGTCAACTGGTAGACCGGTGTCAAGACGTCCGGCCCGAGCATCGCCCGCGCCACGTACGAGTGATGGACGTCGCCGGAGAGAACACTGATCGAGGCGGGCGCGGCGTACGCGCCGCCGGCGCCGACTCGATGCTGCGGTGCCCCCTCGGAACCCTCGCCGAGCCGCCGGAACAGCTCACCGAGCCCATCGAACGACCGGGTGAACGCCGCCCAGTGCTCCAGATCGCACGCCCGGCGTACCGTCTCGCCGAACGCGGCGGCCCGGCTCCGCGGCGAGTCCGACACCCGTTCGTTCCAGGCCTCCAGGTGGTGGATGGCGGGCGGCATCAGCCACGGCAAGGATGAGCCCACCACCAGGTGGTCGTAGTCGCCGTGTGCCTGGTCGACGAACCAGTTCCACTCCGCCGCCGGCAGCATCTCCCGCCGTCCGGGGGTGAGGACCCGGCTGCACCGGTTGTCGAGCATGATGATCCGGGTCCGGCCGAAGTCCAGCGCGAAGCTCCACTGGTAGGGCTTGACTTCATTGGTCGCCGACTCCGGTTCGTCCACCGATCGTCCGAAGTCGCGCAACAGCCCGGTGGCGTCCTCCACCACACTGACCTTCGGGTACAGCGGGTCGGCGGCGAGCTCGTCCGGGTCCAGGTTGCCGACATGCTGGTAGACCCAGTACGACGCCAGACCGGCGGCGATCCGCTCGTGCCACCACGGCTGCCGGGACATGTCCGCCCGCCAGGACGCGGATGTGTTCCAGTCATCGATGATCTCGTGGTCGTCGAAGATCATCAGGGTCGGCACGGTGGCGAACAGCCAGCGCAGCTCCGGGTCACGCCAGGATTCGAAGTAGAGCTTCGTGTATTCCTCGAACGAGATGACCTGGTCGACCGGACCACTGTTGTGGTGGCCGGCCGCCCGGCGCCGGCGCAGGAACCGGCGTACCCGCGCGGAGGTCTTGTCCGCGTACACCTGGTCACCCAGCAGCAGGATGGAGTCCGCACGCACGTCCGGGTTCAGCGGGTCGGCCAGGAGCCGCCGGGCGTACGCGTCGAGCGCGTCGGGGGGCAGCCGCTTGCGCGCCGCGTCCGGGGTCGCCTCCCGGCACGACCCGAACACCAGGCGCACTGGCTGATCGCGGTCGTCCGCGGCGCGGGTACGGATCATCGACGGCGGGTACGGCGAGTCGGCCGGCGGCCACGCCGGCTGCTCGTCGAGCAGCACCCGGTACCGGCTGGCGGTGTCGGCCCGGAGGCCGTCGACCACCACGAGCGCGTAGTGATGCCCGTACGCGCCGAACGTGCGCGCGGATCCGGAACCGCCGCCCTCGGCCTCGATCCGAACCAGCGTGGGTTCGCTGGTCTCCACCCAGATCGTGGCCCGATCGCCGGTGACGCGCCGCAGCACCGGGCCGATGAGCAGCTCCGCGGTCACGACATTGTCTGGCACATGAGAGGGCCTCCTGGGGGCTGGGGTCTCCCATGGTCCCCAGGGGACCGGTATTTCGCCACCCCAAGCGCCCGGCCGCCGCACCGCCGCGACGCATCTGTCAGGATTTCGGCATGGAGTATCTGGTCGCCGTCCTGATCTTGCTGGTCGTGGTGGTCGTCGCGGCCGTCGGCCTGGTCGTGCCGCGGATCCGCCGTCGCGAGGTCCCGCCGGCCGAGCGCGGCGGCACGACGACGCTGGAACGGCCGCCCACGGTACCCACCGAGGAGGAGCTTCCACCGCTGATCGGACGGCCGGCCGAGCCGCCGGTCATCGTCGAAGAAGCGCCGGTCATCGAGAAGCCGGAGCCGACCGCCGGCCGGCTGGTCCGGCTGCGCGCCCGGCTGGCCCGGTCGCAGAACGCGCTCGGCCGCGGCCTGCTCAGCGTGCTGTCCCGCGATCACCTCGACGAGGACGCCTGGGAGGAGATCGAGGACAGTCTGATCACCGCGGACGTCGGCGTGGAGGCCACCGGGGTGATCGTGGAACGGCTCCGGGAACGGGTCCGGGTGCTCGGCACCCGTACCGTGGCCGAGGTGCGCCAACAGCTCGCCGAGGAGCTGGTCGCGGCGCTCGAGCCGGACATGGACCGCAGCCTGCGGACCGCTCCGCACGAGGGCCGGCCGGCGGTCGCGCTGGTGGTCGGCGTGAACGGCTCCGGCAAGACCACCACCTGCGGCAAGATCGCCCGGGTGCTGGTGGCCGACGGCCGTACCGTGCTGCTCGGCGCCGCTGACACGTTCCGCGCGGCGGCCAGCGAGCAGCTCGCCACCTGGGGTGAGCGGGTCGGCGCGGAGACGGTCCGCGGCCCGGAGGGCAGCGACCCGGCGAGTGTGGCGTTCGACGCCGTGCGGCGTGGTACCGAGACCGGCGTGGACACCGTTCTGATCGACACGGCCGGCCGCCTGCAGAACAAGGTCGGCCTGATGGACGAGCTGGGCAAGGTCAAGCGCGTGGTGGAGAAGCAGGGCCCGGTCGACGAGACGCTGCTCGTGCTGGACGCCACGACCGGCCAGAACGGCCTCGAGCAGGCGCGGGTCTTCACCGACGTGGTGGATGTCACCGGCGTGGTGCTGACCAAGCTGGACGGCACGGCCAAGGGCGGCATCGTCATCGCGGTCCAGCGCAAGCTGGGCATACCGGTCAAGCTGGTCGGCCTGGGCGAGGGCAAGGACGACCTGGCGCCGTTCGAGCCGGCGGCCTTCGTCGAGGCCCTTCTTGGCGCCGACGCGTAGTCTCGGTTGAGTTTTGTGCACATCGGTCGGGGAGGTCGTGGGTGACGCAGGATCCCGTGCGCGAAATTCCGCTGCACGGCGGCAACGTCAGCACGGTCTCCCGCATCGGCGACACCGTCCGGCGCAACGCCGGCCCGTGGACGCCGGCGGTGCACGCGCTCCTGAACCACCTCGAACGGGTCGGGTTCACCGGTTCCCCGCATGCCCTGGGCATGGATGAGCACGGCCGTGAGGTGCTGTCGTACCTCGACGGTGAGTGCGGAGAGTATCCACTGGCGCCGCACTGGGTGACCGAAGAGGCGCTGGTCACCGTGGCGACCATGCTGCGGATGTTCCACGACGCCCAGTACGGGTTCCGGCCGCCGCCCGGCTCGGTGTGGCGCTCGTTCGGGCCGCCGCCGCCGGACGCCGAGGTGATCTGCCACCACGACGCGGCTCCGCACAACGTCGTCTGGCGGCCGGACGGGACGCTCGCGCTTATCGACTTCGACCTCGCGTCGCCCGGGGCCCGGATCTACGACGTCGCGTACGCGGCGTGGACGTGGGTGCCGCTGTTCAGCGACCGGGACTCGTACACGCTGGGCTGGAAGCGTCCGAACCGGCCCCGGCGGCTGCGGCTGTTCGCTGATGCGTACGGGCTGATCCCGCGCGACCGGCACCGGCTGGTCCGAACCATCCGCAAGCGGATCGTCGACCATGTCGAGGGCATCCGGCGGATGGCGGCAGCAGGCGATCCGGCGTTCGTCCGGATCGTGCACAAGGGCCATCTGCGGCGCCCGATGCGCGATCTCCGGCTGCTCGACTACGAACGCCACACCCTCGAGTACGCCCTCCGCTGACCCACCCCCCAAGCTCCCCGCGATCTCGCCGCTGAGGGTGGTGCCCTGAAGATCCACCGCGATCTCGCGGCTGAGGATGGTGCCCCGAAGATCCACCGCGATCTTGGAGTTGTGGTTGCCCTTATGTCCGTTCTC
>DATBGW010000275.1:0-4056 GCA_036557765.1 Actinoplanes sp.
ACCGCAGCCACGTCACTGTGTCCCGCACGCTCTGCCGGGTCGGCAGATCGCGACCGTCAAGCTCGCCGATCAGGTGAAGCTTGACAGCGGCGATGGTCTGCTCCAACCGGTGCACGTGCTCGACCGCGGCCCCCAGGTCGGTGTCGGACAGCGCCCACACCGACACGTCGGCGCACTTGGCGGCCGCAGACGAAAGCTGGTGAAGAATGCCCAACACGCAGCCAGATTAGAACACCCGTATGACACCTTCCGCGGCAGCGGGACAGCTTGTGGAGGGGTATCTGCGTCGAATGTCCGAATGACCGGCAAATTGCTGCTTCATATACCTATTGCCGATAGTCAAGAACGAAAGCAATGGCGTTGATCTAGCAGATGAGGATCGAGGTAGCCAGGTCGGTCATGGCGTTAGGCCGTCGCTCGTGCCGTAGCGCCAAGCAGGATTAGGCAGCGTGCAACTGGCGTGTGTAGAAGGCTTGGCCCACGTGGTTTCCCCGAAACACCAATACAGTAGGTTGTACGTCTCGGGAAACAATACGAGCCCGGCACCGTTTACGGCGTTCAGGCTGTGCCGGTGCATCATTTTACCCAGGAGCGGTCCAAGGCTGAGGCCCGATCTGCGGCCGGCAATCGCGGCCGTGGTGGCTGCCGTTATCAAATCAGCCAATTGCAGGTGTGGCACATGTTGAGAGTCGGCAGTGACGATGGGGAGCACAACCTTGCCCGGGCGTACGTACTCGGTGCCGTCGTTCGTCAGTCGAAGCGTGTCAGTCAGCCACTGTTTCTCTTCTCGTGCGCCGCCCCCGGGCTTGTCGGCGACCACGATTCCCGAGTCGTCGTGATCCGTAAGATGCATGGAGATGCGCTCGAAGAGCCACTTGAGCACCTCTCGGCCGACCTCGGCGGAGCTTTGTTTCTTGTAACTCTTTCCGTGGTCAATGATCACGACGATCGAACGGACGTCCCGGGCTATCGCAGATTGGAGCATGCGACGACGCAGGACGCCTGCGACATCGCCCCCTACCGCTGACAGGTGCGTGCCCTTCCTGGGATTCCATTTGATTTCCTCCCCGGTGGGAATCCCGAGCTCGCTACGAATCGTGGTCAGGTCTTCCGCATATCCGGCGATTCCCGTCTCAGGAAAGATCACAGCACCCAGTGCTCGAAGATGGCCCAGCCCCTGCCGTGGCGGTTGACGTTGTTCACTGTCGTCAATGAAGACCAGCCGCATGAAAAATACCGTAGCCGCATACACCTCTTGCGATGAACCTCCGGCGGCATCGGAGCCGGACATGGGGACACCCGCACCCGCTAACTCGCCGGCAGCGTGAACCAGAACGTCGCGCCGTGCCCTTCCTCGGCCTCGGCCCAGATCTCACCGCCGTGGCGCTCCACCGCGCGGTGCACGGTGGTCAGGCCGATGCCGGTGCCCGGAAAATCCTCCGCGCTGTGCAGCCGGGCGAACGGCCGGAACAACTCACCCGCCTTCCCGGACGGGAAACCGGCGCCGTTGTCACGGACGAAGTATCCGGCGGTCACCGAGCCGATCTCGATCAGCGGCTCCTCGACCCGGCGGGTGAACTTGACCGCGTTGGCGATCAGGTTCTCCAGGATCACCCGTACCAGGCCCTGATCCGCGTCGGCGGCCATGCCGTCCTGCACGACGACGCGCACCTTCCGGTCGGGCTCCCGGGCCGTCACGTCGGCCGCCACCTCCCGGGCGCACGCGGAGAGATCGAACCGTTCCCGGCGCAGGTCCCCGCGACTGGCCCTGGCCAGGATCAGCAGCGATTCCACCAGCGTCGCCATCCGGTCCGCCGCCGCGGCGATGCGCTGCACCCGGTGCCGCGCCAGGGTGTTCAGCGGCTCCTCGTCGTCGTCCAGCATGTCCTCGGCGAAGCTGCTGATGATCTGCAACGGGCCACGCAGATCGTGCGACACCGAACCGCTGAACGCCTCCAGTTCGCGGTTGCGCCACTCCAGCTCCTCGACCAGCGCGGCGCGGGTCTCGGCGAGCTGCCGCGCGGCGCGTTCCTCGGCCGCCGCCAGCTCCCGGCGCATCAGCTCCTCGCGGATCCGCCGGCTCTCGTCGTGCGACTGCTTGCGCCGGATCTGCGTACGGACATGGGCACGCAACGCCTCCGGGCCTTCCGCGGCGCGCACGTAGTCGTCGGCGCCGGCCGCCAGGCAGGTGAGCATGTCGTCGTCGGTGCCGCCGGTCATGACCAGCGGCGTGTCCGCGATGCCCGGCACCTCCTTGATCCGCCGGCAGGTCTCCCGGCCGTCGTCGCCGGTCGCGCCCAGGCCCAGCACGATGCAGTCGACCGGTTGCCCGGCGAGCAGCTGCAGCGCGTCCGCGGCGCCGGTGGCCGGCACAACGTCGTACCCGTCGGTGCGCAACGCGTCGGCCAGCGCGGCGAGACGGTCCCGGTCCGGCGTCACGGCGAGCACCTTGCTGGGGCCGTGCAGGCTGCCCGCCGGTGCGATGGGCAGCTGCTCGGTGCTCTGCCGCAGCATCGCGGAGAGCTTGGCGAGCACCACCGCCGGGTCCTGCTGTTTGCGTACGAAGCCGTCCGCGCCGGCCTCGAGCATCTGCACCTCGGTGGCATAGTCGTCCGAGGCGGTGGTGAGCAGACACGGGGTGTCGCGCAGCGCCGGGTCGAGCCGGATCCGGCGGATCACCGTGGCGCCGTCCATCCCGGGCATGATGCCGTCCACGATGACCGCGCGGGGCCGGTGGTCGGCGGCGACCCGCAGCCCTTCTTCGCCGGACGCGGCGGTGAGCACCGCGTATCCCTGCGCCTCGAGCATCTCGCGCAGCAGTTCCCGGAACGTGGCGCTGTCGTCGATGACCAGCACCAGCGCCCGATCGCCCGGGCGGTGCCGGACCTCGCCGAGCAGCTGCCTGGTGCGCGCCACCACGTGGCCGGCGTCGTACGGCTTGCCCACATACTCGTCCGCCCCGGTGCGCAGGCCCAGAAGCCGGTCGGCCACCTCGGCCTCGGTGGACAGCAGCACCGTCACCGTGCCGGCGCGATCCGGCCGGGCGCGCAGTTCGCGCAACAGCTCCACGCCGTCGGCGTCGGGCAGCAGCACGTCCAGTACGGCCGCGTCGAACCGGGCGCTTCCGAACGCGGCGCGGGCCTCGGCGCCGGTCCCGCACAGGACAGTGGCGAAGCCGTCCGCCTCGAACGCGGAATGCAGATCCATCCGTACGGTCAGGCTGTCGTCGACGATCAGGACGGTCGGGTTCATCGCCGCACCCCCGCGGCCGTGGAGAGGGTGGCCAGTCGCACGGCCATGCACGTCGGTGGCAGCACCTGCGCCGCGGCGCCCAGCAACGCCGCCTCCCGGGGCATGCCGTACACCACGCAGCTCGCCTCGTCCTGGGCGAACGTGGGCGCGCCCCGCCGGCGCATCCGCAGCAGGCCGAGAGCGCCGTCGCGGCCCATACCGGTGAGCAGGCAACCGGTCGCGTGCGGGCCGTATTCGTCGGCCACTGATTCGAAGAGGACGTCCACGGCGGGCCGGCAGTTGTGTCGCGGCGGGCCGTCGTTCAGCCGCAGCACGCCGCCGGAGACGGTCAGATGCCGGTCCGGCGGGGCGAGGACGACCCGGCCGGCGAGCGCGCGAATTTCGGCGCCGTCCCTTGCGTATCCGACGGCACGGCCGGTCTGGCCGGCGAGCCAGTCGGTGAACGCTACAGCGAACGGCTCGCTTGCCGCGAAGTGCTGCACGCACAGCACCGGCGCGCGAAAGCCGGGCGGCAGCGCGCGCAGCAGCTCGGTCAGCGCGCCCGGGCCGCCCGTGGAGGCGCCGACCGCGACCACCCGTATCTCACCGGCCGTCGGTGGGGCGTCCGGCGGCGGGACGGCGCCCGGCGGTGGTCCGGCCAGCCGGGCGCGGGGATGCCGGATCACCCGGATCCGCGAGATGAGCCGGATCGCGGCACGCAGCCGCGCGCCCCACTGGTCGTCGTCGGTGTCGCCGCGCGGCTTCTCCAGCACGTCCACGGCACCGGCGGCCAGCGCGTCGTACGTGCTGAACAGCTCCTGCCGA
>DATBGW010000276.1:0-3520 GCA_036557765.1 Actinoplanes sp.
GATCCGGCCGGCCAGCTCGTCCGCTGCGGCGACCAGTTCGCCGTCCGGGATCACGTCGACCACCAGGCCGGCGGCCCGCGCGGCCGCGGCGTCCAGCCGGCGCCCGGCGAGCACCATGGCCGCCGCGGTCTGCGGCCCGACCAGCCGCTGGAGCATGCGCAGGTGGCCGCCCCCCGGATGGAGCCCGATGCGCAGGAACCGGCAGTCGAACCAGGCCGAGGCGGCGGCGATGCGCAGGTCGCAGACCAGCGCGAGGTTGAGCCCGGCACCCACCGCGGGCCCGTTGACGGCGGCGACCGTCACCAGCGGGGACCGGCGGACGCGGTCGAAGCTGCCATACACCCGGCGGACCGGCTCGGGATCGCCGTCGGCGGCGGCGAGCAGGTCGGCGAGGTCCGCACCGGCGCAGAACGCCGGACCCGCACCGGTCAGCACGACCGCGGTGACGTCGCCCCGGTTCTCCAGGTCGTCGAACGCCGCGGTCAGCTCGGTGACCAGCGCGCCGGACAGGATGTTGCGCCGGTTCGGATCGTCCAATGTGACCCTCGCGACGGCGCCGGAGACCTCGATGCGGACGTACGTCACGGCTGCCGCTCCTCGGCGAACCGGGCCACCAGGTCCTTCTTGGACACCTTGCCGATCGGCGAAAGCGGGAACGCGTCAAGCACCTCGAGACGTTCCGGCAGCTTGAACGTGGCGATCTCGTACGAGCGCAGGAACGTGACCAGGTCGTCCAGGGTCGGCGGCTCGGCGCCGGGGTGCGGCACGACGCAGGCGCACATCCGTTCGCCCAGCACCGGATCGGGGACCGGGATGCAGGCGACGTTCTGCACGGCCGGATGGGCGAGGATGAGGTTCTCGACCTCCTCGGCGGAGATCTTCTCGCCACCGCGGTTGATGAGGTCCTTGCTGCGGCCGGCGACGACGTAGTTGCCGGTCGAGTGCCGCCACATCAGGTCGCCGGACCGGTAGAAGCCGTCCGCGGTGAACGCCCGCGTGTTGTGCTCCGGGGCGCGGAAGTAGCCGCGCAATGTGTACGGACCACGGCAGAGCAACTCGCCGATTTCGCCGTCGGCGACCGGTTCACCGTCCTCGTCGACCAGCCGCACCTCGTCGTCGGAACAGATGGGCCGGCCGACCGTTTCCAGGCGTACCTCTCGGGGGTCGTCCAGGCGTACGAACATCAGCAGGCCCTCGGCCATGCCGAAGTTCTCCTGGACCGTGCAGTTCGGCAGCAGCTTCTCGGCCAGCAGCCGGGTCTCCGGCTGCAGCCGTTGTCCGCCGCTCTGGATGACCCGGACCGACGACAGGTCGTACTTGCCGATGTCCGGGTCGTTCAGCCATTTGATCAGCAGTGCCGGCACCACGTGGATGTGGGTGACCCGGTGCTTCTCGATGAGCGGGAAGACCTGGGAGCCGCGCGTGCTGGGATGCAGCACCACCCGTGCGCCGGAGAACCAGAAGCCCTGCATGCCGGGACAGGCCAGTGGCAGGTTGTGCGCGATCGGCAGCACGTCGAGCAGACAGTCGTCGTCCCGGACGTCGCAGACCGACACCGCGAGCCGGGAGTTGAAATCGTAGTCGTTGTGCGTGCGGGGAATCAGCTTCGGTATGCCGGTGGTGCCACCGGAGAGCTGGAACACCGCCGGGTCGTCCGGGTCGATCCGGATCGCGGCCAGGTCCGCGGCGCTCGACTCGGGTTCCCGGTCGATCAGCTCCCCCAGCGACAGGAAGCCGTCGGATGCCGGACCGTCCACGATGGCCAGCCGGAGGCTCGGTGCGGTGGTCCGGACCCGGGTGACGATATCCCGGAAGTCGGCGTCCTTCGCGCGGTCCGGCACCACGCAGGCCACCGCCTCGGCCAGCCGGGCGAACTGCTCCATCTCCCGGTAGCGGTGCTGGGGGAGTGCCATGATAGGGATGGCGCCGATCTTCTGCAGCGCGACGTAGAGGTAGGCGAACGGCGCGTCGTTCGGCAGCTGGACCACCACCCGGTCCAGCGGCCGCAGGCCCAGGTCGTACAGGTTGCGGGCCAGACGCTCGGCGCGCTCATCGACCTGCCGGTACGTGATGTCGGCGCCGCCGGCGTGCAGGGCGACCCGGTCGGCGTACGTGGCGCAGTGCTCGGCGAGCACGTCGCGCAGCGGGCGGTCGCGCCAGTACCCGCGCTCGCGGTAGCGGGCAGCGAACTCGGCGGGAAAGGGGACGACACCGTCGAGGCTCATCCGTGGACTCCTTACGTAGTCGAAGCGAAGCCGCCGTCGATGACGATGATTTCGCCGTTCACGAACGGGTTCGAAGTGATCAGTGACAGGATCGTGGCCGCGACGTCGTCGGCCGTGACGCACCGGCGCAGCGGCGTGAGCCGCGCCCGCCGCTCCATCAGCCGCTCGTAGTTGTCGCCGAGCTGGTCTTCCATCCACTCGCCGACCATCCAGCCGGGCGCTACAGCGTTGACCCGGATGTCCGGGCCGAGCGCGCCCGCGAGCGTACGGGTCAACGCCACCACGGCGGCCTTGGACGTGGCGTACGGGAACGGCTGCGGTCCGGGCCGCAGGCCGACGATGCTTGCCGTGTTGACGATCGCCGCATCCGGAGAGCGGCGCAGCAGCGGCACCGCGGCCCGGGTGACCTGGAACATGCCGCGCACGTTGACGGCGAAAACCCGATCCCATTCCTCCATGGACAGTCCATCGAGGTCGGACGGCGGCGTGTCGATCGTCGTGCCGGCGTTGTTGACGAGCGCGTCAAGCCGGCCGAACGCCTGCTCCACCTCAGCGAGCATGGCCCGGACCGCGGCGTCGTCGGCCACGTCGGCCTGCAGGGTGAGCGTACGGGCGCCGAGCTTCTCGGCCTGCCGGGCGACATCGTCGGCTTTGCCCTTGCTGGACGCGTAGTTCACGGCGACGTCGTAACCATGGCCGGCGAGCGCGAGCGCCGCGCTGCGTCCGATGCCGCTGGATGCCCCGGTCACCAACGCGACCGGTCGAGTCTCGCTCATCGAATCTCCTCCGTGGAAACCCGGCCGTTCAGGGCCGGGAGGAAACGGAGGCTACGGCCGTACGGCGCGTCGCCTCGATGTTCACAAGATGGGTAGTTAGCTGTGAGCCATGACCGGTCGCACGGTGAAGCGGGCGTACAAGTACCGCTTCTACCCGACACCGGAGCAGGCTTCCGAGCTTGCCCGGACGTTCGGGTGCGTCCGGCTGGTCTACAACATGGCGCTCGCAGCCCGCACCCTGGCGTGGACGGCGCGCCAGGAACGGGTCAACTACAACGCCACGTCGGCCCTGCTCACCACGTGGAAGCAGACCGAGGATCTGGCGTTCCTCACCGAGGTGTCGTCCGTGCCGCTCCAGCAAGCGCTGCGGCACCTGCAAGTCGCGTTCACCAACTTCTGGGCCAAGCGCGCCAAGTACCCGACGTTCAAGAGCAAGAAGCGGTCGCGCCGGTCGGCGGAGTACACCACCAGCGCGTTCCGCTGGCGCGACGGCCGGCTCACCCTGGCCAAGATGGCCGC
>DATBGW010000277.1:0-5483 GCA_036557765.1 Actinoplanes sp.
CCCCACCCCTCTTTCGCGATCTTGGAGTTGCGGCCGGCCGCAACCCTCCGCCGCAATCTGGGAGTTGCGGACGGCCCACCCCTCTTCCGCGATCTTGGAGTTGTGGTTGCCCATTTGTACGTTACATGGGCTTATGTGCCAACCACAACTCCAAGATCGCGTGAAGCCCGGCTAGGTGGGTCCGCCGGGAGCGGCGGACTGCGGGGATGCCCCAAGAGGCGGGCGCTTACGTGCGTGCGCTGCTCTATGCCGGTGTCCCGGTGCTGGCCGCCGCTTCTGCTGGGGAGGCAGAGCAAACAACGCCGCCGCTTCCGCTGGGGAGGCAGAGCAAAGCAACGCCGCCGCTTCCGCTGGGGAAGCAGAGCCATGCCGCGCCGCCGCTTGGACGCGGGCGCTTACGTGCGTGCGCTGGACGCGGGCGCTTACGTGCGTGCGCTGGACGCGGCGGCCCTCGCGGGTGCGCCGGTGGTGAGGATTTCGCGGCGGAGGCGGGGATACGGGCCCCAGCCGTCCCGCAGCACGTGGATGTAGACCGCTTCCAGGCAGACGTCGATGCGCTCGACCAGGTCCAGGTCGTCCGGTGCGCCGAGCCGGATCGCCCGCGCGAAGTGGTCCAGCGCCTCCATGTGCCGGCCCTGGTCGAAGCAGCTGCGCCCGGCGTACTCGTGCACCACGCTGCGCAGCAGCTCCGGCGCCTCCGAACTGGCGGCCTCCTCGAGCAGGCGGTCGGCCTCGGCGTGGTGACCGCTCAGCCGCAGGACGTGCGCGAGTTCGGCCTGCGCGATGACAAGGGCATGCACGTTTCGCGCCGACTCGGCGTGCGCCAGCGCCAACCGGCTGGCGGCCGCCGCCATGCCGAGCTCGCCGAGCAGGCGGTACACCTCGGCGCGCAGGCTGAGTAACCCGGCGCGGGCGGCGTGATCGGTCTCCTCGGCGAGCGGCCCGTCCAGGCGACCGCCGAGGTCCCGCAATGCGTCCTGATCGTCGACCACCTCGCGCAGAGTCGCGCCGTCCAACCGCCAGCGAACGGCCCGCAGATCGTCAGGTGCGAGCGCCGGGGTGCCCGGGACGCCAGTAATGTGGGCATGGTCGGGACCGGCCGTTTCCGACCCGAGCGGGTCCCGCGGCTTCGGCGCGAACCAGTTCGGCGCATCTTCTGGACCGGCCGCAGCATCCGATGTGGACTGTTCGAGCACGTCGGCCGGTCGTCGTTGCCCGGGCGTGAGCACGGCCGGCGGAGTCGACGATGGACCGGCGGTGGTTGCCGGCGGCGAAACCCGTGCCGAGCCGATCGCCGCCGGAGAGACGGGTGCGGAGCCGACGGCCGGGGACGAGACCGGCGCGATGGCGCTGGCCGCGGGTGAGACCGGCGCGGTGCCGACCGCGGGCGATACCTGCGCGCTGCCGATAGCCGGTGAGACTGGTGCGCTGCCGACCGCGGGCGAGCCCGGCGTGGCGCCGCCAGCCGGTGATACCTGCGCGCTGCCGATAGCGAGCGAGTCCGGCGCGCTGCCGAGAGCGGGTGAGACCCGCGCACTGCCGATCGCGGGCGGGGCTTGGGCGGCGCCCGCAGCCGGTGAGACCTGTGCGGTACCGACTCCGGCTGAGACCGGCGCGGTGCCGACCCCGGGTGAGACCTGTGCGGTGCCGATCACCGGTGGCACCGCCGTGGCTGCCGGCGTGACCGGATGCGGCGTCGCCCGTGTCTGCCCGCTCAGAACCGTCGGCTGCCCGCTGAGGATCCGCGGCGCCGGCTGCGAATCCGTGCGCACGGGCACCGGCGGTGGTCCGGCCTGGCTGATGATCCGCGGCGGTACGGCCGGAGTGGTCCGGCCGAACACGCGTGGATCGTCGCGATCGTCCGACCAGTCGTCGCGGCGCTGATCCCGGCCGCGGCGGTACATGTCGTAGGCATCGTCGTCCAGGCCGGCGGACGGCTCGTCGAAATCGTCGTCCCAGTCCTCCGGAGACGGATCGTCCCAGTCCTCGCGTGACGAGACGCGGCCGTCAAGAGCCGGGACCGACGACCGCCGATCCATGCCGGCCCGGTGGTCGTACGGCTCGTCGATCTCGTCGTCCCAGTCATCGTCCTCGGCGCGGGGAATGTCGCGGCCGGTCCACCGGTGGCCCGGCACGTCGAAATTCCCGCCCAGTTCCGGGCGGTTGAAGTCCAGCACGGCGGAGTCGTGGCCGGCGACATCCGGCTTGGACACGTCGGTCGGCACGAACTCGGGGTCGTCGAGCCAGCTGGGGCGTTCGGTGTCGAAGCCCTTCTGTACGCCGCTGTCGCGCCGCGGCGGGCGCCGGTACCGGCTCTGGCGGCGCTTGCGGCGCACAGCCAATTCATCGAGAGGAGCCTGCGAACGGGCCGCGGACCGGTCGGTGTACTCGGACTCCCAGTAGGCGTCGTCCTCGAAGCTCATGCGTTGCCCGCCTCGGGCATGCGCTGTCGAGCGCCGGTCCGGGCGCAGCCGGGGGTGGGAGGCGCCCCGCCGTCCCGCTGCCGCATCCGTGGCCCCTGTCGTCCACCGCCTGTCCACCCCCGGAGTGCTCCGGTGCCGCGGGCCGGTCGGCCCGGAAGCCGCCAGGGGTGCCGTCAACGGGCAATACGCACCGCGCCGCCGATCGGTTCATGCGGCGGCCGGGTTAAGTGATCTACAGGCGACCGTCTCCGGTGAACGGTCCCACCTTGGCCGGCAGCACCATGCCCGCCTCGCCCAGCGCGTACAGCAGAGCGGACAGCTCGTCGTGGCTGAGCGCCTCCGGCGGCTCGGGTTCGCGGTGCGGTACCTCCAGCGCGCGGGCCGCCTCCACCGCCCGTACGCCGATGGCCCGCTCGATCGCCCACAGCCGGTGGGCCCGGATGCCGAGGTGGGAGTTCGCGGTCAGGTCGGCGTGGAGCCGCAGCAGCCGCCGCAGGTCGACGGCGAGCTGTTCGATCGGTGGACCGACCGGCTGGGGTTCGCGGGAGCGACGGTCCGGCCAGGCGCGGGCGATCGCCGCGCACCAGCGCGGCGCGCTGACCAGGATCCCGCCGATCAACGTGGGAGCGGCGATGATGAGGACCAGCTTGCACCAGTCCAGGAAGTCCACGACGGCTCCTTCATCCGCGTCTGAGGTGTTACCACCGACGATCCGCCCGCGAGGGGGGAGCGTCAAGCCGACTTTGTGCGACTTGACACTGCCATCGGGTCCGGTCACTTCCGCTCATCTAGTAACCTGACGCGGGTTCGAGAGGGAGGACAGCGAAGTGCGCCGATATGTCGGCTGTGTCCTCGCGGCACTGACCGTTCTGGCGCTGGGCGGCTGCAACACGGAACGGCCGGAGTGGGCGGAGGCGCCACCGGCGAGCGTGGCGCCGTCCCGGAGCGCTGCGCCCGCGCCGAAATCCTTGCCCGAGGCGCCGCCGGCCGAACGGGCGCAGCTGCCGCTGGGCGGCACCACGATCTTCCCGCGCTACCGGGTCGTCGCGTACTACGGCACCGCCGGCAACGCCGCGCTCGGCGTCCTCGGCGAGGGCAGCCCGGACGTGATGCTGCCGAAGTTGCGCAACGCCGCCCGCGGCTTCGCCGGGGGCCGCCGCGTCCAGGTGGCCTACGAGCTGATCGCCAGCGTCGCGCAGGGCGGGCCGGGCCCGGACGGCGACTACAGCCGGATGATCGACATGGCCCGGATCGAGCGGTACGTCGAGCAGGCGCGCCGCAACAAGGTGCTGGTGATCCTGGACCTGCAGCCGGGGCGCGGCAACTTCCTGCCGCAGGCGCAGCGGCTCGAGCGGTTCCTCATCCAGCCGCATGTGGGGCTCGCGCTCGACCCGGAGTGGCGGATGCCGCCGGACAAGATCCCCGGCCGTACGATCGGCTGGGTCCGGGCCGCGGAGGTGAACGCCGTCTCGGCGTACGTCTCGGGGTTGGTCCAGAAGCACCGGCTGCCGCAGAAGCTGTTCGTGTTGCACCAGTTCCGCTCGTCGATGCTGCCGGATGTGCAGCAGGTCCGGCAGCGGCCGGGACTGGCCATGGTGCAGCACATCGACGGCTTCGGCACCCGCGGCGAGAAGAACGCCACGTGGGCGCGGCTGAAGCGGCCGAAGCAGTTCCACATGGGATACAAGCTGTTCTACGACGAGGACGTGCACCGGTACGGGTCGGCCGACGTGCTGAGGTTCCGGCCGGTGCCGGAGCTGATCAGCTACCAGTAGCGGCCGGGAGCACGCCGCGGCGGACCGCGGCCACGAGGCGTTCGTGATCGCTCTCCACCTGGTCGGCGTACGCGTGGGCGAAGCGGCACAGCATCTGGTCGACCTTGTCGCTCCCGCCGATGTAGCCGGCGATCATCGAGGCGCCGCTCGTCCTGGCGTGGCTCTTGGCCAGCAGATAGCCGCAGATCGCGGCGTAGTCGGCGAGCGCTGCAGCGTTGATGTCCTCGACGACGATGGCGCCCTTCATGTCCCGGAACTGCCGTACGTAGTACTGCAGGTCGCCCACCGTGGTCCAGCCCAGCAGGGGATCGCTAACCGTCTGCAGGGCGTGCTGGTACTCCACCACCCGCTGACCCTGGTGCCGGTGCAAGGCCGCGTCGCCGTGCACATGCCGGGCCACGACCGACCGGCGGGCCTGCTTGAGCTGCAGGAACAGCACGTCGTCGGGACTGCTGCCCTCGCACAGCGCCACGTACGCGCGCAGTCCCACCGAGCCGACCCCGACGACCTTGTGCGCGATGTCCACGATCCGGTAGCCGCCGAGGATGCGGGCCCAATGCGGCGGCAGCGTGGCGAGATAGCCGTCCAGCGCCTCGGCGAGCTGGGCGTACTCGTCCGGGGTGGGACGCGTGATCAGCGGCGGTTCCTCCACCAGCCGCAGCAGCCCGTTGCGCTGCTCGGTGAACCGGGGCAACGCCCGGTCGCCGGTCCGGCGACGCGCCCGCTGGGCGGCACGCTTGATCTCGGCGCGGAAGCCGGCCTTGCTGGCCGCGGCCCGCAACCGGTCCACGTCCATCCGGTCGAACGAGCGGGCCAGCAGCGGCTGCTCCGCCAGGTGTCCGATCTGTTCCCGGTACTCCGCGACGCAGTGCGTGACCGCGTCGGCGCAGGCGGTCTCACCGAAACCGTTCTGCCGCCCGGCCACGTACACGCTGGTGACGAGCCGGCGTACGTCCCACTCCCACGCGCCGGGATGTGCCTCGTCGAAGTCGTTGAGGTCGAAGACGAGCTGCCGCTCCGGTGAGGCGTAGAAGCCGAAGTTGCCGAGATGGGCGTCGCCGCAGATCACCGGCATGATGCCGGACGAGGGCAGGCGCGCGAAGTCGTCCGCCATGATGCCCGCCGAGCCGCGCAGGAACGCATACGGCGATTCGGCCATCCGGGCCACCCGGACGGGGATGAGCCACGGGACACGGCCCTCGTGCGCGGCGGCCACCTGCTCCACCGGGTCGGCCCGGTCGGCCGGCGGCGTCCACTCGGCCAGCGAGGACCGGGGTGCCCGTCC
>DATBGW010000278.1:0-10336 GCA_036557765.1 Actinoplanes sp.
TTCGGGCCGGTCTGTGCCAACCACAACTCCAAGATCGACCAAAGGGGAGGGCGCGAGATCTCCGCGAGGGTGAGGGGTCAGTAGGTTACGGCGAGGGTGATGGCGCCGGCCAGCGGCACGGCCGCGGCCATCATCAGCCCCCACGGCAGGAACGGCCGGTGGACCGAGAGGAACGCGCCCACCGCGGGCACCACGCTGAGCAGCCCGGCCAACGCCAGCACCGGCACGTACCAGCCCGGCACGCCACCGCCGATCACCGACATCAGGCCGCGGATGCCGACCCCGACACCGCCGAGGCCCAGCATTGCCGCGTACAGCGACATGGCCAGCACCCGGACCGTGCCGGGGCTCGGATCGTCCGCCGCCGGGAACCGGAACAGCGCCTCCGGCTCGGCCAGCTCGGTCCGCTGCGGGCCCGGGCCCCAGCCGAACGGGAGCAGCTCGCGGGCCTTCGACCGCTGTGCCGGCGCACCGGCCGGGACATTCACGTCCGTCGTCATGATGCCTCCCTCGATGAGCCTCACTGTGTGCAACGCGGAGGGCTCACGTCGGGTGACGCGAATGGCGATGGCCGAGGTCACGCGTGGTGTGACGTGCGTTGTCGATTTGGCGACAAATCGATCTGACGTTTACGCGGCGCGCTGGTCCCGGCGTACGCTTCGCTGCGTGATTGACTGGTTCGACGACACTGCCACGAGCCGGTCTGTTGGGGCGTGGACGACCCAGCGTGAGCCAGAGGGACCCGCATGCGACTGACCGTTCTCGGCTGCGCCGGCAGTTTTCCCGGCCCCGAGTCGGCCTGTTCCGCCTACCTCATCGAGGCTCAGGGGTTCGGGCTGCTTATCGATTTCGGCTCCGGTGCGCTCTCCGCGCTGCAGCGGTACGCGGATCTGGACGCCGTCGACGCGATCATTCTGACCCACCTGCACCCCGACCACATGCTCGACGCCTGCTCGTTCGTGGTGGTGCGCCGCTATGCGCCGGACGGGCCGAAACCGCCGGTTCCGATGTACGCGCCGCTGGGCGCCGCCGAGCGCATCGCCGCCGCGTACAGCGCGAACGGCGAGCCGGTCGATGACGTCTACACGTTCTACGGACTGCAACCGGGCACGTTTCCGATCGGGCCGTTCACCGTCACCGTCGACCGGGTCAACCACCCGGTCGAGACGTACGGGGTCCGTGTCGAGCAGGGTGGCCGCACGATCGCGTACTCCGCGGACACCGCCCCCTCGGACGCGCTGGAGCGGCTGGCCGCCGGCGCGGACCTGTTCCTGTGTGAGGCCAGCTATCTGGACGGCGAGGAGAACCCGCCGGATCTGCACCTCACCGGCGGCGAGGCCGGTGAGGCCGCCACAAAAGCCGACGTGGGCCGGCTGCTGCTCACCCACCTCGTGCCGGCGTGGGGCAGCGAGGCGGCCACGGTGGAAGCGGCGTGTGCGGCGTTCGCCGGGCCGGTCGAGGTTGTTCGGCCGGGCAGCCGCTACGATCTCTGAGCCCCGGATCCCGACCGAGGAGTGGCCCGCATGCGCATCGTCCGCCTGGCCAACGTCGTCTCGGCACAGTCCGGCGGTCTCCGTACGGCACTGCGCAATCTCGGCGAGGGCTACCGGTGCGCCGGGCACGAGCCGGTGCTGGTCGTGCCGGGCCGGGCGTACACCGACGAGCTGACCGAGCAGGGCCGGGTCATCACGTTGCCCGGCGCACCACTGCCGCGCACCGGCGGCTATCGGGTGTTGGCCGGTCGCCGCGAGCTCACCCGGCTGCTCGACGCGCTGGAACCCGACCGTCTCGAGGTCTCCGACCGCGCCACGCTGCGCTGGACCGGCCGGTGGGCTCGCCGGCGCGGTGTCGGCTCCGTGATGGTCGCGCACGAGAGCCTGGCGGGGTTGCTCGGCGTGTGGGGGATACCCGCCCGCGACCGCCTGGCCGACCGGCTGAACCGGCGCGCGGCCGAGGCGTTCGACCGGATCGTCTGCACCACCGCGTTCGCGGCCGCCGAGTTCCGCCGGCTGGGCGTGGCGAACGTGGCCGAGGTGCCGCTCGGCGTGGATCTGGGTGAGTTCCATCCCGGCCGCGCCGACCCGGCGGTCCGGTCCCGGTACGCGCGGCCCGGCGAGCTGCTGCTCGTGTACGCCGGCCGGCTGTCCGCGGCCAAACGACCAGAGCTGGCCGTGGACACCGTCGGGGTGCTGCGGGAACGAGGTGTCGCCGCGGTGCTCGCCGTCGCCGGTGACGGCGTACGACGGACGGCGCTGGCGTACCGCGCTGCGCGGTTGCCGGTCCGGTTCGCCGGAACCATCGCCGACCGGTCCGCGGTCGCCGCGCTGCTGGCCTCCGCGGATGTAGCGGTTGCGCCCGGGCCGGTCGAGACGTTCGGGCTGGCGGCCCTGGAGGCGCTGGCGTGCGGCACACCCGTGGTGGTGAACGAGGCCGGCGCGCTACCCGAGGTGGTCGGCAGCGCGGGCGTAGCAGTGCCGGGTAGCCCCGAAGCCTTCGCCGACGGCGTACGCACGCTGGTGGAGCGTCCGGAACACGAGCGCCGCGCGGCGGCACGGGCCCGGGCCGAACGCTTCGGCTGGCCGGGCGCCGTCGACGGCTTCCTGCGCGCGCACGGCCTGCCGCCGGCGATGGCCGGCGCCGGGGCGGACGACCGGGGTGCGCACGGCTCCGCATAGGGTAAGCGGCATGGCACGACCCGACGGGCGCGAGCCCGACCAATTGCGGCCCGTGACGCTGATCCGGCGGTGGAGCATGCACCCCGAGGGATCAGTGCTCGTCGAGTTCGGCGACACCCGCGTGCTGTGCACCGCCAGCGTCACCGAAGGCGTTCCGCGCTGGCGCAAAGGCTCCGGCCTCGGCTGGGTGACCGCGGAGTACTCGATGTTGCCCCGCGCCACCAACACCCGCAATGACCGGGAGAGCGTCAAGGGAAAGGTGTCCGGCCGTACTCAGGAGATTTCCCGGCTGATCGGGCGCAGCCTGCGGGCCTGCATCGACCTGAAGGCGCTCGGCGAGAACTCCATCGTGCTGGACTGCGACGTCCTGCAGGCCGACGGCGGCACCCGGACAGCCGCGATCACCGGCGCGTACGTGGCGCTGTACGACGCGGTGACATGGCTCGCCGGACGCAAGTCGCTGGCCGGCAAGGTGGAGGCCGTCATGCATCGGTCCATCCAGGCGGTCAGCGTCGGCATCATCGACGGCGAGGCCCGATTGGATCTCGCGTACGCCGAGGACGTCGCGGCCGAGGTGGACATGAACGTCGTCTGCACCGGCGACGGCGACTTCGTCGAGGTGCAGGGCACCGGTGAGGCCGGCGTGTTCCGCCGCGATCAGCTGGACACGCTGCTCGACCTGGGTGTGCTGGGCTGCGCCGAGCTGGCCGCCGCTCAGCAGAAGGCCCTCACATGACCGATCTTCTGCTGGCCACGGCCAACGCTAAGAAGCTGGCCGAGCTGCAGCGCATCCTGGACGGCGAGCTGGGCACGTCGCGGGTACGGCTGATCGGGCTCGGCGACCTCGACGACTATCCGGATGTGCCGGAGACCGGGCTGACGTTCGGCGAGAACGCGCTTCTCAAGGCCCGCACCGGTGTCGACCGGACCGGGTTGCCGACAGTCGCCGACGACTCCGGGCTCGCAGTGGACGCGCTGAACGGCATGCCCGGCGTGTTCAGCGCCCGCTGGGCCGGCAAGCACGGTGACGACCTGGCGAACCTGGAGCTGGTGCTCGCCCAGATCAGCGACGTGCCGGAGGAGCACCGCGGCGCGGCGTTCGTGTGCGCCGCCGCGCTGGTGCTGCCGAACGGCCGGGAACACCTCGTCGAGGGCCGGCAGACCGGGCGGCTGCTGCGGGCCGGCCGCGGTACCGGCGGGTTCGGCTACGACCCGGTCTTCCAGGGTGACGGGCAGGACCGCACGAACGCGGAGCTGCCCGCGGAGCAGAAGGACGCGATCAGCCACCGTGGCAGGGCGCTTCGCGAGCTGGCCAAGGTGATAGCCCGCGAGCTCGGCTCCTAACCGGCGTTGAAATCCTCCGCGATCTTGGAGTTGTGGTTGCCCTTTTGCGAAATCGCGCCCGGTTGGTTCCAACCACAACTCCAAGATCGCGAATAGAGGGCTGGGTCAGGGCAATGGGCCCAGCTCGGCCTCGATGGCGGTGCGCAGGACCGGGCCGGCGATCACCGCTCGGGCCTGCTCCAGCACCGGCGCGAGGAATCGGTCCGGCCCCGGCTCGCCGGCGAACCCGGACACCGCCGTGATGGCGGCCCGGCCGGCGGGCGACGGCGTCAGCGGCGCCCGCAACTGCAGGCCGCGGACGGCGGCCAGTAACTCGACGGCCAGCAGGCTGGTCACGTTGTCCAGGACGGTGCGTAGTTTTCTGGCGGCGTCCCACCCCATCGACACGTGATCCTCCTGCATACCGCTGGTCGGCAGCGAATCGACCGAGGCCGGCGCGGCCAGCCGCCGGTTCTCCGCGACGATCCCGGCCGCGGTGTACTGCGCGATCATCAGGCCCGAGTTCACCCCGGCGTCCGGGGACAGGAACGGCGGCAGGTCACGGGAACGGGTCACGTCCAGCAGCCGGTCCACCCGGCGTTCCGCGATCGCGCCCACCTCGGCGGCGGCGATGGCGAGGAAGTCCGCGGCGAAGCCCAACGGAGCGCCGTGGAAGTTTCCGGTCGACTCGACCCGCCCGTCCGGCAACACGACCGGATTGTCCACAACGGACGCCAGCTCGCGGTCGGCCACCGACGTCACGAACCCGAGTGTGTCCCGGGCCGCACCGGCGACCTGCGGCGCACACCGCATCGAGTACGCATCCTGCACGGCGTGGGTGAGGTTGTCACGGTGCGAGTCCATGATGGCCGAACCCTGCAGCAGCCGGTGAATGTTGGCGGCGGAGATCGCCTGGCCGGGATGCGGCCGGATCGCGTGCAGTTCGGGCATGAACGGCCGCTCGGATCCGAGCATTGCCTCGATGGCCAGGGCCGCGGTGACGTCGGCCATCGCGAACAGGTGCGCCGCGTCGTCGATCGCCAGCAACAGCATGCCGAGCATCCCGTCGGTGCCGTTGATAAGTGCGAGGCCCTCCTTGGCAGCCAGCGTGAGTGGCCGCAGGCCGGCGGCATGCAGCGCCTCGGCGGCGGAGATCCGGGCGCCGTCCTTGCCCAGCACCCAGCCCTCGCCGAGCAGCACGAGCGCGCAGTGCGCGAGCGGCGCCAGATCACCGGACGCGCCCAGCGAGCCGTGCTTCGGCACCCACGGCGTGATGCCGGCGTTCAGTAGGTCCACCAGGGCACGCGCCAGTGCCGGCCGTACGCCCGACCGGCCCAGGGCCAGTGATCGTACGCGCAGCAGCATCATCGCCCGCACCACCTCGGGCGGCATCGGGTCGCCGATGCCGGCCGCATGCGAACGGATCAGGGCGTGCTGCAGTTCGGCGCGGCGGTCCGGAGCGATGGACGTGCCGGCGAGCGCGCCGAACCCGGTGGACACGCCGTACACGGGACGGCCGGACGCTTCGATGTGGTCGACGATCGCACGGCTGGTCGCCATGGCGTCGACGGCGGCGTCGGCCAGCTCCACTGTCGCGCCGCGGCGGGCCACGGCAAGGACGTCGGTGGCGGAGACGCCGGAGGATCGGACGATGACACTCATGAGAGCACTCCGTTGTGCAGAACGGTTCGGACGAGTGGTACGCCGGGCCGGTAGGCCAGGTGCAGATAGGACGGCGCATTCAGGACGACCAGGTCGGCGCGCGCGCCCGGGCTGAGGACACCGATGTCATCGCGGCGCAGCGCGCGGGCGCCGCCCGCGGTGGCCGCCCACACCGCCTCGGCCGGCGTCATCCGCATGTCGCGGACGGCGAGCGCGATGCAGAACGGCATGGAGGTGGTGTATGAGGAGCCGGGATTGCAGTCGGTGGCGAGCGCCACCACGACACCGGCGTCGAGAAGCCGGCGGGCGTCCGGATAGGACGACCGGGTGCTGAACTCCGCGCCCGGCAGCAGTGTGGCGACGGTGTTCCCGCCGGCCAGCGCGTCCACGTCGGCGTCGGTGAGATGGGTGCAGTGGTCTGCACTCGCCGCGTCCAGCTCCACGGCCAGTCGTACGCCGGGCCCAGGGGCGAGCTGGTTGGCGTGGATCCGCACGCCCAGGCCGCGTTTCGCGCCGGCGGTCAGCACGGCACGGGCCTGGTCGCCGTCGAACGCGCCCCGTTCGCAGAACACATCCACCCAGCGTGCGTACGGCGCGGCCGCGTCCAGCATCGGGCCGCAGACCAGGTCGACGTAGTCGTCGGCGTCGACTCCGGCGGGAACGACGTGCGCGCCCAGGAACGTGGTCTCCTCGGTCAGTTCCCGGGCGAGGCGCAGGCTCCGGGCCTCGTCGTCGACCGTGAGGCCGTACCCGCTCTTGATTTCCAGCGTGGTGGTGCCCTGGCGGAGGGCCTCGGTCATCAGCCGCACCGCGCCGGCGCGCAGGTCCTCATCGGACGCGGCGCGGGTGGCGGCGACCGTGGTCCGGATGCCGCCGCCGGTGTAGGGCTGGCCGGCCATGCGAGCGGCGAACTCGGCCGCGCGGTCGCCCGCGAACAACAGATGCGCGTGGCTGTCGACGAATCCGGGCAGCACCGCGCCGCCGCCCGCGTCGATCCGTTCGTCGGCAGCCGGCGCGCGGCCGGCCGGTCCCACCCATGCGATCCGATCGTCCACCACGACCACTGCTGCGTCGCGAAGAAGGCCCAGCGCGGGGTCGTTCGTCACGAGCTCGCCGATGCCGTCGATGAGCAGGCTCATGACAGCACCTCCCGCAGGGCAGCAGGCACGTCGAAGCCGGTGTGCCGGCCGTCGGCCACAATGGTCCGGCCGTCGGCGACCACGTGCGTGACGTCCGCGGCGGTCGCGGCGAACACGGCCTGGGCCGGGTCGATGCCGGCGGTGCGGACGCTGTCCAGCCGAACCGCGACCAGGTCGGCGCGGTGGCCGGCCGCCAGAGCGCCGGCGTCGTCCCACCCGAGTGCCGCGTGGTTGGCCGCCGCCGCGACCAGCTCGGCCGGGGTGAACCAGCCACGGCGCTGGGTGGCGAGGCGTTCACCCATCTCCACCGCGCGGGCCTCCTCGAGCGGGTCGATGACGGCGTGGCTGTCGCTGCCGAGGCTGAGCGGACTGCCTGCGTCGGCGAGCGCGCGGGCCGGGCCGATGCCGTCGGCGAGGTCGCGTTCGGTGGTGGGGCAGAGGCACACGCCGGTGCCGGTGCCGCCCAGGGTCTTGATGTCGTCGTCGGTGAGGTGCGTCGCGTGTACGGCGGTGGTGCGCGGGCCCAGCACGCCGTGCCGGTGCAACAGCTCGGTCGGGGTGCAGCCGTGCACCGCCAGGCACTGCTCGTTCTCGGCCCGCTGCTCGGACAGGTGAACGTGCAACGGGCCCTCATCCGGGAGTCCGTCGAGGGCCGACGCCGGGACCGCCCGGATCGAGTGCAGGGCCGCGCCCGGCCGCGCGTGCGACGCGGGCCGCACCGCCGCGATCCGGGACCGCCACGCCTGCGCGTCGCGGTCGCCGAAGCGCCGCTGCACGCCCTCCAGCGGTGCTCCCTCCACTGTGGACATCAGGTACAGCGCGTCCAGCAACGTGATCCGGATGCCGGCCTGGCGGGCGGCCTCGATCAGCGCGTGCCCCATCGCGTTCGGGTCGTCGTAGCGCACGCCGTCCGGTCCGTGGTGCAGGTAGTGGAACTCGCCGACGCACGTGATCCCGGCCAGCGCCATCTCGCCGTACACCGCGCGGGCCAGGGCCAGGTAGCGGTCCGGATCGAGGGTGCCGGCGAGCGCGTACATCTGCTCCCGCCACGTCCAGAAGCTGCCGCGGCCGGTGTGCGTACGACCGCGCAGCGCTCGGTGGAACGCGTGCGAGTGCACGTTGGCCAGGCCCGGCAGGACGAGACCGGGCAGCCTGGTCGCGCCGGCCGGGAATGCGCCGGCGCTCACCGCGGTGAACCGGCCGTCCGCCACGTCGAGCCGCACGTCGCGGGCGACGCCACCGTCGATCCACCCGTAGTCGGCGAAGAAGGCCGTCATAACAGGTCCTCCAGCACGGTGGCGAGCGCGACGACACCGGCCGCACAGTCGTCGTCGGTGGCGTGTTCGGCGGGGGAGTGCGACACGCCGGTCGGGTTGCGCACGAACAGCATCGCCGTGGGCACGTGCGCCGACAGGACGCCGGCGTCATGGCCGGCTCCGGTGGGCAGGATCGGTGCACCGCCCAGCAGACCGGCGATGCGGTCGGCCAGCGAGGGGTCGAAGGCGACCTCGGGTGACACCGACTCCGGCTCGACCTCCACGTGCGTACCGTCGCGGCCGGCACGTTCCACCGCGCGTTTCACCACGGCCTCGACCAGGCGGTCGAGCGTTGGAGTGTCCGCGGCGCGGGCGTCCAGCCATCCCCGCACCAGTGCGGGGATCGCGTTGGTGGCGTTGGGTTCCACCGCCACCCGGGCGATCGTAGCGTGCGCGCCGGACAGCCGGGCCTCCTTGTTGGCGGCCAGCACCGTGTACGCGTATGTCAGCATCGGATCGTGCCGGTCCGCCATCCGGGTGGTGCCGGCATGGTCGGCGTCGCCCCGGAAGTCGAACCGCCACCGGCCGTGCGGCCAGATCGCGGCGGCCACGCCGACCGGGACGTCGAGTGCCCGGCCCTGCTCGATGTGCAGTTCGACGGCGGCCGCGAGCCGCTCGGTCAGGTCGGGCCGGGCGCCGGCGGGCCGGGCGCCGAGTGCGTCCGCGAACGAGATCCCGTCCCGGTCCCGCAACGCGCCGGCCCGATCCGGATCGATGGCCCCGGTGAGCAGCCGCGACCCCAGGCATGCCACGCCGAACCGGCTGCCCTCCTCCTCGACGAACGCGGCGATCGCGAGTGGCCGGGCCGGCTCCTTGCCGGCGCGGCGCAACCGATCGACCGCCAGGAACGCGCTGACGATCCCCAGTGGACCGTCGTAGCCGCCGCCGTGCGGAACGGAGTCGAAATGCGAACCGGTCACTACCGAGCCGTCGCCCCACGGCGGGCCCCACCACGCGAACAGGTTGCCGTTGCCGTCCTCGGTGACCGGCATGTCACGCTGGTCGGCCTGCCCGCGGAACCAGTCGCGCAGGGCACGTTCCGGCTCGCTCAGCGCGTATCGCAGGTAGCCACCTCCGGGGTCGCGCCCGATGTCCGCGATCTCCGACCAGAGCTGCGCGAACGCCGTCATGCTGTGCTTTCCTTTGGCATGCGCTCGTGGCCCTCGCTTTGCTCGCTCATGCCGCTCCTCATCGGGATGTGCACGTTCGCGGCCGCGGCCGACTCGTAGCCGGCGTCGACGTGCCGGATGACGCCCATGCCGGGGTCGTTGGTGAGCACACGTTCGATCTTCTGGCCGGCAAGCGGTGTCCCGTCGGCCACGCAGACCTGCCCGGCGTGCATGGATCGGCCGATGCCCACGCCACCACCGTGGTGAATGGACACCCAGCTCGCCCCGCTGGCGGTGTTCACCAGCGCGTTGAGCAGCGGCCAGTCGGCGATGGCGTCCGAGCCGTCCGCCATGGCCTCGGTCTCGCGGTACGGCGACGCCACCGACCCGGCATCGAGGTGGTCCCGGCCGATGACAATGGGGGCAGAGAGCTCGCCGCGGGCCACCATGTCGTTGAATCGCACGCCGGCGACGTCCCGCTCGCCGTACCCGAGCCAGCAGATCCGGGCCGGCAGGCCCTGGAACGCGATCCGCTCGCCGGCCATCCGGATCCATCGTTCCAGTGACTCGTTGCCGGGGAACAGATCCAGGATGGCCCGGTCGGTGGCGGCGATGTCGGCCGGATCGCCGGACAGCGCGGCCCACCGGAACGGGCCCTTGCCCTCGCAGAACAGCGGCCGGATGTACGCCGGGACGAAACCCGGGAACGCGAACGCCCGCTCGTACCCGCCGAGCTGCGCCTCGCCGCGGATCGAGTTGCCGTAGTCGAACACCTCGGCGCCGGCGTCCAGGAAGCCGACCATCGCCGCCACGTGCCGGGCCATCGACGCGCGGGCCCGGTCGGTGAACTCCTCCGGCTTCTTCGCCGCGTAGTCGGGTGCGTCGCCCGGGTCGATGCCCTCCGGGATGTAGGACAGCGGGTCGTGCGCCGAGGTCTGGTCGGTGACGATGTCGACCGGTACGCCTCGGCGCAGCATCTCGGGTACCAGAACCGCGGCGTTGCCGACCACGCCCACCGACAGGGCGCGCCGTTCGGCCTTTGCCTTCAGTACCGTGGCCAGGGCGGTGTCGAGGTCGTCGGCCAGTTCGTCGAGGTACCGGGTGTCGACCCG
>DATBGW010000279.1:0-3134 GCA_036557765.1 Actinoplanes sp.
CTGCGACGCCGCCACGGAAACCTCATCGGAGCCGCCGTCGGCGTGCGAGCTCGCGTGCGCGGTCGGGGTGCGGGCGTCGGAGAGCCGCGAATCACCGGTGAGGACCAGATCGGCGGTGTCGGCGATGCCGTGCACCGCGGTCGTGTCCGCTGAATGCGCTGCGACCGCCGCGGCGGCCGTACCCGACGCATCCGCGCCCACCGAAGCCGCGGTCGGCGCCGCCGGCGTGCCGTGCGAGTGCGTGGCGCGCGAATACGCGGTCCCGGTGCCCGCGGTGGCCGATTGGCCGAACGACGTCTCAGAGACCACCGTGGAGCCCGGCGCCGCGCCGCCACCCTCACCGCCAGTGATCTTCGTGCCGGACGCGTCGATGACGTCGCCGTCCTCGTCGAGCCCCGCCACCCCGCCGGCGACACTGCGCTGCGACAGCGGGATGTACGTCTGCCCGGTCGCGACGGTGCCGTCGACCTGGAGCAGATCGGCGAGGCTCACGGTGGTGGTCTGGTAGTCCAGCTGCAGGGATCCGCGGATGTCCCGGGAGCCGAGCTGGATGTGCACCGTATACGCCCAGCCGGTCGGCGACCAGTCCGGGTCGTTCGTGGCCGGCAAGTCGACGCTGAACGACCCGTCGGTGAACGACTCGGAGATGTCGATCTGCGGGACGATGCTGTCGTCCGCTCCGCCGACCATCGCCGCCGGCGCGGAGGTGAACCGGGCCGTGCCGGACGAGCCGCCGCCAGGGAAGTCGTCGATCTGGGCGTTGACGGTGACCAGGGTGTAGCCGGCAGGGAATGCCACCGTGTCCTCCTACAGGAATGTCGTGACGATGACGGCACCCGTGGCTCCGGCGCCGCCGTTCAGCGCCGAGCTGGAGGCGATCTGTGATGCGCCGGATCCGCCGCCGCCGTAGGCGCGGCCGGCCACGCCTGCGCCGCCGGCCGCGCCGACCGCGGATCCGCCGAGGGCTGACGCGCCGCCGTCGCCGCCGCGCTGGTTCCCGGCCGTCGAGCCGAACCCCTGCCCGGAGCCACCGGAGATCCCGGGGGTACGGACGCTCCCGCCGGTGCCGCCGCTACCGCCGGCGCGGGACGACGTGTTGGCCGAGAAGATCCCCACGCTGCTGGTGGCGGTCCGGACGTTCCCGCCGCCGCCACCGTTCGCCGTGATGGTCGTGCCGAAGCTCGAGTTGCCGCCCGCGCCGCCCGCGCCGGTGCCTGCGGTGCCGCCGGCACCGCACGTCACGGTCACGGTGTTGGCCAGATCGTCGGCGTCGTACCAGCCCGACGCGTACTCGCCGCCGCCTCCGCCGTCGCCGTAGCTCCACTGACTCGCGCCTGTCGCGCCGGCACCGCCGCCTGCTCCTCCGCCGCCGATCACCTGCACGAACACGATTTTCGCGCCGGCCGGTTTGGTCCACGTGTCCGAGGCCGTGAACACCTGCACGTCCGGCTCCGCAGCACCTAGGACGTCGTCGGCGAAAGTCTCATTGCCCGCGGCGGGGATGCCCATCAGAGTGCCCACCTTCCGGGGGTAGCGGCGTAGATCGGCTCACCGGCCGAGAGGTTCTTCGTGACGTCGTTGACCGACCGGGTCGCGGTGGCCGCCTGCTCGTAGGCGCCGGACACCAGGGACGCGGCGCCGAGGCTCGTGATGGTGAGCCGTTCGCCGGCGCAGAGGACGTCGAAGGATGTGGTGGTGGCCCACACGCCTTTCGAGCTGGTAGTGCGGAACGTCAACGCCGTGGCCGTGCTGTTCACGCCGGTCTTCAGGGTCGTCGTCCTCGAGTTCCACCGGCTGGCCGGGGAGTCCCATTCGCCGACCTGGAACTGCCGATCGGGGGCGCAGGTGAACGTGATCGACCGGGCGTGGGTGCCGATCGTCTCGACCCAGCCGAGGACGAAAAGGCGGATCGTGTACTCCCGGAACCCGGTGATCGTGATGACCGAGCCGACCTCGACGGCCTCCACATCCGAAACCAGGGCCGGCACGGCGTTCAGGTCGATCGTCAGCTGCGGGAACCGTGGCAGGTCCACGGTGCCGCGGCGCAGCCACCAGTTCGCCAGCTGGGGCAGGGTCGTCTCGTCGTCGACGTTGACGTCCACCGTCTGGCGGTACTCCCCGGCCCCGTCGGGTGGCGGCTGGGTGCTGACCAGCGGCGTGGTGTCGTCCCGGGCGGTGTGCTCTCCGCCGTCACGCTGCGACACCGTGACGATGTTGTGCAGGTCCAGGTCGTCGGTCACCTCGACCGGCAGCGCAGGCAGGTCAGTCGGGGTGAGCTCGAGCGCCGGGGTCTGGCTATATCTCGCGTTGCGCAGCAGCAACGTCAGCTCGATCGCGTCGATCGAGTCGAACAGCAGTGCGTCCTCGGTGGAGACGATCTCCTTGAGCAGGTTCGGGAGGGTGTCCGCGGCCTGCGGGCCCATCGGCATCGACAGGTCCGGGTCGCCGATGATCGTGTACGCGAGGCCGAGGTCACCCATCAGCCGCGCGAACCGGTCGCCGGCGGTTTCGCCGGGATAGCCGTTGATCGCGGAGATCATCGCGAACGACTGGAGGTTGTCCGCGGTGGTCGTGGTCGCGAACAGCTGCCCGAAGAACGCCCCGTCCATGACGGTGTTCGCGGTGGTCTTCCAACCTGTCGGCTTGCCGGCGACGCCGCTGAACGTGTCGCTGAAGCCGATGAGGACCGGGGAACCTTCGGAGTACCAGCCCGGCTCGACCGTCCACGTGCCGGCGCTGAGGGTGCACTTCATCCGGAAGACGATCTTCTGACCGGGCGCCACACCGCCGTTGGTGACGCCTGAGGTCAGCAGCGTGGCGCCGGTGTTGTCGACCACCGTGATCCGGAAGGTCGTCAGCGACGCCTGCCACGACCAGTAGTAGCCGTTGCTGGTCCGCCACAGCATCGCCTGCCGCTCGGTGCCGTCGGCGCCGGCCAGATCCGTTGTCCATTGGATCTGCCACGAGGTGGTGGAGATGTCGGCCGGGAAGGCACCCGTGACGAGACCGTTAGAGCCGAGCGTGAGCAGCGGGGCGCTGCCGGAGGGGCCGGCCCCGTTCGCGAAGGTGACGTCTTCGGTGTAGGCGGCGTCGCCGCCCGGATAGGCCGACGACATGACGCCTGCGCCGGAGCC
>DATBGW010000280.1:0-9621 GCA_036557765.1 Actinoplanes sp.
GTGAAGAACGCCGACACGTCCACCGCGATGCTTGCTGACAAGATGCGGCACGTGCTGGACACCGGCGCGGACGTCTGTACGGCCGGTGACGCGTCCTGCCTCATGCACATCGGCGGCGGCCTGTCCCGGCTGCGCACCGGAGTCCGCACGGTGCACCTCGCGGAGATCCTGGCGTCCACCGAGGCGACCGTGCCGGACCGGCCGACCGATTCCCTCCGGGAAGCAGAGCGCTCTGCTTCCTTCGAGGAAGCGGAGCGCTCTGCTTCCCGCGAGGAAGCGGAGCGGCCACACGATTCCTCCAAGGAAGCAGAGCAAAGGGGCGCGGCGTGACCACCTTCCTCGGCATGCCCGCCACCGCGCCCCGCGGCGTGGGACACCTGCGCGGCGACGAGCCGTTCCCGGCGGCCGCCCGGGAGGCGCTCGCCAACCCGCAGCTGCGCCGCAATCTGGGCCACGCCACCGCCACGATCCGGGCCAAGTCCGCGAAGGTGATCGCCGAGCTCCCCGACTGGCAGGAGTTGCGCACCGCCGGCTCGGCGCTGAAGGCGTACACGATGGCGCATCTGCCGGAGCTGTTGGAACAGCTGGAGGCGAACGTCACGGCCGCGGGCGGCGTGGTGCACTGGGCCGCCGACGCCAACGACGCAAACCGGATCGTCACCGACCTGGTCCGGGACACCGGGCACAACCGGGTCATCAAGGTGAAGTCGATGGCCACCCAGGAGATCGGCCTCAACGAGGCGCTCGAGGCGGCCGGTATCCAGCCGGTGGAGACGGACCTGGCCGAGCTGATCGTCCAACTGGGCAATGACAAGCCGAGCCACATCCTGGTGCCGGCGATCCACCGCAACCGTTCGGAAATCCGGGAGATATTCCTGCGCGAGATGCCGGACGTCGACCCGGCCCTGACCGACGACCCGCCGGTTCTCGCGGCGGCGGCCCGCCGCTATCTGCGGGAAACGTTCCTGCACACCGACGTGGCCGTCTCCGGCGCGAACTTCGCGGTGGCCGAGACCGGAACGCTCGCCGTGCTGGAGTCCGAGGGCAACGGCCGGATGTGCCTGACCCTGCCGGACACGCTCATCACGGTCATGGGAATCGAGAAGGTGGTGCCGGCCTGGCGCGACCTCGAGGTGTTCCTCCAGCTCCTGCCCCGCGCCTCCACCGGCGAGCGGATGAACCCGTACACGTCGATGTGGACCGGTGTCACGCCCGGCGACGGGCCGCAGAACTTCCACCTGGTGCTGCTCGACAACGGGCGCAGTGCCGTGCTGGCCGATGAGGTGGGCCGGCAGGCGCTGCACTGCATCCGCTGCTCGGCGTGCATGAACGTGTGCCCGGTCTACGAGCGGACCGGCGGCCACGCATACGGGTCGGTCTATCCCGGACCGATCGGCGCGGTGCTGTCGCCACAGCTCACCGGCGTTGCGGACAACGCCTCACTGCCGTACGCGTCGTCGCTGTGCGGGGCCTGCTTCGACGCCTGCCCCGTGAAGATCAACATCCCGGACATCCTGGTTCACCTCCGCAACGAGGTGCCGCACCCGCGCAGTGAGGCCGCCGTCATGGCCGCCGCCGCGTACACGATGGACCGTCCGCGGCTGTACGCGGCAGCGCAGAAGGCCGCCCGGCTCAGCCGGCTCGCCGGCCGCCGGGGCCGCGGACTGCCGCCACCGCTGAACGGCTGGACCGTCGGCCGGGACCTGCCGGACCCGCCGAAGCAGACGTTCCGCGACTGGTGGGCGAAGCGATGAGCCGGGATGTGGTGCTCGGGCGGATCCGGGCCGCGCTGAACGGGACGAAGCCGCCCGTCGAGGTCTCCCGCGACTACCGCCAAGCGTTCGACGCGCCGGATCTGGACGTGCTCGTGGACCGGCTGGTCGACTACCGCGCTGTGGTGCACCGCACCAACGCCGACGTGGCCGGCGCGGTCGCCGGCATCGTGCCCGCGCACGCCACGCTGGTCGTACCGCCGGGTCTGCCCCGGGAGTGGCTGCCGCCGTCGGTCGCCGTACGGCCGGACGACGATCTGTCCGCGGACGACATCGCGGCCGCCGACGGTGTCGTCACCGCCGCCGCCGTCGCGGTCGCGGAGACCGGAACGATCGTGCTGGACGCCTCACCGGACCAGGGCCGCCGTATCCTCACGCTGCTGCCCGACCTGCACATCTGCGTCCTGCGAGCGGATCAGGTGGTCGCGTCGGTTCCGGAGGGGGTGGCGCGCCTGGACCCGCGTCGCCCGCTGACCTGGATCAGCGGCCCGTCGGCGACCAGCGACATCGAGCTGAACCGGGTCGAGGGCGTGCACGGCCCCCGCAACCTGCACGTCATCCTCGTCGACCCGCCGCCCTAGACCCTCCGCGATCTTGGAGTTGTGGTTGGCGCAAATCCGGGCACCACGGGCATAAGGGCAACCACAACTCCAAGATCGACGGGAGGGTTTTCGAACTACCGGCGGCGGAGGTAGACCGTCCACGTGACGGTCACGCAGAGGGCGTAGAAGGCGATGAACGCGAGGTAGGCGGCGTCCGCCGAGCCGTACGTCAGGAACGACTGCCGGAACGCCAGGTTCACCAGCACCCCGCCGAACGCGCCCACCGCCCCGGCGATGCCGATGACCGCCCCCGACAGCCGGCGTGCCTCATGCTCGTCGGCGTGCCGGGCCCGGAAGATCGCCGGAATCATCTTGTACGTCGAGCCGTTGCCGATGCCGCTGAAGACGAACAACGCGATGAACCCGGCCAGATACAGCGGCAGCGAATGCCGCTGTGCCGCAGTCAGCACGACGCCGGCGCCGCCCGCCATGGCCAGGAAGTTCACGAACGTGACCCGGGCGCCACCGAGCCGGTCGGCCAGCGCGCCGCCGATCGGGCGGACCAGCGAGCCCAGCAGCGGGCCCAGAAACGTGAGGTACGCGGCCTTGACCGGCGTGCCGAACGCGTCGCCGAACTGCACCTGCAGCACCTGTCCGAACGCGAACCCGAAACCGATGAACGACCCGAACGTGCCGATGTAGAGCAACGCGAGAATCCAGGTGTGCGGCTCCCGGACCGCGTCCCGCATGCCTCGCCTGGCGTTGCGCGCCTGGCTGAGATTGTCCATGAACAACGCCGATCCGGCGGCGGCCACGACGATCAACGGGATGTAGACGCCGGCCACGATGCCGGGCCGGCCGGCGCCGAACACAGCCAGGACGGACAGCCCGACCAGCTGTACCGCGGCCACACCGAGGTTCCCGCCGCCGGCGTTGATGCCGAGCGCCCAGCCCTTGAGCCGGTCCGGGTAGAACGCGTTGATGTTCGCCATCGACGACGCGAAGTTGCCGCCACCCACCCCGGCGATCGCCGCCAGGACGACCAGCGTCGAATACGACACGCCCGGCTGGATCACCACCGCCGCCAGCACAGCCGGGATCAGCAGCAGACTGGCACTGATGATCGTCCAGTTGCGACCGCCGAACCGCGCGACCGCGAACGTGTACGGAACGCGCAGCACCGATCCGACAAGTGCCGGGACCGCGGTGAGCAGGAACTTGCCGGCCGGGTCGATGCCATAGGCCGGGCCGAGGAACAGCACCAGCACCGACCACAGTGTCCACACCGAGAAGCCGATGTGCTCGGCGAAGATCGAGAAGGCCAGGTTGCGGCGGGCGATGGCGGCGCCGCGGCGTTCCCAGAAGACCGGATCCTCCGGCCGCCAGTCGTCGATCCAGTGGCCGCGGACGGTGAGGGCGGGGCGGTCCAGGGCGGTGGCGGTCATGGGCGTCCCTCCGGGTAGAGCACGAGCTGGTTGTCGGCGTCCACGCCGACCGGGTAGACGATGAGCGGCGGCTGGCCGGTGGGGGAGCAGCCGGTGGTCAGGTCGAACGCGTGCTGGTGCAGCGGGCACACCACCACCCGGCGGTCGATCTGTCCGTCGGCCAGCGGCCCGCCACGATGCGGGCACACAGCGGACACGGCGCGCAGCGAGCCGTCGCGGAGCCGGAACACTGCGACGTTCTCGCCGTCCACCGCGTATGCCCGACCCTCGCCCAGCGGGATGTCCTCAACGGGCCCGAGCCTGGTCATGACCGCACCGGGACCTGGGGCAGCACGGTCAGCGGCAACGACGTCCGGAACTGGCCCGGCGTGACCGGCTCCCGCCGCTCCGCCCATGGATCGCGGTAGGCGGCCACCGTGGCGGCCATCGCCGCGTCCAGGTCGGCGGCGATGCCGTCGGCGTCGTCCACGACGATCGCCCGGATGCGCTCGATGCCGATCCGCGGCACGAACGCGTACGTGCGCTCGAGCCAGTTGCCGTTCTCCCGGTAGTACTGCAGGAACCGCCCGGTGAGCGTGAGAACCTCGTCCGGCGAGTCCACAGTGGCCAGCAGATCGCCCTTGCGGACGTGCGCGCCGGCCGCGCCGCCGACGTAGATCTCCCAGCGGCCGCCGTCGATGGCGACGACGCCGAGATCCTTCACGTACGCCTCGGCGCAGTTGCGCGGGCAACCGGTGACGGCCAGCTTCATCTTGCCGGGGCCCTCGATGCCCTGGAACCGTTCCTCGATGGCGATACCGAGCGCGGTGGAGTCGCCCACCCCGAACCGGCAGAAGTCCGAACCGACGCAGGTCTTCACGGTGCGGAAGCTCTTGGCGTACGCCCAGCCGGACGGCATGTCCAGGTCGGCCCAGATCTGCGGCAGTTTCTCCTTCGGCACGCCCAGCAGATCGATCCGCTGCCCACCGGTCAGCTTCACCATCGGCACGGCGTGCTTCTCGGCGACCTCGGCGATACGCCGCAGCTGAGCCGGTGTGGTGACGCCGCCCTTCATCTGCGGCACCACCGAGAAGGTGCCGTCGCGCTGGATGTTGGCGTGCACCCGGTCGTTGATGAACCGGGCGTCGCGCTCGTCGACGTACTCGCCGGCCCACATCATCTTGAGCAGCGACGCGAGCCCCATCTTGCTCTTCGCGTCCTCCTCGCCGCCCGGTGCGAGCATGGCGAAGACGGCGGAGACCGAGCGCAGGCCGTGCTCCCGGATGGCCCGCATCAGCTCCGGCTTCGGCATCGGGACGCCCGGCACGTACCAGCTCGCCGCGGGATCCTCCTCGACCGCGCCGCCGGCCGCGTGTTCGACGATCCGGGCGACCAGACTCTTACAGGTGCCGCAGCCTTTGCCGGCCCGGGTCCGGTCCATCACGCCGGTGACCGTCGCGCAGCCGGCCCGGACGGTGTCCGCGATCGTGCCCTTGGTGACTCCGTTGCAGTTGCACACCTGGGCGTCGTCGGCCATCTCGGCGACGCTGACCTCCGCGGGCGACCCGCCGAGGTCGAACAGCAGCTCGGCCCGTTCCTCCGGCAGCGGCAGTTCGCGGTCGAACGCCTGCAGCAGGAACGCCGCCTTGCGCACGTCACCGACCAGCGTCGCGCCGACGAGCCGCCCGTCTCGGACGATCGCTCGCTTGTAGACACCCCGGCGCGGCTCGGCGAACACGACAGTCTCGTCGTCGTCGCGTTCCGGCTCGGCCAGGCCGATCGCGGCGACGTCGACGCCGGCCACCTTGAGTTTCGTGGCCACCCGCGAGCCGTGGTACGTGGCGGCGGGGTTCGCGCCGGTGAGGTGGTCGGCGAGCACGCGGGCCTGGTCCCAGAGGGGTGCGACCAGCCCATAGGTGCGGCCCCGGTGCTCGACGCACTCACCCACCGCGTAGATGTCGGTCTCGTCCCGGCAGCGCATCTGGTCGTCGACGACGATGCCCCGTTCGACGGCCAGGCCGCTGGCCTCGGCGAGCTCGGTGTTGGGCCGGATGCCGGCGGCGATCACCACCACGTCGCACCCGATGACCCGCCCTTCGCCCAGCTTGACGCCGGTAACCGCGTGCTTGCCGAGGATCTCGGTGGTGTGCGCGCCGGTGACCACCTCGATGCCGAGCTGTTCGACGCTGCGCTGCAGGATCGCGCCGGCCTGCGGGTCGAGCTGCGCGTTCATCAGGTGGCCGGCGGCATGCACCAACGTCACATGGCAGAGGTGGCTCTGCAGCCCTCGGGCGGCCTCCAGACCCAGCAGGCCACCACCGATCACCACCGCGCGCTGGTGGTCGCGGGCGTACCGGACCATGGCGCGGGTGTCGTCGAGCGTGCGGAACGCGAACACGCCCTGGTGGTAGCCGCGGCCGGGGCGGTGGATGCCGGGAATGGGTGGGACGAACGGACGGCTGCCGGTGGCGATGACCAGCTTGTCGTACCCGGTGGCAGTGCCGTCGTCGGCGAGCACGAGCCGGGCGTCCTTGTCGATCCGGGTGACCCGGGAACCTGGGTGCAGCGTGACGCCGTGGTCGGCGTACCAGGACAGGTCGTTGAGAAAGATGCCGGCCTCGTCCTCGACTCCGGCGAGGACGCTGGACAACATGATCCGGTTGTAGTTGCCGTACGGCTCGTCGCCGAAGACGGTGATCGCGGACCGGTCGCCGCGGTGGAGGATTTCCTCGACGGTCCGCGCGCCGGCCATGCCGTTACCGATGACCACCAGCCGTTGTCTCACTTGGACGGTTCCTCCTTGCTCGGGCACGGTGCGATCGCCACCGCGCATGCCTTGAACGCGGGCATCCGGGAGTGCGGGTCGAGGGCGGGGTTCGTCAGCGCGTTCACGCCGGGCCAGTGGAACGGCGCGAAGACGGTGTCCGGCCGAACGCCGGGGGTGAGCCGGGCTCGCACGACGGTCCGGCCGCGGCGGCTACGCAGCTCCACCAGATCGCCGTCGGCGATGCCGTGCCGCCGGGCGAGGTCGGGGTGGAGCTCGGCGCGTGGCTCCGGCAGCGCGACCAGCAGCGACCGGACCCGGCGCGTCTGCGTTCCGCTCTGGTACTGCTGCATGGTGCGGCCGGTCGTCAGGACGTACGGGAAGTCGGCGTCCGGCAACTCGGCGGGGTCGCGGTGCTCGACCCGCACGAATCGGGCCCGGCCGTCGGCGGTCGGGAACGCGCCGACGAACAGCCGTGGTGTGCCGGGATGGTCCTGCGCCGGGCACGGCCAGAACACGCCGTCCTCGGCGTCGATCCGTTCGTAGCTGATGCCGGCGTAGTCGGCGATCCCACCGGCGCTCGCCCGGCGCAGCTCCTCGAACACCGTCCGCGGATCGGCGCTGAAGTGGCGGCCGAAGCCGAGCCGGTCGGCCAGGTCCGCCAGCACAGCCAGATCGGTGCGGACCTCCGGCGGCGGTGGCAGCGCCCGCCGGCGCCGGATGACCCGGCCCTCCACATTGGTCATCGTGCCGTCCTCTTCGGCCCACTGGGCCACGGGCAGAACCACGTCGGCGAGGGCGGCGGTCTCGGAGAGGAAGATGTCGGAGACGACCAGGAGGTCGAGTGCCGCCAACCGGTTCAGGATCCGGTTGCTGTGCGGCGCCGACACCGCGACGTTGCTGCCGAGCACGAGCAGCACCCGCACACCGCCGTCGGTGCCGAGCCGATCCAGCATCTCGAACGCGGACCGGCCGGGCCGGGGGAGCGCGGCCGGATCGATGCCCCACACCATGCCGATGTGGGCGCGCGCGGACGGATCGTCGAGGCGGCGGTAACCGGGCAACTGGTCGGCCTTCTGCCCGTGCTCCCGCCCACCCTGTCCGTTGCCCTGCCCGGTGATGGTGCCGTAGCCCGAGTACGGCCGGCCCACCAGCCCGAGCGCGAGGGCCAGATTCACGTACGCCTGGGCGGTGTCGGTGCCGTTGCTGTGCTGCTCGGCGCCGCGGGCGGTGAGTATCATCGCGGGCCGCTCGGCGGCCAGCAGGCGGATCGTCTCGCGCAGATCGGCCTCGCCGACGCCGGTGATCCGCTCCACGCGTTGCGGCCAGTAGGCGTTCACGGCGGACCGCACGGCGTCGAATCCGGTCGTGCGGTGTCCGATGTAGTCGGCGTCGATCAGGCCTTCACGGATCGCGATGTGCAGCAGGCCGTTGGCGAGTGCCAGGTCGGTGCCGGGCAGCGGCTGGAGATGGCGGTGGGCGCCGCCGGCGGTCGCGGTGCGGCGGGGGTCGACGACGATGTGGTGGGCGCCGGCGGCCCGCCCGGCGTCCAGGTACTGCATCGCGGGCGGCATGGTGTCGGCCGGATTCGCCCCGACCAGCAGCACGGTCCGCGCCTCGGCCAGGTCGGCGAGCGGAAACGGTAGTCCACGGTCGACACCGAACGCGCGGTTCGCCGCCGTCGCGGCCGACGACATGCAGAACCGTCCGTTGTAGTCGATCGACGCCGAGCCGAGTGCCACCCGGACGAACTTGCCGAGGGCGTACGCCTTCTCGTTGGTCAGGCCGCCGCCACCGAACGCGCCGACGCTGTCCTTTCCGTACCGGCGTTGGCTGTCCTGGATCGCCGCGACGATCCGGCCGAGTGCCTCGTCCCAGGTCGCCTCGCGCAGTGGGCTGGTCCGGTCGTCCGGGTCCTCGCGGACCAGCGGCGTGCGCAACCGATCCGGGTGGCCGAGCAGCTCGGCCGCGGTCCAGCCCTTGGCGCACAGCCCGCCGCGGTTGACGTCGAACATGGTCGGTTCCAGGCGCACCGCCGACGGCGTCGGGTGCAGCGCGATGCCGCACTGCAGGGAGCAGTAGGGGCAGTGGGTCGCGGTGACCGGCATGCCCCGATGGTGGCGAACCCGGATTTCCCGGCGACTCCGGCGCCGTTGCGGCGGCGTACACATTTCCCGACAACGGCCGTCCGGCCGTTGTGAGAAGCAAGGCGTAAAGTCCCCGGCATGGAGTATCGGCAGCTCGGTCGCAGTGGTCTTCGCGTCTCTTCCATCACTCTCGGCACGATGGGCTTCGGGGGTACCGGATGGGCGACACCGGTGGGTCAGATCGATGTGGACGGGGCGCGGAAGCAGATCGGCCTGGCGCGCGACGCCGGGGTCAACCTGTTCGACACCGCCGACGTGTACTCCGGCGGCCTGTCGGAGGAGATCCTGGGCAAGGCGCTCGGCTCGGATCGCGATGAGGTGCTGATCGCGACCAAGGCGCGGCTGCCGATGGGGGAGGGCCCCAACGACGCGGGATCGTCGCGGCATCACATCGTTCGCAGCGCCGAGGCCAGCCTGCGGCGGCTCGGCACCGATTACATCGATCTCTACCAGATACACGAGTGGGACGGGCAGACTCCGCTCGAGGAGACACTGCAGGCTCTCGACGATCTCGTCCGGTGGGGCAAGGTCCGGTACGTCGGCTGCTCGAACTACGCCGCGTGGCAGCTGACGAAAGCGCTGTGGATCGCCGACCGGAAGGGTCTGACGCCGTTCGTCAGCAACCAGCTCTATTACTCACTGCAGGCGCGCGACATCGAGAACGAGATCGTGCCGCTCGCCATCGACCAGGGCATCGGCATCCTGGTGTGGAGTCCGATCGCGGGCGGCTTGCTCTCCGGCAAGTACCGCCGGGGCGTGGAAGCGCCTGCGGGCAGTCGTCATCTGACCGAATGGAGCGAGCCTCCCGTCTATGACGAGGACAAGCTCTACGACACCATCGAGGAGCTCGTGGCGGTCGGGGAGGACCTCGGGGTCTCCGCGGCCCAGGTCGCTCTCGCGTACTCCATGGCCAAGCCCGCGGTGACCTCGGTGATCGTCGGTGCCCGGACCGAGCAGCAGTTGGCCGACAAC
>DATBGW010000281.1:0-6502 GCA_036557765.1 Actinoplanes sp.
GACCGGCGTCGAGGCGATCGCCAACGGCGTGCCCGCGTTCAAGCCGCCCAAGGCGCGCAACGCGCAGGTCACCCTGGCGATGATGGGCGCCATCGCCACGTCGATGTTCGCCGGCATCACCGCGCTGGCGCTGATCGCCCATGTGCACATCGCCGACAACACCTGCGACCTGATCGGCTTTCCCGGCGACTGCGCGACGGCGCCGCAACGTACGGTGATCGCGCAACTGGCCGCCGCCACGCTCGGCGGTCACCACAGTCCCGGCTTCTACTACATCCAGGCCGCCACCGCGCTGATCCTGATCCTGGCGGCCAACACGGCGTTCAACGGCTTCCCGCTGCTGGCCGCGATCCTGGCCGAGGACCGGTATCTGCCCCGGCAGTTGCACACCCGGGGCGACCGGTTGGCGTTCTCCAACGGGATCATCCTGCTGGCGGTGGTGGCCGGTGGGCTGATCTACGCGTTCGAGGGCTCGGTCACCCGGCTCATCCAGCTTTACATCCTCGGCGTGTTCACCTCGTTCACGCTCAGCCAGGCCGGCATGGTCCGGCATTGGAACCGCACGCTGCGGGTGGAGCGGGACCCGCTGGCACGGCGGCGCATGCACCGGTCCCGCGCGATCAACGCGGTCGGCGCGGTGTTCACCGCGCTGGTGCTGGTGATCGTGCTGGGCACCAAGTTCACCCACGGCGCGTACCTGGTGGTCATCGCCGTGCCGCTGCTGTTCGCGCTGATGGAGGGCATCCACCGGCACTACAACCGGGTCAGTGCCGAGCTGGAGCCGGAGCCGCGTGGGGAGGTGCTCCCGGCCCGCATCCACGCTGTCGTGCTGGTCTCCCGGCTGCACCGCCCGACGCTGCGGGCGCTCGCCTTCGCCCGGGCGAGTCGGCCGGACACGCTGACCGCGGTCACCGTGTCCACCTCTCCGGGCGAGGCGCGGGCGTTGCAGGCGAGTTGGGCCGAGCGGGGCATTCCGGTGCCGCTGACCGTGTTGGACTCGCCGTACCGCGACATCACCGGACCGGTGCTGGACTACGTCGCCGGCCTCCGTCGGGACGGCCCCCGCGATCTGGTCGCGGTGTACATCCCGGAGTATGTGGTGGGGCGCTGGTGGGAGCATCTGCTGCACAACCAGAGCGCGTTGCGCCTCAAGGCGCGGTTGCTGTTCCAGCGGCAGGTCATGGTGATCAGCGTGCCGTGGCAACTGCGGTCCAGCCAGGCCGACGACCGGCAGACGCCGGCGCCGGCCCTGGGCGCGGGACAGCGGCGACCGGAGCCCGAACAGCAGCCGGTGCCGGCGTCCCGGTCGTAGGCTTCGGCACGTGAACGGCGCCGTCCCGAATCTCCTGCCCGCCGGTCGGCCACGGCCGTGGCGGGGCGCCGTCCTCTGCGCCGCCGCTCTGACCGTCGTGACGCTCGTGCTGCTTCCGGTGCGCGACGGCCTGTCGCTGGCCGCGGTGGCGCTGCTGTATCTGGTGCCGGTGCTGGTCGCGGCCGTCACCGGCGGTTTCTGGCCGGCCATGGCCGGCGCCGTCGCCGCCGACGTGCTGGTCAACTTCCTGTTCGTGCCGCCGTACCACACGCTGCGGGTGGACAGCGTCACCAACGTGATCGTGTTGGTCGTCTACCTGCTGGTCGCGGCGATCGTGGCGGCGGCCGTCGACGTGGCCGCCCAGCAGCGGGCCATGGCCGCGCGGCGCGGCGTCGAGGCGGAACTGCTCGCCCGGGTCAGCGCCGCTCCGGCGGCGGCCAGCTCGCTCGTCGATCTGCTGGCACAGGTACGGACGGCGTACGGGATGGTCACCGTCGCGCTGCTCGAGCGCGATCGGGTGATCGAACGGGTCGGTCCCGAAGCCAGCGGTCCGCCCGCGATGGTGGTGGAGGCTGCGGGCGGATTGTGGCTGGCGGCGTGGGGACCGTCGGTGTTCGCCGAGGACCGCGGCATGTTGTCCCGTCTGGCGGCCGCTGCCGGCCGGCTGCGGGAGAATCAGCGCCTCGCCGACGAAGCCGGACAGGCCCGCCAGCTCGCCGAGATCGACCGGCTGCGGGCGGCCCTGCTGAACGCTGTCGGCCACGACCTGCGTACGCCGCTCGCCGGCATCAAGGCAGCGGTGTCGAGCCTGCGCCAGCCGGACATCGATTGGGCCCCCGCAGACCGTGCTGAGCTGCTCGCCACGATCGAGGAGTCCACCGACCGCCTGGTCGCTCTGGTGGAGAATCTGCTGTCGCTGAGCCGCCTCCAGGCAGGGGTGCTGTCCGCGGATCCGCGCCCGATCGCGGCCGACGCTGTAGTGGCCGAGGCGGTACTGCACATCGCCGGTAAGGCGAACATCGATGTGGAGGTGCCGGACGATCTGCCGCTGGTGTCGGCGGATCCGGGCCTGCTCGAACGTGTCGTGGCGAACCTGCTCACCAACGCCGTCGCCGCCGGCGAGCCGGACACGCCGGTCCGGGTGGAGGGCCGGGTCGCGGGAGACCGCGTGCAGCTGCGGATCATCGACCACGGCCCGGGACTTCCGGCGGCGGACCGCGACCGGATCTTCGCACCCTTCCAGCGGCTGACCGACACCGGCGACAGCGGCCTCGGCCTGGGCCTGGCGATCGCCCGCGGCTTCACCGATGCCATGAGCGGCACGCTGACACCCTCGGACACGCCCGGTGGCGGACTCACCATGACCGTCGACCTGCCGGTCGCCACATGACCTCCGTTCTCATCGTCGACGACGACCCCAGTCTGCTGCGGGCGCTGCGGGTCAACCTCACGGCGCGGGGCTACAAGGTCGGCACCGCGGCGGATGCGGCCACCGGCCTGGCCCTGGCGAGTCGCCATCCGCCGGATCTCGTGATCGTCGACCTTGGACTGCCCGATATGGACGGCATGCGCGTGGTGGAGGGACTGCGCGGCTGGACCGAGGCGCCGATCATCGTGTTGTCCGCCCGGCACGCCGAGGTGGCGAAGGTCGCGGCGCTCGACGTCGGTGCCGACGACTACGTCACGAAACCGTTCGGCATGGACGAGCTCCTGGCCCGGATGCGCGCCGCGCTGCGGCGCTCGACGCCCGCCCCGGCCGCACCCGTCATCACCACCGCGGCCTTCACCGTCGATCTGTCCGCGAAGAAGGTCACCGGGCCCGGTGGCGAGATCCGGCTCACACCGACCGAATGGCATCTGCTGGAGGTGCTCAGCCGCCAGCCGGACCGCCTGGTCACCCAGCGCCAGCTCCTCACCGAGGTGTGGGGACCGAAGTACGAGACGGAAACCAACTACCTGCGGGTACACCTGGCCAACCTGCGCCGCAAGCTCGAACCCGATCCGGCCCGTCCCCGGTACCTCATCACCGAACCGGGCATCGGCTACCGCTTCGTGCCCTAGCCCGCCCCTCCTCAGCGGGACGGGTCGCGGTTGTAGAGGTGCTTGGCCCAGAAGAAGCAGACCACCGTGATGAGCAGCGACCACCCCACGGCGAGGTAGGCACTGGCGCCGATGGCGGTGCCGAGCAGGAGCCCGCGCAGGGTCTCGATGACCGGTGTGAACGGTTGGTAGTCGGCGAACCACCGGACCGCCGTCGGCATCGAGTCGGTGGGGACGAACCCACTGCCCAGGAACGGGAGCAGGATCAGTGGCATCGGCAGGTTGCTGGCCGTCTCGACGCTGTCGGTGACCAGGCCGCACACCACCGAGAACCAGATCACCGCGAAGGTGATCAGCACGAGCACGCCGGCCGCGGCGAGCCATTCGACCGGCGTGGCGTTCGGGTCGAAGCCGACCAGCAGTCCGACGCCGATGATGACGGTGAGGCTGAGCAGCGTCTGCAGGAGACTGCCGAGCACGTGTCCGGTGAGGACGGACGGCCGGAAGATGGCCATCGTGCGGAACCGCGCGATGATGCCCTCGGTCATGTCCATCGCCACGGAGATCGCCGTGCCCTGGGCGATCCCGGCCACGGTGATCAGCAGGACGCCGGGTAGGACGTAGTTCGCGTACGCCTGGCGCCCGCCGCTCGCGCCGCCGAGCCCGTTCCCCAGCGTTCCGCCGAAGATGTAGACGAAGAGCAGCAGGAAGATCACCGGGATGCCGATGAGCATCAGCGTCATCGACGGATAGCGGAGCATTCGCTTGAGATTGCGACGCAGCATTGTGGACGAATCGCGGACGGCGTAGGCCATGGTGCTCATCGCGCGGCTCCTTCCAGGGCGGCGGGACCGGCGCCGGTCAGGGTGAGGAAGACGTCGTCGAGGTCGGGCGTGTGCACCGACAGGGCGGTGACGTCGAGGTGGTTGCGATCGATCCGGTCGAGGAGCGCGCGCAGTGACGCGAAGCCGCCATCGCCGGGAATCTGCAACGTGAGCGCTTCGTCATCGCGGCCGGCGGCGCCGAGCGCCACCGCGGCCGCGTCCAATTGCTCCACGGTGCTGAACTCCAGCCTGATGTGGCCGCCCGGAACCAGCCGCTTGAGCTCGGCGGGCGTGCCCTCGGCCACGATGCGGCCGTGGTCGAGCAGCGCGATCCGGTCGGCGAGCTGGTCGGCCTCCTCGAGGTACTGGGTGGTGAGGAGGATGGTGATGCCGGCCGCCCGCAACTCGCGGATGATCTGCCATACCTCCCGCCGGCTGCGCGGGTCGAGGCCGGTGGTCGGCTCGTCGAGGAAGATGATCCGCGGATCGCCGATCAGCGTCATGGCGAGGTCGAGCCGGCGGCGCATGCCGCCCGAATAGGTGGCGACCTGCTTGTCGGCCGCCTCGACGAGGTCGAACCGCTCGAGCAGCCGCTCGATCCGGTGCCGGGTGGTGCCCCGATCCAGATGGCGCAGATCGGCCATCAGTCGCAGGTTCTCGGCGCCGGTCAGCAGATTGTCCACAGCGGAGAATTGGCCGGTTACGCCGATCGCGTCGCGGACGGCGTCGGGCTCCCGGACCGGGTCGTGATCCGCCACGGTGACCTCGCCGCCGTCGGCGTGGATGAGCGTCGACAGGACGTGCACGGTGGTGGTCTTGCCGGCGCCGTTCGGGCCGAGCAGGGCGAAGATCGTGCCCTCGGCGACGTGCAGATCCACCCCGGCGAGCACCTCGTTGTCGCCATAGGACTTCCGCAGGCCGGTCGCCGTCACGGCGGCGCCGCTGGTGTGTCGAGGGGTACTGATCGTCATTGTCTGATCCCTTCGTCAGCCAGCACGGCGGATGATGACGTCGCCGTCCAGGGTGCGGGCGCGGATCTGCGCGGTCTCCTCCGCGCCGTCCGGAGAAGCGCCGGCGTCGAGTTCATTGCGGACATTGCCGGAGGACGACTTCACGTCCAGCCACGCCGCGGTGCCGGTGCGGATGCCGACCTCGATGTCGCCGGACGCCGTCTGCATCACGGCCGAACCGCGGGCGATCTCACCGAGGCGGACACTGCCGTGCGCCGTGCGAGCGACGACCTGTGGTCCCGCCCGGTCGATGTTGATGTCGCCGTGCGCCGAGTTGACGTGCACGTCACCGCCGGCCTGACCGATCCAGCTCGGCCCGTTGAGATTCTTGACGTACGCCGCGCCGGCGACCTCGGTCACATGCACGTCGCCGGAGCCGGTGATGTACGCCTCACCGCCGATCCGGTCCGCGGTGATCCGGCCGTTCATCGTGGTCGCGCGCAGGCTGCCGGTCCGGTGCAGACCGATGTCACCGTCGTAGGTCCGGAACCGGCAGTCGCCCAGGCTGCCGGCGCAGTAGATGTCACCGTCCGCCGTGGTTCCGACGACCTGCGATCCGGTCGGCAGCTCGACCGTCACGTCCACGTTGGTGGACCTGCTGCTGAAGTAGACCTGCAGCGGCTTCGGCGACTTGACGATCAACTTGCCGTTCGCGCACTCCACGCGGGTCTGGGCGGCGGTCTTCACGTCCAGCTCCCGCGACTCGTCGCGGGGGCGGACCGCTACGACGGTGTCGTGGCGATCGCCCGCGATGACGCGGATGTCGCCGGCGACGATGTCGATCGTGGCGGCGATCGCTGTGGGGGTGTCGAAGGTCGGCACGGCAGTCTCCTCCGTCTATCCGCGGACCCAGCCGGTGAACGATTGGCCGCCCGACGCTGATCGCCGCTCGCCGCGCGACCCGCCGAGCACGCTGGACACCGCGCGTACCAGCCAGGCGTTGACGGACAGGCCGTCGCGACCCGCCGCCTCCTCGATCCGGGCCTTGAGGTACTCCGGCGGCCGGAAGTTGATCCGGGCCGTCGTGCTCTCGTCCTCAGGTGCGGCCGGCGGTGGTGCCACCGTGGCGCCATGCGGTTCCTCGCCCCACGTTTCGACCGGCGTCCGCGTCACGACGAACGTGGGATCCACGCCGCGCAGGCGCACCTCGACGGACCCCGGCGCCAGTTCCTGGGTGATCTCGTCGGTAGCCGCGGAGAGCGCCGTGAGCAGAGTCAGCCGGATAGCCGAATCCAACGGCGCAGTAAGTCGCTCGGCGAGATCGCGATGCTCCGGCCCGGCTGCTTCGGCCGCGACGAGGAGCTCGTGGCGTACCC
>DATBGW010000282.1:0-2477 GCA_036557765.1 Actinoplanes sp.
CTGCCCGGATCGCAGCTGGCCCGGGCACGCGGCACGATCAGCCAGCTGTTCGCCGGCTGGGCCGCCTATATCTTCGCCGCCGCCTTCGCCGCGCTGCTGACCACCTTGTTCCTGGCCAATCCGTCGCTGATCGGCGCGTTCAGAGCTGCGGGCGACGGCGCCGAATACGGAGTCTTCGTCGGCTGGATCGTCGGCCTCGCCACCCTAGGCGGCCGCCGAGGCACCCGCTGACCCTCGCCTCACCACCGCGATCTTGGAGTTGTGGTTGCCTTTATGCGGCTTTGCATCCGATTCATGCCAACCACAACTCCAAGATCGCGGAGGAAATAGTGGCGGTCGAGTTCGGGTCCTCGAAGCTGTAGTCCACGCCGCGCCGTGGGCCGCCGGCAACCGCGAGCCGGGTGCGTGCCTATCGTTAGGCGTGGCGGTGGTTGCCTGGCGCGCGGCGATGGAGTCGGCGCTCTACGGGCCGGACGGGTTCTACGTCCGGAGCGCGGACGGACCGGGCGGACACTTCCGGACCAGCGTGCATGCGTCGCCGCTGTTCGCGGACGCGGTGCTGCGGCTGATCGAACGGATCGACGCGACGCTCGGTCGCCCGGCACGGTTCGACATCGTCGATGTCGGCGCCGGTCGCGGAGAACTGCTCACCGAACTCCGATCCCGCCTCGACGAGCGGTTCCGGTGTATCGCTGTGGAGCTGGCGCCGTCCCCGGATGGGCTGGACTGCGGGATCGTGTGGCGGCGGGACGTGCCGGACGGGATCGTCGGCCTGCTCCTCGCCACTGAATGGCTGGACAACGTGCCGCTGGACGTGGTCGAACTGGACGAGAACTGCAACCTGCGGCGGGTCCTCGTCGATCCGGCGACCGGCGCGGAAACACTGGGCGACGGCCTGGACGCCGACGAAACGCAGTGGCTGGCCCGGTGGTGGCCGGGCCCGATCGGCGACGCCGCGAAAGTTGCCGAGCACGGCAGCGTTGTCGAAGACCATGCGGCGCGCGGCGACTTGCCGATCGGCGAGCGGGCGGAGATCGGCTGGGTCCGGGACCGAGCCTGGGCCGACGTCCTGTCGCGGATTCGGCGCGGTGCCGCGCTGGCGGTCGACTACGGGCATCTGCGGGACGAGCGGCCGATGTTCGGCACGTTGACCGGCTTCCGCGGCGGCCGCCAGCTGCCGGCCGTTCCGGACGGGAGCCGCGACGTCACGGCGCATGTGGCGATGGACGCGCTGGCGGCGGCCGGCGGTAGGCCGTACCAGCTGGTCCACCAGCGCACGGCGCTGCGAGCGCTCGGGATCAGCGGCGGCCGGCCGCCGCTGGAGCAGGCCCGCACGGATCCGTTGGGCTACGTACGGGCGCTCAGCACCGCCGCTGCCGCCGCCGAGCTTCTGGAGCCCGCCGGCCTGGGCGGCCACTGGTGGCTGCTGCACGGCATCGGCATCGAGGTCCGTGGGATTATCGAGACGTGAACCACCGAGCTGCGCGGCGACGTCGGGAGCGCAGCGCAGACATCGCCTTCCGGCGCGCGAGGGAGCGAACCCATTGAGCTCAGCCACTGACCTGCGGGAGATGACGGTCGGGACCGGCGCCGGGCTCGACACCGCCGACATGGTGCTGAACATCGGCCCGCAACACCCGTCGACCCACGGCGTCCTGCGACTGCGGCTGACCCTGGACGGCGAGCGGGTCGTCGCGTGCGAGCCGATCGTCGGCTACATGCACCGCGGCGCGGAGAAGCTGTTCGAGGTCCGCGACTACCGGCAGATCATCGTGCTGGCGAACCGGCACGACTGGCTGTCCGCCTTCGCGAACGAGCTGGGCGTCGTGCTCGCGGTCGAACGGCTGATGGGCATCGAGGTGCCGGAGCGGGCGGTCTGGCTGCGAATGGCGCTCGCCGAGTTGAACCGGGTGCTCAATCACCTGATGTTCCTCGGGTCGTACCCGCTCGAGATGGGCGCGATCACGCCGATGTTCTACGCGTTCCGCGAGCGGGAGACGCTGCAGGCCGTCATGGAAGAGGTGTCCGGCGGCCGCATGCACTACATGTTCAACCGGGTGGGTGGGCTCAAGGAGGAGGTGCCGGCGGGCTGGACGCGGCGGGCCCGCTCGGCCATCGCCGAGGTGCGGCGGCGGCTGCCGGACCTGGACCGCTTGATCCGGACGAATGAGATCTTCCTGGCCCGGACCGTCGGTGTAGGGGTCCTCACCGCGGAACAGGCGGCCGCCTACGGCGCGTCCGGGCCGGTCGCGCGGGCCAGCGGGCTCGATATCGATTTGCGCCGGGACGAGCCCTATCTGGCGTACGACGAGCTGGACGTCCCGGTCGTGACCAGGACCGCCGGGGACTGCCATTCGCGGTTCGAGGTGCTGCTGGATCAGGCGTTCGTGTCGCTGGACCTGGCCGAGCAGTGTCTCGACCGGGTGGACCGGATCGGCGGTCCGGTCAACGTGCGGCTGCCCAAGGTGGTCAAGGCG
>DATBGW010000283.1:0-7571 GCA_036557765.1 Actinoplanes sp.
CGCGGAGGGGTGGAGGGGGCGGGCGGCTGGGGCGTGGGATACCACAGTGGCGATGGCTGGTCCGGTGGCGTGCTGCCCTGGGCGGCGGTCACGATGCTCCAGCTGCCGGCCGCGATCGCACCGGCCGCCAGCACCGTCGCGATGGCCACACCGAGGACCCCGCGCGCCGCCTGCGCCTGTCGTCCGGCCGCGCTGCGGATCATGCCGCTCTCGAGCACCACGGGACGCATCCGGGCGTCGGTCCCGGTTCGCTGCTCGACGGGCATCACGTGATCATGACTTGCGCAACGACCGATCGCTATGGTCCGTTTGTCCTAATATCTGCTCCTGCCGTTGGGCCCACAGCGCCGCCTGGGTTCGGTCGGTGACACCCAATTGCTGGTAGACGCTGGTCAGATGGGCCTTGACGGTGCGTTCCGTGATGCCCAGGCGGCGGGCGATGGACTTGTTGGGCAGACCCTCGCCGACCAGCCGCAGCACCTCACGTTCCCGGTCGGTGAGGGTGAGCGTGGTACGCGGCGTCCGCCGGCTGGTCAGCAGCACCCGGGCGGCCTTCGGATCGAGCGGGGAGCCACCCGCGACCACCTCACGTACGCCGGACAGGATGGTCTCCGGTTCGGCGTGCTTGAGCAGGTATCCCTCGGCGCCGGCCTGCAGCGCGTCCAGGATCCGGGTCTGGTCGCTGAACGATGTGAGCACCAGGACGTGGGCGCCGGGGTGGACGGCGAGGATGCCGCTGATCGCCTGGATGCCGTCCATTGCGGGCATGGACAGGTCGACCAGCACCACGTCCGGGCGCAGTTCGGCGGCCAGGGCGATCGCCGCCTCGCCGTCGCCGGCCTCACCGATCAGGCACAGGTCATCGGTGGTCGCCAGCAGCTGCGCCAATCCCCGCCGGACCACGGCGTGATCGTCGACGATCATCACCCTGATCATCGACCGGCACCTCCAGTTCCACTCGGGTCCCGGCCGCCGGCGCCGACCGGATCACCAGCCGGCCGTCCGCCTCGGCGATCAGGTCGCTCAACGCCCGCAGGCCGAAATGGCCGCCGCCGGCCCGTTCGGCGATGAGGTCGCCGTCGAAGCCCCGCCCGTCATCATCTATGACCAGCCGGACCGTGCCGTCGTGTTCGGCGACATTGACGTCCACCCGGCGGGCGCCGCTGTGTGTGCCGACGTTGCGCAGCGCCTCCTGGGCCGTTCGGAAGATCAGGGCGGCGGTGACCGGACTGAGGCGCTCGGTGCCGCTGACGTCGAGGTGCACGCGGACGCCGATGCGTTCCAGGCCGCCGGCCAGCTCGTCGAGGGCGGAGGCCAGGCCCTCCTCGGCCAGATTGGGCGGGTAGATGTCGACAAGCAGCGAGCGCAGCGCGCCGATGCCCGCGCGCAACTCGGTCGCCGCGGCGGTGATGACCTCTCCGCGCCGCGTCTCGTCCGGACGCCCCAGCCGGGCGGCGTCCAGGGCGTACGTGATGCCGGTCAGCTGCTGGACCACCCCGTCGTGCAGCTCGCCGGCGATCCGGCGGCGTTCGGCGTCGGAGGCGTCTACCGCGTGCCGCAGCAGGGTCTCGCGTTCGTGCTGCTGGCGCTGCAGGCGCCGGGCCAGCGACCACGCCAGCGGGATCTGCACCAGCTGCAGGGCCACGAGCGCGCCCAGCGCGATGGGGGCGAACTTGTGCCACGCCGCGCGGCCGGCCAGGGCCACCGCGTCGTAGCGGAAGTACACCTCGAACAGCAGCCGTTGTCCGGTGGTCGAACGGACGCCCACGTAGACCTCGAGCAGCTTGCCGTACACGGCCTCGAAGCGGTTCTCCGGCCGGGACAGGTCACTCACCTCGGAGTCGATGCGCTGTTCGCGAAGCACCTCCAGCTCCTCGTCCTCCACCTGCCAGCGGGTGCCGCGCAGCCCGGGCTGATCGGAGTAGATGATCCGGCCGCTGTCGTCCCACAGCTTGACCCGTACCAGCGAGTCGTGCAGCACGTAGCGGCGCATCGCGTCGTCGAACGCGCTCAGTGCGGCCGGGTCGCCGTTGATCACCGCGGCGTCCAGCCGCGGCTCGACCACGCCCTTCGCGGTCACCCACGCCACCTGGCTGGCCGCTTCGGTGGCCTGGTCCACGCCGGCCTGGCGGGCGGCCATCCCCAGCAGCGCCGCGAGACCGCCCAGCACCGCCACACCCACCGCGGTGAATCGGGCCACCAGGCCGACGGTTGAGGTCATATCCGCAGCGTAAGCATGGTTCGGGCCGGAGCGGACCGGACTGCCGTGCTAGTACCAAGGTGCAATGGCGGCTGCGACCACCGGCGTTTCAAGGTGGTTGCCATGCCGACCCCGCTCGCCGTCACCGTCGCCGGACCCGCCATGCGGGCCGAGACGTCGGCGTTCGCCGCCGGGGCCGGGCTCAACGTGCTGCAGGTCGGTGTGGCGCTGGCCCGCCCCTGGCCGTTGGCGTACGCCGTGGATCAGGTGATCGGCGCCGCGGATCCCCGTCTCCCGCTGCTGGTGCTGGCCGCGGCCGGTACGGTCGCGCTGAGCGCCGTCTCCGGGCTGCTCGACATGGCCGGCCGGCTCAGCGTGGAGCGCGCCGCGGAGCGCATCGGCGCCCGGCTGCGGGCGGACATCTTCGCCCATGCGGTGTCCCGCTCGTTGCGGTGGCACGACCGGCTGCGCAGCGGTGAGTTGCAGTCCCGGCTGAGCACCGACGTGGGCCGGATGCTCGACGCGATCGTGGCGCTGGCGTCGACGCTGGTGCCCGACCTGGTGATGCTCGGCGCCGTTCTGGTGGTGCTGGTCGTCTTCGATCCGGGCCTGGCGGCGGTCGGGCTGGCGGTGCTGCCGGTGCTCGCGGTGCTCGCGGTGCGGCAGCGACGCAAGGTGCGTACGGCTCAGCAGGACGCGCGGACCGAGTCCGGCCGCCTGGCCGCGACCACGACGGATCTGCTGCGCAACGTACGCGCGGTGCAGGCGTTCGGGCGTACGGACAGGGCGTCCCGGATGTTCGGGGCCCGTAGTGACGCACTGCGCGACGCCGAGCTGCGAGCGGTCGGCGTCTCGGCGCGATGGACGCCGCTGGCGGATGTGGTGCTGGCGGTCGGCGCGGGCCTGGTGCTGCTCGTCGGCGGCCGCGAGGTGCTGGCCGGCCGGCTCAGCACGGGCGAGCTACTGGTGGTCGTCGCCTACGTGAAGGATCTCTACGCGCCGGTGCGGGCGTTGACCCGGCTGTCCAGCACCCTCGCCAAGGCGGGGGCCAGCGCGACCCGGGTGGCCGAGGTGCTGGACAGCGACGACGAAGTGCCCGAGCACCCGTGCGCCCGCCCGGCGCCGGTGCTGCGGCGCGAGGTCCGCCTCGACCGGGTCGGCTTCGGCTACGACCCGGACCGGCCGGTGCTGCACGACGTCAGCCTGCGGATCGGGTACGGCGAGACGGTCGCCCTGGCCGGCCCGAGCGGCGCCGGCAAGAGCACGGTCCTGCACCTGCTGCTGCGCCTCTACGACGTGGACGCCGGCGCGGTGCTGATCGACGGCGTGGACGTTCGCGCGTGTCGCGTACAGAGCCTGCGCGAACGCATCGCGTTCGTACCGCAGGACCCGTGGCTGCTGGACGGCACGCTGGCCGAGAACATCGCGTTCGGATCGGCGCGGGCCACCCGGGCCGACGTGCTCGCCGCCGGCCGTGCCGCTCTGGTCGACGAGTTCGCGCTGCGGTTGCCGGCCGGCTACGACACTCCGCTGGGCGAGGGCGGCGTCCGCCTCTCCGGCGGGCAGCGCCGCCGGGTGGCGCTCGCCCGCGCCGCTCTCTCCGACGCCCCACTGGTTCTGCTGGACGAGCCGACCGCCTCGCTGGACCCCGCGTCCGCCGCCTCGATCATGCAGGCGATCCGGGCCGCTACCGCGCAGCGCACGGTCCTGCTCGTCACCCACGACCGCGACCTGGCGGCCCTCGCCGACCGGGTTGTGACCCTCGACTCCCTGGGAGGAGGTGATCACCATGGCAGGCCGCATCAAGTCGCCGCTGTCGCACAAGGGCTCCCGTTCCCGCAGCCGCAGCCGGTCGCGTTCGCGCACCCGTTCCCGCGGGTGACACCCGGTTCCTGACTCCTCGTCCTCACCGGTAACACCGGAGACCCGCCTGGCCACCCCCTCCAGGCGGGTCTCCGACACCCCAGCCACCGACTCCGCGAAAGGTGCCACTCATGACCGACAACGCGATCGCTTCGCTGGACCAGTCGGTGGACGAGGAGGACGGCGAGCCGATCTGGCCGTACGAGCAGGGTGATCTCATGCCGGGTGGCCACCGCGCGTGGGAGCGGCTCGGGGTCGGCCGCCGCTGCGAGGCCTGGCTGGTGTGGTCGCCGCTGCTGTGGGCGCCCGCCGTGCTCAAGCTGGCGCGTCCGCACCAGGCCGACCACCCACGGGCGGTCCGTACGCTGCGCCGGGAGGTGAACGCGCTGCACGGCAACCCGCATCCCGTGCTGCCGCGCCTGTACGCCGACGGCACCTTGGACACGGTGCCCTGGATCGCGCTCGAATACGTCGACGGGCCGACCCTGGCCGACGAGCTGGAGGACGCCGGCCCGCTCGCGGCGGACGACGTCGCCCTGCTCGGCGTTCAGCTGCTGACCGGCCTCCGCGCGGTGCACCGGCGCCGGGTCGCGCACCTCGACGTCAAGCCGGACAACATCGTGCTCCGCGACGGCCGACCCGTCCTCATCGACTTCGGCTCCGCGCGGGGGATCGGCACACGGCAGCCGGCCGGCCATCCCGTCGGCACGCTGGGCTACGCCGCGCCGGAGATGGAGGCGTGCGAGCCGGTCGCCGCATCGATGGACATCTACGCACTCGCCGTGACGCTGCGCGAGGCCTGGGCGGGACCGGACCGGGGGGACGCCCGCCTCGGCACGGTCATCGACCGCCTTGGGGCGCCGGATCCGCGGCGACGTCCGTCCGCCGACGCCGCGCTCGGCGAGCTGAGCAGCGTACTGCCGGAAGACGCCCACCCATGGCCCCCGTGGGTGGCTTGCGGCTAGGCCGCCGAGGGCATAGGACGATATCTATGACTCGGCGCACCGTGGTTCCGTTCGTTCTGTTCGCTGTGGCCGGCCTGGCGCTGGCCGTCGCCCCGGCACCCCCGACGGTGGCGGCACACGGCAGGGCCCTCCCGCTCGGCCCGGCCGGGCTCGAGGAGTCGAGGACGACGCAGATCCTGCAGCCCGGCGTCACGCTGACCCGGATCGTGCGCGGTCATGCCGATCCGAGTGCGGTGTGGACGGTCGAGGTGGCGATCCCGTCCGGTCCGGGCTCGCCCGACCCGGACGCGCCGCCTGCAGCGATCAACGACGAAGCGGACGCGCGGGCCACGGCGGCCACACTCCGCGCGGCGGGCCTCGATGCCCGGGTCGAGAAGGTCACCACGCCGCCGCTCGCCGATTTCTCCGGCGACCTGGGCTGGCGGGTGCGGGTGGGCGCCACCGCGACGAAGGCGGAGGCGGACGCGCTGCGCCAGCAGGTGATCGCGGCCGGGTTCGCCGGTTCCAGCGTTTACACCGGCTGGGACGGCGAGCCGGACGACGTCGCCGGATCCACCGGACCGTGGCACGTCGACGTGCTGACCATCGACCCTCGACGGTTCGACGGGCGGCTCGACGCGACCTACGGGCCGGACCTCGAGCAACGTGAGACGACGAGCCGGCTGGCCGCGCTCACGGGTGCGGACGCCGCCGTCAACGCCGGCTTCTTCGTGCTCGATCCGGCGGCCGGCGCGCCCGGCGACCCGGCCGGGGTCGGAGCGTACGACGGGCGGCTGGTGAGCGAACCGATCGCCGGCCGTCCCGCGCTGGTCGTGCGCGACGACGCCCGCGGCACGTCGATCGTCCGGCTGCGCTGGCGTGGCGAGGTCGCCGGCCTGATGCTCGACGGCCTGGACCGGGTGCCGGGTCTGATCCGCAACTGCGGCGGGGTCGGCGACACCCCGACCGATCTACCCCGGCATGACGTCACGTGCACCGACCCCGACGAGCTCATCGCGTTCGACTCGGCGTACGGGATCCGGACCCCCGGCGGTCCGGGCGCCGAGGCGGTGCTGAACCGGAACGGCCGGGTCATCAAGATCCGATCACCGCGCGGCGGAACCGTCCCGGCCGGCGGCCGGACCGTGCAGGCCACCGGTGCCAAGGTAGACGCGTTGCTCGCGGTCGCGCATCCCGGCCGCCGCCTGGCGGTCCGGGCGACGTTGATCGACGACCACGGCCGGCCGGTGCGGCCGTCGCGGAGCACGTCGATCGTCAACGGCGGCCCGGAGCTGGTCCGCGACGGCAGGCTGCACGCCACGCCGGCCGCCGACGGGATGGTGCATCCGGGTGATCCGAGTTTCTACTACGGCTGGGTGCACAAGCGGAACCCGCGCACCTTCGCGGGGGTGGACGCCCGGGGCCGCACCGTACTGATCACCGCGGACGGCCGCAGCACGTCGAGTCTCGGGCTGGGCATCGGGGAGACCGCCGCGGTGGCACGGTCGCTCGGGCTGCGCGACGCGATGAATCTCGACGGCGGCGGGTCGACCACGATGGTGGTGGACGGTTCGGTGATCAACATGCCGTCGGACGCGACCGGCGAGCGCCCGGTCGGCGATGCGCTGGTGGTGTTGCCCGCGGTCAGCTGACGGATCGCAGGAAGTCGAGGAGGAGGGCGTCGACCTCGTCGGGTGCGTCGAGCTGAAGCCAGTGGCCGACGCCCTCGATCCGTTCGTACCGCCACGGCCCGTCCACGAACTTCGCCGAGTTTGCCACGTTCTCCTCGGTCAGGGCGAGATCCCGGCTGCTCCACACGCCCATTGCCGGTGCCGTCACCGGCGGCAGCTCCCGGCGCGGCGCGACCAGCGACTCCGGCGGCATGTTCGCCCGATAGACGCCCAGACTCGCGGTCAACGCGCCCGGCTCGGACAGCCGCTGGACGACCGCGTCGATCTGTGGATGTGCCGACCACTCACGCAGGTTGCGGAATCCGTCGGCGGACAGCCACTGTTCCGCGATGCCGGGGAACTGGAACAGCAGCATGTACCAGGACCGCTGCCGCTGCTGCCAGCCGGCCGTCGCGAACGACGACGGATGGCCCACCGAGAGCGCGGTGATCGACGCGACCCGGTCCGGCGCGAATGCCGCCGTGATCCAGGCGATCCCGGCGCCCCAGTCATGTCCGACGAGGTGTGCCCGGTCCACGCCGAGCGCGTCGAGGATGCCCACGACGTCGCCCACCTGCACCGGCGCGGCGTACGCGGCGACCTCCGTGGGCTTGCTGGAGGCGCCGAAGCCACGCAGGTCCGGCACGATCGTCCGGTAGCCGGCAGCGGTCAGGGTGCGGCTCTGGTGCTCCCAGATGTCACCGGTGTCGGGCCAGCCGTGCAGCAGCACCACCGGCGGGCCGTCGCCGCTGTCCCGGACGTGCAGGGTGACGTCGTCGATGTCGATTCTCAGCGGAGTTGTCATGCCTGAAGCGTGTCACCGGACATTGCTCATTCTCCAGTTCAGACGCTGCCCATTCGGTGTCCGATCACGCGCTCTCCAATGTGGATCGT
>DATBGW010000284.1:0-1650 GCA_036557765.1 Actinoplanes sp.
CTGGAGCCGGTCGAGCACCGCGTCGGGTTCAGGCGAAGGTGCCAACGAAGCGGGATGGCGGGCGGTAGTGATCCGCCTCCCGCGTCAGGGGCTGTACCTCAGCAGCCGAAACAGTTGTCCGGGTGGTTGCCCACGATGGTCGTGTGCTGACGCGTGATCGCCACGGTGGTGTACACGCCGCCGCCCTGCGTGGCGACCCCCGGGCCGGCCGAGACGCTGTTGCCGGTGACCGTGCTGTGCTCGAGGGCAAGGCGAACTGGCGGCCCGGATAGGTACGGGCCGTTCCAGATGCCGCCGCCCTGCGCGGTGGGCGAGGTCGGGCTCGCGGCCCGGGCGTGGTTGCCGTCGATCACGACTCGCCGCATGGTGAGCAGGCTGTTGTTCAGCACGCCGGCGCCGTAGGCGACAGCGGTGCCGCGATCACTGGTGGCCACTGCGCGGTTGCCGCGGATCACGGTGTCCGACACCGTGACCTGACGTGGGTTGTCGAAGAAGTCGTAGACCGCGAGCGCGTTGGTGGCGGCGGACTGCCTGTCGGCGGTGTGCACGACCGCGGTGTTGTCGGTGATCCGGGAGTTGGTGATCGTGCCCGGCCCGTCGAGTTCAAGCGTGCTGCCCGATGCACCGACGTCCTCGACGGTTGCGGGTTGGGCGTAGACCCGGTTGTGGTCGACGGAGGTGTTGTTCATGCGCAGCGTGCTGTCCCCACATACACACAGCGCGCCGTCGAAGGCGAGCGGCTCGCCGACCGGGTCAACTGCGGCGGCGACGTTGCCGGTAATCACCGTGTCGGTAACCACGGCGTTCGTGCCGTCCCCGATATGCACGCCGCCCGAGTTGGCGTTCATGTCGATGAGGGTGCCCTGCCCGTTGATCGGCCACGAAGTGATCAGTTCGGCGTGGTTGCCGGCCACGCGCGTGCCATGGACAGTCAGAGCGCCGGAGTCGACGAAGATCGCGCCGCCTTCCGCGAACCGGCCGATGCCGGTCGGCGCCGCCCGGTTGCCGCTCACCACCGAGAAGATCACCCGCAAGCTGCCGAACTGGCTGAAGATGCCGCCGCCGTTGGCGTCGCTGAGCGGGCCGTCGACGCGATTGCCGCGCACCTGGCTGTCGATGACGGTGAGGCGACCGGAGTTCGCGATGCCCCCGCCGCGGGCCCGCGCGTAGGGGCAGAACCCCTTCGGGCACTTCACCCCGCTCGGCGAGTCGGCGGTGCGGGTAGCGGTGGCCTCGTTTCCTGCGACGACGACGTCGCGGACAGTCACCGTTGCTCCCAGGCCGAACTTCGGCGACGGTGCGATGTCGATGCCGCCGCCGCGAGACTCGAAGCCGTTACCTGTGGCCACGCCGCCCGACACCGTCATTCCGATTACCGAAACCCGAAGTCCGGTCGGGTCCTTCGCGCGACCGATCGTGATGACCGGGCCGCCGCCGCGGATCACCGTACGCCGAGCGCCTGCGCCGACAAGGCGGATGCTCTTGTCAATCGTCACCCCACCCGCGTACCGACCTGGTCCGACCCGGACCGTGTCGCCGTCATGGGCGTGCGCCAATGCGGTGGACAGGGTGGCGCTGCACCCCGCCGCAGGACCGACGCACAGCGTGGCTGTGGCGCTGGCCCCCGCAGCCTCCGGGACGAGGGCGACG
>DATBGW010000285.1:0-6197 GCA_036557765.1 Actinoplanes sp.
ATGTGTCGGTCTACCAGGGTGTGACCATCGAGGATGAGGTCTTCGTGGGACCCTGCGCGGTGTTCACGAACGACCTGCGGCCACGGGCGCAGAACCCGGACTGGACGATCACGCCGACGTTGGTCCGGCGCGGCGCGTCGATCGGCGCGAACGCGACGCTCGTCTGCGGCGTGGAGATCGGCGAGTACGCGATGATCGCGGCCGGTTCGGTGGTCACCAGGAACGTGGAGCCGTACCAGTTGGTGGCCGGCAACCCCGCCCGCCCGAAGGGCTGGGTCGACAAGACCGGCGAGGTGGTCTCCCGCGAGTAGATCTTGGAGTTGTGGTTGGCGCAATGCTGGGTGAATCCGGCATAAAGGCAACCACAACTCCAAGATCGCGGTGGATTCGGGCGGCGGCGTCAGGGCGAGTGTTGCCAGATCAGGCAGAGGTAGACGCCATACCAGGCGGAGACTGCCGTCAACAGCGCCAACACCACGATCACCGTGGAGCGCCGGGCCGCGGCCAGCGCGTATGCCACCGGTAACAGCAGGGGGAACGCGGGCAGCAAATGGCGCGCCATGGTGTGGTAGTAACCCTCGACGCCGACGACCGCGGCGAACATCACCGCGGCGTAGATCACCAGCGGCCACGGCACCCGGCCGATGGCGATAAGCACCAACAGGGCCAGCGCCAGCAGCACCACCAGGGTTGTGACATAGAAGCCGAGTTCTTGCGGCTGAGTGAGGATCCGGGTCGTGTAGGTCACGGCGTACTCGCCGGCGTCGAATGACGCGTGCCAGGCCACCCGTTGCACGTATACGTAGCCGTCGAACCGGCCGAGCCGATGACCGACCCACGCCGCGAACCCGAGGAATCCGAGCGGGGCCAGCGCCCCGCCCAGCCATGGACGCCACCCGTCCCGCCGTTGGCACACCGCCACCAGCGCTGCTAGTCCGACCGCGGCGATCAGCGCGATCGCGACGGACCGGGTGAGTCCGGCGAACAGGCACAGCACCCCGGCGGTGACCCACCTCCGGCGCAGCAGCGCGAACAGCGACCAGGCGGCCAGCGCGGTGAACAGCGTCTCCGTGTACCCCATGGATTCGACCACGGCGTGTGGCACGACCGCCCACAGCCCGGCCAGGATGATTCCGGTGGGCCGGTCGCGGAGCTGCGCGCCGACGGCGTACAACCCCCAGGCAGCGGCCACTCCGGCGGCCCAGGACACGGCGATCGCGGTGATTCGGGAGCCGCCCGGCAGTACCGGGTCGAGGGCGGCGATCAGCCCCGGATAGAGCGGGAAGAAGGCGAGGTTGGTGGTCGCCAAACTGCCGTCAGGCTTCAGCGGGATCGCCGTGTCGTAGCCGCGCATGGCGAGGATGAGGTAATGCCCCCCGTCCCAGGCGGTGAGCCGGCTGCCGAGGTCGCGGCCGAACGCGTCGGCCGCGCGCCAGAGCGCCAGCATCGCCACGGCGCGCAGCCCGACGTAGAGCGCCAGGGCCGGCCAGGCGGCTCGGGGACCGAACCGGGCCGACGGTTGCCCGGACGCACCGAGGGCCGCTGCCGGGCCTGGCGTATCGGGGGTGTGCGCGGTACCGGGCTCGGCCGGAGTCGATGTCCTCACGAGACTGGCGGGGTCAACCGCCGATGACCAGGCGGCGGATGCCGGGGAGGCGGGCCGGGTCGGTGGTGCGGCGGCCGTCGACCAGCACCTTCACGCCGGGCAGGTCGTCGCTGGTCAGCGACCGGTATTCGGCGTGGTCGGCCTGCAGGATAACGGCGCCCACGTCCTCGCCCCGGTGCGGCGGCAGGTGGTGCGCCTCGAGCTCGGCCGCCGTGTACATCGGATCGGACACGTACGGCACCGCCCCGCGCCGCCGCAGCTCGTCGACCGTGGCGAAGACGCCGGAGAACGCGGTCTCCTTCACCCCGCCGCGGTATGCCGCGCCGAGCACGAGCACCCCGACCCCGGTCAGGTCGCCCATCGCCGCGACGAGCAGGTCCACGGCGTACGCGGGCATCGCCGCATTGGCCTCGCGGGCCGCGCGGACCACCGTCGCGGCCGGGTCGTTCCACAGGTACAGGCGCGGATAGACCGGGATGCAGTGTCCGCCCACCGCGATGCCGGGGCGGTGGATGTGGCTGTACGGCTGCGTGTTGCACGCGTCGATGACCAGGTCGATGTCGACGTCAATGGTGTCGGCGTATCGGGCGAACTGGTTCGCGAGCCCGATGTTCACGTCGCGGTAGGTGGTTTCGGCGAGCTTCGCGAGCTCCGCCGCCTCCGCCGAGCCGAGGTCCCACACACCGTTCGCCCGCGAGAGGTCCGGCCGGTCGTCGAAGTCGAGCACATCGGAGTAGAACGCCACACCGCGGCGGGCCGACTCGGCATCGATGCCGCCGACCAGCTTCGGATACCGGCGCAGGTCCGCGAAGACCCGGCCGGTCAGCACCCGTTCCGGGCTGAAGACCAGGTGGAAGTCCTGCCCGGCGGTCAGACCGGAGCCCTGTTCCAGCAGCGGCGCCCAGCGGCTGCGGGTCGTACCCACCGGCAATGTGGTCTCGTAGCTCACAAGCGTGCCGGGCCGCAGTCCGCGTGCGATGTCGGTGGTCGCCGACTCCATCGCCGCGAAGTCAGGTACCCCGTCGTTGTCGACGAACAGCGGCACCACCACGACGACCGCCTCGCTCGCGGCGACCGCGGCGGCCGTGTCGGTGGTGGCGGACAGGCGACCGGCGTCCACCGCCTCCTTCAGCTTGACGTCGAGGTGCGCCTCGCCGGGGAACGGGACCACGCCGTCGTTCACGCTGCGTACGGTCGACTCGGCGATGTCCGCGCCGATCACGGTGTGGCCCTTGCCGGCGAACTGCACGGCGAGCGGGAGACCGATCTTGCCAAGGGCGACGACGCAGATCTTCATGCTCGGGGTGTTCCTCCTTGGGCCGCCTCAGCGCGGGTGCAGCCCGGCGAGGAGCCAGTGGGCGACCCGGCGCGGGCCGACAGGGTTGATCCGGACGACGAGACGGTTCTTCGCGTCGTAGCCGGCGACGACGGTAGAGAATCGTAGACCGAGCCGGCACAGGATCCGGGTAAGCCCCTCGGGCGGCGATCCGGTCACCGCGACGGTGTGGGTCTGGCCGAGCACGACGCAGGAGAACCGAACGGGCAACACTTCTCGTTTTCGACCGTGTCCACGAAGGTGCGCGAGGGGAAGCTCGGCGCGCACCAGCGTCCCGGTCGGATCGCCCTCCAGGGTGAGCGCAGCCGGTTGGCCGCCGACGGTCACGCCGGCCGTGCCGCCGGCGAGCGCAGCCAGGTCCGGCAGCGCGACATGCAACCGAATGACAAGCGACCGTCGGCCACGCCCGTCCAGGCCCCATTCGACGCCGGCGACCCGTGTCCGGCCGGCCAGCTTCGGCACGTCGTCGGAGAAGTCGAACCAGTCGTCCGGAAAGCCACACAGGGGTTCACGGAATCCGGGCAGCGCCGCGAACACCCGGTCACCGTCAACGACGGCCGGCGATAGACCACTGGCGGCGTAGTGCTTGATCACCGCGAGGAGATCGTCGAGCGTGCCGTGCTGCGCGACGCTGAGCGGAATCCGGTGCCGAGCTTCGATACTGCCGCGAATCGCCTCCGACAGATACCGATCGGCCAGCGCACGGACTCCCTCGTGCACATTCTTCTGTTGATCGCTGTCGGCGATGAGGAAACGCTCGCCGAGAAGCTTGCTGAGCTCCCAGCTGAAGTGCCGGCGCAGCACCTTCTCCCGGGCCACCGGATCCGCCACGACCTCCGTGACAGTGTCCATGATGGCGGTGGCGTCGTGCAGGAATCCGGTCACTGACGTCCGGTACGTGATGTTGCTGGCGTCGGTGCGGCGTACCGCGTAATAGAAGTCGTAGTCGGCGCGGACCGCGATCCGCCGCGCCACCGCGATGGCGCGGAGCGTGAACGGCTGGTCGCTGCCGGACCTCAGCTGCTCCGGGAAGCGGATGCCGTGCTCGTCCAGCATCGACCGGCGGAACAGTTTGGTGTTCGACAGTGCCCAGGGCAGCGCGGAATCGGTGAGGCTGATGTCGTCACGGTTGCCGCGGGCGTACACGGCCTGACTGACATACCGACCGGCCACGGGGACCATCCGGCCGAGCACGATGTCGGCGTCAAGGTCGTCGGCGGCGGTGACGAGTCGTTCGAGCGCTTCGACGCCGAGGTGGTCGTCGGCACCGACGAAGAAGACGTACCGCCCGGTGGCCATTGTGAGCGCGCGGTTGCTCGGCGCGGCCGGGCCGCCCGAGTTCGGCTGGTGGAGAACCGTGAGGGTGTCCGGGTACCGGCGGGCCCAGGTGTCGAGTTCGTCGGCACCGCCATCGTCGGAGCCATCGTCGACGGCGATGATCTGCATGCGGGACAGGCCGATGCTCTGATCGACAAGCGACTGCAGACACCCGGTCAGGTACGGCATCGTGTTGTAGACCGCTGTGACCACGGTTACGTCCGGTGCGCCCGCCCTCACGCCGCCCCCCATCGATGCCGAGAGATGGCTGGGAGTGTAGGGCACAGGACACCACGCTAGGTAGCCGCGAAGTGAAGCTCGCTCTTCTTTTTGGCACGTCAGAGCGCACCCTGCCACGATGTGGTAACGCTGCGTCAAGCTCGCACGAGCACCGGCACCTGCACGGTGCTGCCGTCCCGAGCGGATGTCAGCACCGCCGCGGCCACCTCGACCGCACGCATACCCTGACGCAGCGTGACGATGTCGCTGCCCTTGCCCTCCACGGCGTCGCGGAACCGCTCGTGCTCCACCAGCAGCGGCTCCGGTTTCGGAATCGCATACCGGATCATGTCGCCCTCGGCAACACCACGGAACGCCCGGAGCGCCTCCCACTCGGTGCCGATCGCGCCGTTGGCGTAGAACGTCAGGTCGGCGGTCAGCGTATCGGCGACGAAACAGCCCCGTGTCCCGGTGATCACTGTGGACCGCTCCTTGAACGGGCTCAGCCAGTTCACGAGGTGCGTCGCGATGACGCCGTCGTCCAGCCGCGCCACCGCGGAGACCATGTCCTCGTGTGGACGGCCGCTGCGCGACACCGTGCGCGCCGCGACGTCCAGGTATTCCCGGCCGGTCACCCATCCGGTGAGGTCGATGTCGTGGGTCGCCAGATCCATCACCACACCGACGTCCGCGATCCGACCGGGAAACGGCCCCTGCCGTCGCGTGACGACCTGGTAGATGTCGCCCAGGTCACCGTTCTCCAGCCGGCTCCGCAGGCTCTGCAACGCCGGGTTGTACCGCTCGATGTGGCCGACGGCGCCGATCAGACCCTTGCCCTCGAACGCTTCGACCAGCGTCCGCGAGGCGTCCACCGAGGGCGCCAGCGGCTTCTCGATGAGCGCGTGCACGCCGGCGTCCGCGAGCCGGAGACCCATCTCCTCGTGCAGAGCGGTCGGGCACGCCATCACGGCGTAGTCGATGTCCAGGGCGAGAAGCTCGGCGAGCTCGGCCAGCAGCGGCACACCGTGCGGGGCGACCGAGGTGGGCGCCGGGTCGAGCACCCCGACGAGGTCCACTCCGTCGAGGGTGCTGAGCACGCGGGCATGGTGCTTACCCATCGCGCCCAGCCCGATCAAGCCGGCCCGAAGGCGAGGAACACGCGCACTCATGCCGTCACCGCGTTGACCGCCGAGACGACCCGATCCAACTGTTGCCGGCTGAGAGCCGGATATACAGGCAAGGAAAGCACCTCCGCCGCAGCACGATCGGTCTCCGGGAGCTTCCAGCCACTCTCGGTGAGGTACGGACGCAGCCGGTGGATTGGCGTTGGATAATAGACCGCGCTGCCCACGCCGCGCAGTACGAGCTCGGCCTGGACGGCGTCCCGGTCACCGGCGACCCGGATTGTGTACTGGTGATAGACGTGCCGGTAACCCTCAGCTACCGGAGGAACCACTACACCGGTCAGATGACGATCCATGTACGCCGCGTTCGCCCGCCTTTGTTCGGTCCACTCCGCCAATCGCGTCAACTGCACCCGGCCCACCGCGGCGGCGACGTCGGTGAGCCGCATGTTGGCTCCCACGATCTCGTTCTGGTAGCGCTGCTCCATGCCCTGGTTGCGCAGTAGCCGCAGAGTCCGGGCCAGGCCCGCATCCTCCGTGCTGATCATGCCGCCCTCGAGCGAATGCACGTTCTTCGTCGGGTAGAAGCTGAAGC
>DATBGW010000286.1:0-4796 GCA_036557765.1 Actinoplanes sp.
GCGTAAGGGCAACCACAACTCCAAGATCGCGGGGAAGGGGGTTATGTGCGGCTGCCGGTGATGTACTCGGTCAGCGTCGTGCGTTCGGTCTCCAGCTCGTCGATCCGGCGCTTCACCACATCACCGATGCTGACGATGCCGCGGAGCCGGCCGTCGGCCACCACCGGCACGTGCCGGAACCGGCGCTCGGTCATCAGCCGCTCCACGTCGGCGAGGGCCGCGTCCGGCGCGATGGTGTGCACCTCCACGGTATGGATGGTGGTCACCGGCTCGCCCAGCACCGACGCGCCGCGCGCGGCCAGCGCCCGTACGACGTCCCGCTCGCTGACGATGCCCTCCACCGTGGCGCCCTCACGGGACACCACCACGGCGCCGATCTTGTGCTCGGCGAGCACTGCAAGGAGCCGTTCCACGTTCGTGTCGGGGGTAACCGTCACCACTTGCTCGCCCTTGCCGCGAAGGATGTCACTGATCCGCATGCTTCCTCCAGATCTCGTGCCGGTCCCCGACCATCGATGCACACAGCTTAGGGCCGGATCACTCATTCAGCCCCATTCGTCCGGCGCGACTCCGAGATCCACACGGGCCGCCACACTTCCCCGCGATCTTGGAGTTGTGGTTGCCCTTACGCGGTCTATAGACCGATTCCTCCCAACCACAACTCCAAGATCGCGCGTGGAAACCTGCGGGGCCGGGATGCAGATGATCATCGATGTTGGCAGACTTGCCCGTCATGGCGGAACAGGTGCTCGGCGGTCGGTTCGCCCTGCTCGACCGCCTCGGCACCGGCGGCATGTCAGTGGTGTGGCGGGCCCGCGACGAGATTCTCGGTCGTACGGTCGCGGTCAAGGTCCTCGCCGGCCGGTACGCCGATGATCCGGACTCCCGGGACCGCATCCGGGACGAGGCACGGGCTGCCGCGGCGTTGTCCCACCCCAACGTCGCCCAGGTGTACGACTACGGCGAGGCGGACGTCGCCGGCGCCCGCGTGCCGTACGTGGTGATGGAACTGCTCCGTGGCGGCACCCTGCAGGGCCGCCTGGCCGGCGGTCCGGTGCCGCCGCGATTCGCGATGCGGGTCTGCGCCGAGGTCGCGGCGGCGCTGGCCGCCGCGCACGCCGACGGCCTGGTGCACCGCGACATCAAGCCGGCCAACGTCATGATCACACCCGACGGCGTCAAGGTCGTCGACTTCGGCATCGCGGCCGCGACCGGCTCGGCCGCCCGCGGCGATGGAACGGTCATCGGCACACCGGCGTACGTGGCACCCGAGCGCCTCATCCAGGACGCGGTCGAACCAGCATCCGACGTGTACGCGTTGGGCGTCCTGCTCTACCGGCTGCTGTCCGGCCATGCGCCGTGGAGTGCCGACACCACCACGCAGATGCTGAGCGCGCACATCTATGTGGAGCCGGAGCCGCTGGCTCCGCTGCCGGACGTTCCGGACTATGTGATCGACCTGTGCAACCGGTGCCTGCACAAGGATCCGACCCAGCGCCCGAGCGCCCGCGAAGCCGCGTCGCTGCTCGCCCGTGGGGCCGGCCTGCGCGTGGTCGGGGACGAGCCGCCGCCGGCCACCGCGGAGCGGGCCGACGAGGAACCGTCGCTGCTCATCCGGCCACCGGCCGGAACGCCGCTGATGCTGTTGCGGAACGGCGGCACGCCGCCGGCTGCGGACCCGGCACCCGTCCCGCCACCGTCCGTGCCCGGATCCCGCCGTCGCGCGCTGCCGGTCGTCATCGCGGCGCTGCTGGCGATCGCGGGCGCCGTCACCGTGCTGTTCCTACCGGACGACCGGCGGGACGCCGGTTCGGTGGCCGCCACGGTGGCCGACCCGGCAACCGGCGTGGAACGTCCCACCACCGTCCAGGCGGTCACACCGTCGGCGTCGCGACGCCCCGCATCCGCGGCCGCGGGCGGTACCGCCGATCGCGCGGCGCCGGTCCAGGCAACGATCGCGACCGCCGGCCCGACCACCGTGCCGGTCGGCACGAGTACCGCCGGCACCCCACCCACGGCGACGCCCACCCACGGTGAACCCAGCGCGACCGCGACGACCACCCGGCCCGGCCCGCCGCCGCCACCTCCGCCGAAGGAACGGACGCTGTCGTCGGCCGGCGGGACGGTACGCGCCGTCTGCCCCAAGCCTTCCACCGCGCACCTGCTCTCGTGGAAGGCGAAGAAGCCGTACCGGGTCGGCAGCGTCGACCCGGGCCCGGCCGCCGTCACGTCGGTGGTCTTCGTCCATGATCCCGAAGGGATCAAAATGACCATCACTTGCCGTGGCGGTGTTCCCGAGACGAGCAACGAGAGCGTCTGACCGAGTTCAGCGGCAGACCGCGGACTCGGCCGTCGCCGCGAGCATGCGGCCGGCCTCGTCGGCGGGCAGGCCGCGGCCGCTGTAGAGCAGATCGAACGCGTCGAAGCTGGTCATGACGTAGAGGATGTGGGCCGCCTCGGCCTCGCTCAGCTCCGGACGCAGAACGTCCTGCTCGGCCAGCCGGCGCGCCAGATACTCCATCCCACCGAACCGGCGCCGCTCCATGCGCTGCATGGCTCCGGCGGCGATCCCGGGGTCGATCATCGCCATCGAGAACAGGGTCCGGTGGACGTCGCGGTCCACCGCGTACACCTCGGCGCCCGCACGGATGCCCTGCCGGAGATGCTCGCGCGCGTCGGGGTGCGCGACGGCGGCCGTGACCCGGTCGAAACCGGCACGCTGCATGAGATCGGCGATGACCGCGTCGAACAGGCCGGCCCGGGAGCCGAAGATCAGATAGACGGTGGACCGGGCCACCTGGGCCGTACGGGCGATCTGCTCCACACTCGCCGGTTGCGTGGGCGCCTCGCGCAGTCGCTGGTAGACCGCGTCCAGAATGCGCCGGCGGGTCTCCTCCGCCGCCTCGGCGCGCAGCCGCTGCTCGTACTTCCGGGTCGCCATCGTCGCCCATCTTACATTTCAATTGACACCGCGTCTTCCAAAAGACATCCTGTCCGATGAACCTAAAGGATCTCCGCGATCTTGGAGTTGTGGTTGCCTTTTCGCCCGATTGCGCCCGGTGTGTGCCAACCACAACTCCAAGATCGCGGTGAAAGGGGATGGGATGCGTACGGATGAATCGCCGGTGCTCGTGGTGGGCGCCGGGCCGGCGGGACTCACCGCCGCGATCACGCTGGCACGGCAGGGCGTTCCGACGCTGGTGGTGGAGCGGCGTCATGAGCTGTCGGGCCTGCCGCGCGCCACCGTCGTGAGCACCCGGTCGATGGAGATCTACCGGTCGTGGGGACTCGAGGACCGCATCCGCGCCGGTGGCGTGGACGTCGAGTGGTTGCTGCTGATCTGCGAGTCGCTGGCCGAGGCCGCGGACGGCACCACGTTCACGGTGGGATATCCCACCCGCGCGCAGAGCGCGCTGATCAGCCCCACCGGTCCGGCGTGTGTGCCGCAGGATCACCTCGAGCCGGTGCTGCTGGCGTACCTACGCTCGCTGCCGGACGCCGAGGTGCTGCTCGGCACGGAGGTGATCGACCTCGCCGACGGCCCGGACACGGTACGGGTCATGGTGCGCGACGTCGCGACCGGTGCGACCCGGGTCGTCGAAGCCGGGTACGTCATCGGCGCCGACGGTTCGCGCAGTGCGGTCCGGCAGGCGGCCGGCATCGCGATGCGTGGACCCGACCGGCTCGCCGCCAGTGCCACCGCGTTGTTCACCGCGCCGCTGTGGGATGTGGTCGGCGCCCACCGGTACGGCATCTACGGCGTCGGCGAGGGCACGTTCATCCCGGCCGGCCGCGACGACCGATGGGGGTTCGGGCACCAACTCGACCCCGAGCTGGAGGATCCGGCCGACTTTCCGGCGGACCGCCTGATCGAACTGATCCGGCTCGGCGCCGGTGTGCCCGACCTGCCGGTCCGGATCGACCGCGTCGGCGCGTTCACGTTCGCCGCCCAGATCGCGGACCAGTTCCGGACCGGACGGGTCTTCCTCATCGGCGACGCCGCACACCGTGTCACACCCCGCGGTGGCACCGGCATGAACACGGCGATCGCCGACGGGCACGACCTCGGCTGGAAGCTGTCCTGGGTGCTGCGCGGTTGGGCCGGCCCGGACCTGCTCGACTCGTACGAGACGGAACGGCGACCGGTCGCCGAGCACAACGTGGCGCGTTCGGCGGACCCGGCCGGTTCCCGCCGCCCGGTCGACGGGGAACTGGCGGCCGACCTCGGCGGCCGCATCCCGCACCGGTGGCTGCCCGACCGGCAGACGTCCACAGTGGATGTCCTGGGTGCGGGGCTGACGCTGTTCGCCGGCCCGCGCCGACGCTGCTGGGACGCGGCGGTGGCCGCGGTCTCCGGCTCCCTGCCGGTGACCGTGCAGGCGCTGGACGCGATGACCGCACGCGGCATGGGCGTCCCGGACGGCGGCGCCGCGCTGACCCGGCCCGACGGCGTACCGGTGGGATGGTTCGGGTCCGGCGACGAGACGGCGGCACTGCGCGCGGCGGTGTCCCGGACGACCCGGGCCCCGCTCACCGCGGTCTGCTGACCGTTTCATTCGGGCGTAGCCGGGTAGCCGGATCGATGGGAACCGAACGTGAGGAGACCACACCATGACCAGCGCACAGTCACCCGCTGGACTTCCGCTCGCCGCGAACGCGGCCGCCGAGGCCACCGACGCCGAAGCGGACGCCGCCCTGAACCGGAACTCCGGCCCGACCGTCGGCGCGTCCGACGCGGAAGCCGACGCCGTACGCTCCGGAGCCGACCCGGATCCCGACGCCGACGCCGCCAGCCG
>DATBGW010000287.1:0-9500 GCA_036557765.1 Actinoplanes sp.
GTCGAGCGGGCCGCGGTTGGCCGGCCGCAGCAGGCCGCCCGCCGTGCCGTAGATGGCACCACCCGGCGCGCCGGTGGCCTCCGCCAGATCCAGCGGCGTGCGGATCTCCGCGAACGACAGCCGGTCCCGCACGTCCAGACCGCGCGCTGCGAGCAGTGCCAGAACTCGGTCGCGGTACGCCTCGGCCAGACCCGGTCGGGACCAGTCCACGCATGTCCACGAGGTGCCGTGTCGCGGGGCGTTCACCAGCACGAACCATGCCTCGGTCCCGGGCGGGTGCACTGCTGGATCCACGGCGCGGGTAATAAAGATCGCCGGGGTCGACGCGGGCCGGGCGCGCTGCCCGACGGATCCGAACACCGCGTCGAACTCGGCGTCGTAATCGCGGGGGAAAAACACGGTGTGGTGCCCGAGGTCCGACGTCGTCCCGCGGACTCCCAGCAACAGCACGAATCCGGCCAGGCTTCGGTCGGCCAGCCGCTTCAGCCGGGACGCGCTGGGAAGCAGGTCCCGGAACGTCGTCAACGCGTCCACGTTGGACACCACGACGTCGGCCGGTACAACGCGGCCGGTGGCGAGCCGCACACCCGACACCCGTGCATGGGACATGCATATGCCGGCCACCGGCGAGGACACTTCGACCCGGACGCCCAGCGAGCGGCAGCGGGTGGCCAGCGCCTCCGCTAGCGTGCCCAATCCGCCCGGTAGGTACCAGCCACCGAATGTCAGCTCCCCGTACGGAATCGCGGCCAACGCCGCCGGTGCGCGTCGCGGATCGGCGCCGGTGTAGGTGGCGTACCGGTCCAGCAGCATCCGCAGCCGCCGGTCGTGCAGGTACTGCCGGCCGAGCGTGCGCAGCGACCGGCCCGGCGCGATCGCCGCCAGACCACCCACTCGCCAGGACAGCGCCGCCAGCGTGGCCGGACGGACCGGTCGCTGCAGCACCGATCGCCAGGAGGCTGCCCAGATCCGCTCCGCCCGTCGCCAGAACCTGTTCCAATCGGCCGCCGCATCGGAACCCAGGACCGTGCCGATCCGCTCGGTGAACTCGGAATGGTCCGATGTGGAATCCAGTACGCTGCCGTCCGGAAACACGTGCCGAACCACCGGATCGAGCCGCTGGAGCGGCAGGTCCAGACCGAGACCGTCGAATACCTGCGGCAGCGTCAGCAAGCTCGGACCGGTGTCGAAGCGGAAGCCGTCCCGTTCGTACACGGCCAGCTTTCCACCGGGCACAGTGGACGACTCGTGCACCACCACATCGTGTCCGGCCGAGGCGAGCCGCACGGCTGTGGTGAGACCTCCCACGCCCCCGCCGACCACCACGATCCGGCTCACCCGGGCCACCTTTCGTTCGCGACTGCGGGGCTCGCAGGCTTCGCGTGCTCACTCCTCGCGCTCATACTGGCCGTCCCCGCCATGTCAACCGGCCGAGCCGCCGCATCCGGAACGAGCGCCACACCAACCAGCCGAACAGCGCCACCGACACCGGATGAGCGAACGGATCCGGCCACAATCGGCCACCGGTCGCGGCCGCCGACACTATCCGTCCGGCCACACCGGACAGATACGCGACAAGGCACATCGCCGCGGCGTCCGGCGCGCCCACGGCCAGGCACGCCGGCACGGCGAGCGGCGGAACGGCGTACAGGCCAAGGAGCAGCAGCACGACGGCGGCCGCGCCGGCCGGCGACCCGAACGATGTCCACAACGACTTCGTGTATCCGGCGGTCAGTTCGGCCCAGGAACGGTACATCGTGCAGGTGGCCAGCCTCGAGCCGTCGGCAAGCGCGATCCGGCCACCGGATCGCTTCACCGCGCGCGCCAGGCCGATGTCCTCCAGGACGTCGGCGCGGACCGCCGCGTGCCCACCGGCGCGGTCGTATCCGGCCCGATCGACCACCAGCCACTGGCCACCGGCTGCCGCGAGCGACGGCCGGCGGACGCGTTCCATCGCCCGCAGCGGCAGGAACGTGAGCCAGGACCACTGCAGCAGCGGCTGGACCAGCCGTCCGGCGCCGGTGATTCGCGGGTACGGCGACAGCAGCGTTACGCCGATCCGCCGGCACAGGGCGACCGCGCCGGCGATGGCGTCCGGCGCCAGCACGACGTCGGCGTCCACGAACACGAGCACGTCCGCGTCCGGGACCGCGTCGGCGAGTTGCCGGCAGGCGTACGGCTTGCCCAGCCAGCCGGGCGGTAACGGCGCCCCGGACAGCAGGCGCACTTTGTCGCCCGCGACCGCGCGGACCACGTCCGCCGTGCCGTCCGTGGAGTCGTCGTCGAGGACGACGATGTCGAGCTCGGCGACGCCGCGCTGGCCGAGCAGCGCCTCCAGGCACGGTGGAACGCGGTCCGCCTCGTTCCGCAGCGGCAGCAGCACGGCGACCCGTTCCGCGGTCGTGCCCCGAGCGGGCCGGCGCAGGAGTGCCGCGTTGACCACCGTGTGCGCGGTGAGCGCGATCCAGGGCAGCAGGGCCAGCCATCTCACCGGCACATCCTGACCGCCAGCGGCAGCACGACCGCGCCCATGAGCACGCCGCCCCAGACCGCCGACGCGGGCAGGCCCAGGAACACCGCGGAGGCCAGCACGGACGAAGCGTACGTCCAGAACCACAGTGCCAGCATCGGACCGTCGCTGCGCGCGGGCTCGGCGGCACGGGGTCCGGCGGCCGCCGACAGCGCCGTCATCAGCAGGAGCGCGAACCCCAGCCAGCCGACGTAGTTGCCGATCGGAACACCGGGCACGCCCGGCAGCGCGGGCGTGGGATCGCGCCACGTCCAGTAACCCTCGGTGACCATCTGCGGATCGAGGAACAGGTCCCAGGCCGCCAGCCCACACGCCGCCAGCACGACGCGGCCCGGCCGGGAACGGGTCAGGCGCAGGGCCGCGAGCCACGCCGGCCAGGCCATCCACGTCCAGGCCAGCGGGATGATCAGTGGTACGCCGAGCAGCTTCGGACCGAGCCGGCCGCTGTAGTCGTACGTCCCGAACGGGAATCCGGTGGCCACCCCCACTGCTTCCACCGCGAAGCCGCCCAGCGTTGCAGTCGCGACCAACGCCGCGGCGGCCCGCGGCCCGCGGGTGAGCAGGGCGTGCGACACCGACAATAGGTATCCGAGCAGGACCGTGACCACGGTCAGCCCGGCCCGCACGCCGCCTGACGTCAGCGGAAAGGCGATCTGCGCGAGCACCAGCGCGCCGAGCAGCACCCACGCCATCTAGATACCGACGATGCCCGGCGCGTCCCCGGCCGGCGCCTCGGCCAGCGGGAGTGCCCGGCCCAGGATCGCGAACGGCCGCTCGTCGCCGGGGAACAGGAACTCCCGGAGGACGTCGGCGAACCCGAACCGGCGGTACAGCCGCCAGGCCCGGGACCGCTGCTCGTCCGCCTCCGGTGTGGACAGCAGCACGGTCGTGCCGTCGGCCATGGCGAGCAGCGCGCGCAGTTGCCGGGCACCCACCCCGTGGCCCTGCGCGGTCGGCCGGACGTGCAGTTCCACCACCTCGAAGCAGTCGGACAGCCAGTACCGGCGGGACGGCTCGTCGAGCGCGGCGCGGACCTGGTCGTGCCACCACTGCCCGGGACCCGACGTATAGCCGTACCCGAACCCGGCCAGCCGGCCCTCGGTGGTCAGCGTGGCGACCGCGCGGAAGCCGGCCCGGCGGACGTGGGCACCGATGTACCCGCGGCGGGTCTGCAGCAGCTCGGTGCGATAGCCCATCGCCTCGCCGTAGACACCGACCACGTCGTCGAGCCGCCGGATGAGGTCGTCCGGCTGCCACGCCACCAGTCTCATCGGTCCGCTAGTCCTCCTTCGCGCCAGCCGAGCACGCCCCTGTCCCCGCTGACGTCGAGCACCGCGAATCGTGCGAACAGCTCCTCGGCGTACCAGCGATCGGACGGTGTCCGAGCGATCACCGCGCGGTGCTCGGGCTGACGGTACGCGAACGCGGTGAGATCCGCCGCATCGCGCCACAAGCTCACCGTGCCCTGCCAGCCGATCGGCGCCTCTCCGAAGCCGAACCGGGCGAGCAGGCCGGGCGCGGTGGCCACCTCACGGGCCACCGGCGGCACCGCCCGCCAGAACGTGAGCATGCGGCTTGGCCGGAGCCGGGCCCTGGTCAGCGCCAGCACCGGCCCGGTGGTCCGGTGCGGTGCGGGCGTGCCGAACGGCGCCACCCCAGACCAGCGGCCCCGGCTGGCCACCGGCGTGACGGCCACCCGTGCCCGTTGCACGGCTATCCCGGCCCAGGGACGATCGACGTCGTCGGGCCGGCCGTCGCCGTCCCAGACCACGACGGCGGCGTATCTGGTCAGGTCGGCGTCGTTGAGATTGAACGTACGGCCGGCGCCGGTGCCGACGAGCTTGACGAACCGTACGCCCGGGAGCGCCCGGATCCGCCGTGGTTCGGTCGCCATCCGCAGGAACGCGGCGCCGAGCCGGTGCGGCGGAACCCGCCACACATGCAACGTGACGAGCATCCCTAGGCCACGTCGGCCGGGGTGCCGGCCGTGACGCGCAGCAGTTCCGCGTACGTGATCGGGAAGACCGCCCGCGGCACGCCCCCGGCGGCCCAGATCACCGGATACCGCTCGAGTGCGTTGTCCACCAGCGTGCGGACCGGCTTCGCGTGTCCGAGCGGCGCGACGCCGCCGATCGCCTGCCCGGTGTGCAAGCGCACGAACTCGGGTGTGGCCCGGCGCAGCTTCGTGACACCCAAGCCGGCCGCGACCTTCGCGGTGTCGACGCGGTGCGCCCCGGACGTCAGCACCAGCAGCGGCTCACCGTCCGCGTCGAAGATCAGCGAATTGGCGATCTGCCCGACCTCGACACCGAGTGCCGCCGCGGCGGCCGGCGCGGTGTGCACTGCTTCGTCAAGGATGACGATCTCCGGCGTCGAGCCGTCCGCTGTCCGGGCGCCGGCGGCGTCCAGCGCGTCCCGGACAGCCTGCACGTTGGGATGGTTCTGCATCCCGCCATCTTGCCCTCAGGCCCCGACAGCCCGGGCGCTCGCCTCCCACAGCCGGGCCGCCAGCGCCGGATCCGCCGCCTCCGGTGCCGGCTGCTGAAGCTTGTGCCCCACGTAGTAGCCGCCGTCGACAAGCTCCGCCGAGGGCGCGGTGGCCAGCCACACGAGCAGTGCGCCGGCCTTCTCCGGCGGCACCAGGCCCGGCGCCCACCGGAAGAACAGCCGGGTGGCGACGCCGACGCCGAAGTTGCTGCGGACCACGCCCGGATGGAACGACACCGAGAGGATGTCCGGCCAGCGCCGGGCCGCCTCCGCGGCGAACAGCACGTTGGCGGCCTTGCTGGCGCCGTACGCCCGCCACCGCGAATATCCCTGCGGGCGCGAGGTGAAGTCATCGGGATCGACGCCGCCGCGCCGGTGGGCGTCCGACGCCGTCGTGATGATCCGGCCGCCGCGCAGCCGGTCACGGAGCAGGTTGGCGAGCAGGAACGGCCCGAGGTGGTTGCCCTGGACGGTGGCCTCGTAGCCGTCGACCGTCGTGCGGTACTCCGCGATGATGCCGCCGGCGTTGCCGGCCAGGACATCGATCCGCTCGTACGTGTCGAGCAGCTGAGCCGCCAGCTTCCGGACGTCGTCGAGCCGCTCGAAATCGGCCTGGAACCGTCCCGGCTCACGTTGCCCGGCGGCCCGCACCCTGGCCACCGCATTCGCCAGCCGGTCCGGATTGCGGCCCACCACGACCACGTCGTCGCCCTGGGCGGCGAACTGCTCGGCGGCGGCCAGCCCGACGCCGGAACTGGCGCCGGTGACGACGATCGTGCGTGGCATGTGGCCATGATGCATCCTGGCAACGGTGATCGCCGATCACCCGTCGGCTCCGGCGGGAAGTGACATGAGTACCGACATCAATATTCCGGCGTCCGTTCCGACGCCGGCGCGGCCGGAGCGGCCCGGTCATGCGGTGCGGCGGTGGCTGCTGGAGCACCGGGTACAACCGACCGGCCCGGAGTCCGAAGAGGGCACCGCCCACAAGCCACAGGCGTGGTGGAAGGTCATGTGCCTGACCGGTGTGGACTACTTCTCCACGCTGTCCTATCTGCCGGCGATCGCGGCGCTGGCCGCCGGCGCGCTGTCGCCGCTCGCGACGCTGCTCATCGTGGCGCTGACGTTGTTCGGCATGCTTCCGATGTACCGGCGGGTCGCGCACGAAAGCCCACACGGGCAGGGCTCGGTGGCGATGCTCGAGGACCTGCTGCCGTTCTGGTACGGCAAGCTGTTCGTCCTCGTGCTGCTCGGGTTCGTGGCCACGTCGTGGATCATCACGATCACGCTGTCCGCGGCCGACGCGACCGTCCACATGGCGGAGAACCCGTACCTGCCCGGGTTCCTACACGGGCACAACGTTCTCATCACGATCGTGATGTTGCTGATCCTCGGGTTCGTCTTCCTGCTCGGCTTCAGCGAGGCGGTCGGCGTGGCGATCCCGCTGGTGGCGGTGTTCCTCGGACTCAACGCGGTGGTCACTGTCGTGGGGCTCGCCGACGTGGTGTCCACACCCGGTGCGTTCTCGTCCTGGGTCGACGCGCTGACCTCCGCACACGGCGGCTTCATCGGCGTTCTCGGCCCCGCGGTGCTCGCGTTCCCGGCCCTGGTGCTCGGTCTGTCCGGGTTCGAGACCGGCGTGAGCATGATGCCGCTGATCTCCTCGCCCGGCCGGACCGCGGCGGAACGCATGGCGGCGCGAGTGCGCAACACCCGCAAGCTGCTCACCACAGCCGCATTGATCATGAGTGTCTATCTGATCGCGACCAGCTTCGTGACCACCGTGCTGATTCCGAAGCAGGCGTTCGAGCCGGGCGGGGCGGCTAACGGCCGCGCTCTCGCGTATCTGGCCCACGACCTGCTGGGCGAGGCGTTCGGCACGGCGTACGACATCAGCAGCATCCTGATCCTGTGGTTCGCCGGTGCGTCCGCGATGGCCGGTCTGATCAACATCGTGCCGCGCTACCTGCCCGGGTACGGCATGGCGCCGGACTGGGCCCGGGCGGTGCGGCCGGTCGTGCTGGTCTACACCGTGATCAGCATCGGCATCACGCTGGTCTTCCGTGCCGACGTCAACGCGCAGGCCGGCGCGTACGCCACCGGCATCCTGGCCATGATGGTGTCCGGCGCGGTCGCCGTGACGATCTCCGTGGCGCGCCATCGGCAGCGGCGCGCGACGATCGGCTTCACCATCCTCACGCTCGTGCTGCTGTACGCACTGGGCGACAACATCGTGGAGAAGCCGGACGGCATCGCCATTTCGGCGATCTTCATCGCCGCGATCATCGTCGTGTCGCTGATCTCGCGGGTCAGCCGAACCACCGAGCTGCGCGCGGACCGGATCGAGTTCGACGAGGCGGCCCGGCGGTTTCTCGCGGAGTCGGTCGCCAACGACGGCGAGATCAGCATCATCGCGAACCGGCGGCAGGCCGGTGACGCCGCCGAGTACGCGGCGAAGGAACTCGAACAGCGCGGCATGAACCCGGTACCGGGCGCCGGCGACGTGCTGTTCCTCGAGGTCGACGTGATCGATCCGTCGGAGTTCAGCGAAGTGCTGGTGGTGCGCGGCGTCGAGGTGGACGGCTATCGCATCCTGCGCGTGGGGAGCCCGGCGGCGCCGAACGCGATCGCCGCCGTGCTGCTGGCCCTGCGTAACGCCACCGGGATCCGGCCGCACTGCTACTTCGAGTGGGCCGAGGGCAGCCCGCTGATGCACCTCTTCCGCTACCTGTTGCTGGGCCGCGGCGACACCGCGCCCGTGGTACGCGAGATCATCCGGGCCAGCGAGCCCGACCCGTCCCGTCGCCCCGCCATCCACGTAGGCGGCTGACCCGCGGTCGACCCTCTCGCCGATCTTGGAGTTGTGGTTGCCCTTATGCCGCTTGTCGCCCGTTTCGTTCCAACCACAACTCCAAGATCGACGAAAACACCGGGAGGGCGCCGGGTTGCTTTTTTGTCGTAGGGGGGTGTTACGCTCTTCCTAGTTAGAACGAGTGTTCGAATGAGTCGAACGGCCGTTCCAACGATCGGGAGAGGCGATTCGCGGCGCAGCTCCCGGTGCGGCACCCGCGAAGTGCCGCACGCGAGGTCCGGGCTTTCGCGGGTCCGGTCTCACAAGGCAGGACCGTCGTCCGCCGCCCTCGACCCCCGGGCGGCGGGCGACGGACCCGCCGGCCCGGTCCGGCCGGGTGTGGTGTGGGGAAGCATCCACAGCCGGCCGGGCGGGTCCGTAACCGCTGCGCCTTCCTCCGCGGCGGTCCATTCGACCAGATCGTGGATGGCGGAGCACGCGAGGAGAACGACCATGGTGATGCCGGGTTTGGCGCACGCGCCGACGGCCGCGGCCCAGGCGGAGGGCCCGACCGTCCCCGCGCACATGCTGCCGCATCGCACGCCTGCCCAGTTGCTGACCATCGCGCGGCAGGGCCTCGTCGAGGCGGCGCAGACCCGGGCCGATGGGCCCCGCTACGCCACCGCGCACCTGGCCGCCCTCCGTGCGGCCGCCGCGGTCCTCGCCGCCCGGGCCCGGCCCGGCGCACCCACCCGCCGGAGCCGTGTCACCAGCGTCTGGTCGCTGCTCGTCCTGGTCGCGCCCGAGTTCAGCGAGTGGGCCAGCTACTTCGCCCTGGGCGCGAGCAAGCGCGCCGCCGCCGAAGCCGGCATCCCGCGGGTGGTCACCCCGCGGGAGGCCGACGACCTGCTCCGCGCCGCCGAGCAGTTCGTCGCGGTGGTCGAGTCCGCCCTGGGCGTTCCTTACCAGCCGCCCCTGGCCGCGGCGTAAGGCCGCCGAAAGCAAGGTCGTCGGCATGGCCGGGCGGACGATCTCCGGGAGTGCCCTGGTCGAGGCCGGGCGGGTGATCTCCGGGGGCGCCCTGGTCGAGGCCGGGCGGACGATCTCCGGGACTGCTCTGGCCGGGCTGGTCCGGCCGGCGAGCGGCGCCGACGAGGCCGGGGCGCATCGGATACTGCCGGTGCTGCCCGAGTTGAGCAGGCTGTTGCCCAGTCACGGGCTGCGCCGGGGAAGCACGGTCGCGGTCGCCACCGGCCCGTCGGCACCAGCCAGCGGCGGCACCTCCCTGCTGCTGGCGCTGCTCGCCGGTGCGTCCCGGGCCGGGTCCTGGTGCGCGGTCGTGGGTGTGCCCGAGCTGGGTGCGCTCGCCGCCGCCGAGGGCGGGATCGCGCTGGACCGGCTGGCACTCGTGCCCAATCCCGGACCGGAATGGCCCACCGTGGTCGCGGCGCTCATCGACGGCGTGGACGTGGTGGTCATGGCCGTGCCCGGTCCGGTGTCCGCGTCGATCGCCAGCCGGCTCGTCGCTCGTGCCCGCCAGCGCGGCAGTGTCCTGATGCCGTTCGGGCACTGGGATGGAGCGGACGTGACGCTGCAGGTCGTCCGCGGCCGGTGGGACGGCCTCGGCGCCGGCCACGGGCGCCTGCGCCGGCGCGAGGTCACCATCGCCGCGCGCGGCCGCGGCGCGGCGGC
>DATBGW010000288.1:0-8611 GCA_036557765.1 Actinoplanes sp.
CGGTGGTGAACGACGCGCCGGTCGCCACGCCGACCACCTGGTCGAACGCGACGGGGCCGCCGGTTGAGCCGCCGCCGGTGGTGAACACCAGCGAATAGGGCGCGAACGGCCGCCCGCTCACGTCCCGGACGGCCGACGTGAGAGTGAACCGGTACGCGGTGTTCGGCGCCAGTGGTGCGGTGGGGGACAGGTTCACCACGTCGCCGCCACCACTCGTGATGACGTGTGCCGGCACGGCGGCGCCGTCGGCGAGCCGGGTGAGGGTGACCGCGGAACCGGTCAGCGTGGCGGTGTCGACGCCGCCGTTCGGCAGGACCAGATCCTCGACCACGCTCGTCGTGGGTGACACGTTGGCGGCGCCGTTGGCGGGCGTGCTGGTGCGCACGGCCGGGATCGCACCGGCGGCCGGGACGCTCGCGATGTCGACGTAGTCCACTTTGGTGTTCGTACCGCCGGCCGGGCTGAGCGTGAGCCGGCCGTCGGTGACCCGCACCGTGCGGGTGGCGGTCGCGAACTTCGTGCCCGCGGTGGGCACGAACGCCGCCACCGCGTTCTGGTCCTCGACGCTGACCCAGTGCACGCTGTCCACCGCGGTGCCGGCGTCGCCGACCGCGACCGTCACCGTGTACGAGCCGGCCGGCACCGCCGCCTCCCAGGAGCCGGGCGTGTGCACGCCGGCCGAGGCGGCCGGCAGCTGGGCGTGCATGAACGTGGCGAGCCGGAGATCCGGCTGGCCGGCGGCCGGGTTCCGGTTGCGGCCGTTGCCGACCAGGCTCAGCGGCGTCGACGTCCCGACCTGCACCCAGCCGTAGCCGCGGCTGGCCGCGTACGCGTCACCGGCGTCCCGGACGTAGCCGGCCGGCGGCGCGGTCGCCGCGTCGGAGAAGTTCACCTTGAGCGCGAACGCGCTGGGGGTGGCGGACACCACCGGCGTCCGGGCCGACTCGCCGCCCGCCGTGTCGATCGCGGCCACCGCGTAGCCGTAGGCGATGCCGTTCGTCACGGCGTTGTCCAGATAGGACGGACCAGATGGGCTGGCGGTCAGCGTACCGTTGCGGTAGACGCGGTATCCCGCCACGTCGGGCGCCGAACTGGCGGTCCAGGTGAGCGCCACCTGCGTGTCACCCGGCGTCGCGGTGAGCCCGGTTGGCGGCCCGGTCGTCACGGCCGCGATCTCGACGTAGTTCAGCTTGGTGTTGGTGCCGCCGGTCGCGTCGAGGGTGAGTCGACCGTCGCCGACCGGCACGGTCACCGTGGCCTGCCGGTACTCCGCGGCGGCGGTCGACACGAACCCGCTGATCGCGACCACGCCCTCGACGCGGACGGTGTGCGAGCTGTCGTAGGACGGCTGGTCGCCCACCGACACCGTCACCTGGTACGTGCCAGGGGCCACCTGATACTCCCAGGCGCCCGGCGTCGGCACGCCGTTGGTGCCGCCCGTGTCGCCGTACTGCAGGTGGATCAGCGTGTCGAGCCGCTGATCCACCCCGGCCCGGTTCCGGTCGCGAGTGTTGCGGGTGAGGTCCAGCGGAACGTGCGTGCCGGACAGGCTGTCCTGGCGGACCCATCCGGAGCCGCGGCTGGCGTCGAACGGCGCACCGGTGTCGGCGGTGTACCCGGCCGGCACCGGGCTCGCGGCCGGCTGGAAGTTCACCTTGGCCACCGGCGTCACGGCGGCCGCCGCGGGCTCCGCGAACGCCAGCGGCCCGGCCAGTGCGGCTACCGCGACCAGAGTCCATCGACGACGGTCCATTGCAGATCCCCCAGCCCGGCCCCCCACAGGCCCCCGGTGATCACCGTCGCACGGCGGTCTCGTCCGAGCGGCTGTCGGGAATCCGTCAGGAGACGCCGTCGCAGGCCAGCGCGGCGGCGGCGTGCCCCAATCCGGGATCGGCGCACAAACGGATCAGGCGGAGGCCAGGTCCTCCAGCGTGGCGCGGGCGCCCTTGGTATGCAGCGACGCCAGCGCGGACCGGTACGTCGACACGAAGCGTTCGTTGTCGATGAGGTCGCCGAACAGGTCCCGGTTCGCGATGAACGCCAGCGGGTCCTCGCTCTGCCGCTGCGCCGTGGCGGTCAGCTGGTCCCGCAACCGGTCCACCACCTCGATCGGACGGCCCTGCTCGTCCACGCCCTCCGCGTACCGCGCCCAGGACGCCACCACCGCGGTCGACCGGAGGATCTCCCCGCCGGTCTCGAGGTTGCGCCGGATCACCGGCAGCAGCCACTTGGGAATCCGGTCCGAGCTCTCCGCGCACAACCGTGCCACGGTGTCCTTCACCTGTGCGTTGGAGAACCGCTCGATGAGCTGGTGCTGGTACCGGGTCAGGTCGATGCCGGGGACCGGCTCGAGCGTGGGTGTGGCCTCGCGGTCCATGTAGGTCAGCAGGAAGTCGGCGAACAACGGGTCCTGGGCGACGTCGTGCACCAGCCGGTATCCGGCCAGATATCCGAAGTAGCACAGCGCCTGGTGGCTCGCGTTGAGCAGGCGCAGCTTCATCAGCTCGTACGGCTCGACGTCGGCGACCACCTGCACGCCGGCGTCTTCGAACGGCGGCCGCCCGGCGGGAAAGGTGTCCTCCAGCGCCCACTGGGTGAACGGCTCGCACACCACCGGCCAGCCGTCGTCCACTCCGAACCGCTTACGAACCTCCTCGCGGTCGTCGTCCGTGGTCACCGGCGTGATCCGGTCCACCATGGAGTTCGGGAACGCCACACTGTCCTCGACGTACCGGCCGAGCTCCGGATCGACCAGCGTGGCGAACGCGACGAAGCTGCGCCGGGCGGCGTGCCCGTTGCCCTGTATGTTGTCGCAGCTCATGATCGTGAACGGCGGCACGCCTCGCTCGCGGCGCCGGGACAGCGCAGCCGTGATCAGCCCGAACGTCGTCTTCGGGGCGACACCGGCCCGTAGGTCGTGCTGCACGTCGGGGTTGTCGGTGACGAACTCACCGGTCACCGCGTTGATGTTGTAGCCGCCCTCGGTGACGGTCAGCGACACGATCCGTACGCCCGGGTCGGCCATCTTCTCGATGACCGCTTCGGGGTCGTCCGGGGCGAACAGATACTCCTTGATGCACCCGATCACCCGTGGTTCGAGCGTTCCGTCCGGCGCCTTGACCACCAGCGTGTACAGGCCGTCCTGCGCGTCCAGCACCTCCTGCATCCGCCGGTCCGCCGGCATCACGCCGACGCCACAGATCGCCCAGTCCAGCGCCTTGCCGTCGTTCATGAGCCGGTCGAGGTACATGGCCTCATGGGCGCGGTGGAACCCGCCGACCCCGAAGTGGACGATGCCGGTGCTCAATCGATCCCGGTCGTACGCCGGGACGGGCAGGTCCTGCGGCAGCGAGGCGAGGGTCTGGGCGTTGAGCGGCGACATGGCAGAGATCCTCCCGGCGCGGGCGTGTCGGTGACAACAGCATCCCATTCCGCCCCCGCGCCGGCCCGCCGACCGTTTCCGCGATCGCGGACTTGTGCCCGACGAACCACCGCGATCTTGGAGTTGTGGTTGCCTTTAAGCGGCCTATGTCTAGCTTTGTGCCAACCACAACTGCAAGATCGACGGAAGGGTTGAGGTGCAAGTCCAAGATCGCGGAAGGAGTGAGCGGCTCAGACGGCGGCGAGGACCGGCGCGCAGCCGGACGACATGTGCCGCAGGTAGGCCGGGAGCGTGAAGAACTCCGGGCAGGTCCGCTCACCGAGCAGCACGGTCAGCAGCGTCCGGGCCTGCTCGAACCCCCGCTCCGTGTCCTCGTCCAGCGCGCCGGTCGCGGCCAGCACCTCGACCTCCTCGCGGAGCATACGGGCGACCAGCCCGGCGGTGACCGGCTCTCCGCAGTCGGTGGGCGTACCCGTGCTGATCCACTGCCACAACTGGACGCGGCAGATCTCTGCGGTGGCCGCGTCCTCCATGAGGCCGTTGAGCGCGACAGCGCCCTGTCCGCCGAGCCACGCCGCCACGTAGCGCAGCGCCACGCTCGCGCTGGTGCGCAGCACGACCTCGCCGATCGCGACCGGGCCCGACCGGACGTCGAGCAGATCGCGCGCGGTGACGCGGACGTCGTCGCGGCGCCGTACGATCTGGTTCGGCTCGTCGCCCAGCCACTGGTCGAACACCTCGCGGCACGTCTCCACCAGACCGGGATGCGCCACCCACGAGCCGTCGAAGCCGTCGCCGACCTCCCGTCGCTTGTCCTGCCGGACCGCGTTGAGCGCCCGCTTCGCGGCCACCGGATCGCGGCTCGGCACGACCGCGGCCATCCCGCCGATCGCGTGCGCGGCGCGCCGATGGCACGTACGGACCAGCAACTCGGTGTACGCCCGCATGAACGGCGTCGTCATAGTGACCTGGGAACGGTCCGGCAGCACCACGTCCGGCCGGTTCTTGATCATGCTGAACAGGTAGTCCCAGCGGCCCGCGTTCAGCCCGGCCGAGTGCTCACGCAGCTCGTACAGGATCTCCTCCATCTCAAACGCCGCCGGGATGGTCTCGATGAGCACGGTGGCCCGAATGGTGCCGCGCGGGATGCCCAGCCGCTCCTGCGCGAAGACGAACACGTCGTTCCACAGCCGCGCCTCGAGGTGCGACTCCAGCTTGGGCAGGTAGAAGTACGGGCCGCTGCCGCGCGCCAACTGCCGCTGTCCACAATGGAACAGATAGAGCCCGAAGTCGAACAGCGACGCCGACACCGCCCGGCCGCCGACCCGCACGTGGCACTCCGGCAGGTGCCAGCCCCGCGGCCGCACCATGATGGTAGGCATCGGCCCGTCGACGGCATAGGAACGGCCGTCGGGCGCGGTGTACTCGATCGTGCCGTCCAGTGCGTCGACCAGGTTGAGCTGCCCCGACACGACGTTGTCCCAGGTCGGTGCGGTCGCGTCCTCGAAGTCGGCCATCCACACCTTGGCGCCCGAGTTCAGCGCGTTGATGGTCATCTTGCGCTCCGGCGGCCCGGTGATCTCGACGCGCCGGTCTTTCAGGTCCGCCGGCGGGAGCGCCACCGTCCAGGATGGATCGTCGCGGATCGACGCCGTGGACGGTAGGAAATCGAACTCACAGGTACGGGTACACCGGTGCCGGCGGCGGCGGTCCAACAGCTCGACCCGGCGTGGACCGAACTCGCGGTCCAGCGCCACCACGAACCCGATCGCCTCGGGCGTGAGAATCTCGGCGTAGCGTCCGGCGGTGGAGCCGGTGACGGTGATCTCTTCGACGGCGCGCATCAGAACTGCTCCGCTTCGGTCGAGCCGGACAGGGCGGTGGTGGAGCTCTCCGGGTTGAGCGCGGTGCTCACCGCGTCGAAGTAGCCGGTGCCGACCTCGGCCTGGTGCTTGGTCGCCGTGTAACCGTCGGCCTCGGCCGCGAACTCCGCCTGCTGCAGCCGCACGTACGCGGTCATGCCCTCCTCCGCGTAGCCGCGGGCCAGCTCGAACATCGAGTGGTTGAGCGCGTGGAACCCAGCAAGCGTTACGAACTGGAACTTGTACCCCATCGCGCCGAGCTCCTTCTGGAACCGGGCGATCGTCTGGTCGTCGAGGTTGCGCTTCCAGTTGAACGACGGTGAGCAGTTGTACGCGAGCATCTTGTCCGGATGCACCCGGTGCACCGCGTCGGCGAACTGCCGGGCGAACTCCAGGTCCGGCTTCCCGGTCTCCACCCAGAGCAGGTCGGCGTAGTCGGCGTACGCGACGCCGCGGGCGATCGCGGCGTCCGGCCCGCTGCGCACCCGGAAGAAGCCCTCGGCCGTACGCTCGCCGGTCAGGAACGGCCGGTCCCGCTCGTCCACGTCGGTGGTGAGCAGATCGGCCGCCAGCGAGTCGGTCCGCGCGACGACCAGCGTGGGGACGCCGCACACGTCGGCCGCCAGCCGCGCGGCGTTCAATGTGCGGATGTGCTGCCCGGTCGGGATGAGGACCTTGCCGCCAAGGTGGCCGCACTTCTTCTCGCTGGCGAGCTGGTCCTCCCAGTGCACGCCCGCCGCGCCGGCCGCGATCATCGCCTTCATCAGCTCGAACGCATTCAGCGGACCGCCGAAGCCGGCCTCCGCGTCGGCGACGATGGGAACGAGCCAATCCCGCTCGTACCGGCCCCCGGCGGTGTCGATCTGGTCGGCGCGCAGCAGCGCGTTGTTGATCCGGCGGACCACCGCCGGCACCGAGTTCGCGGGGTACAGGCTCTGGTCCGGGTATGTGTGGCCGGCCAGGTTGGCGTCCGCGGCCACCTGCCAGCCGGACAGGTAGATGGCCTTCAGGCCGGCCCGCACCATCTGTACGGCCTGCCCGCCGGTCAGCGCGCCCAGCGCGTTGATGTAGTCCTCGTCATGCAGCAGCTCCCACAGCCGCTGGGCGCCGCGCTCGGCCAGCGTGTGCCGCTCGCCGATGGTCCCGCGGAGCCGGACCACGTCCTCCGCCGTGTAACTGCGCCGTACGCCGGACCAGCGGGGATCCCGGGTCCACGCCGTGGTGAGTTCGGCTGCGGTGGCAGTGTGATCGGCCATGTTCGTCGTCCCTTCCGTTCACCGGTGCAGAATTTCACTGTCACCGGCGCCGTTGCGGCCGCTGAAGGGAAGTGTGACGAGAAGAATCGCAAAAATTCTGCTAGCGTGAAGAGCCGTGACGGCTTCCGTAGACAGCCCGATGGACCTGGTCACGCTGGGGCAACGGCTGCGGCACCTGCGCCGGGCCAAGGGCATGACGCTGGACCAGCTCAGCGCCGCCGTGGGCCGCGCGCCGTCCCAGCTGTCGCTCATCGAGAACGGCAAACGGGAGCCACGGCTCAGCCTGCTGCAGGCGATCGCGACCGCTCTGGGCGTACCGCTGCAGGACCTGTTGCGGCCCGAGGCGCCGAGCCGGCGCGCGGGCCTGGAGATCGAGCTGGCCCACTTCCAGGCCGAGCCGGCGTACGCGGCGCTCGGCCTCCCGGTGGTGCGCGGCGGCCGGCGGCTGCCGGCCGACGCGCTGGAGTCGCTGATCGGCCTCCACCGCGAGCTCACCCGGCTGCTGACCGAGCAGAGCGCGACGCCCGAGGTGGCGCGGCGGGCCAACGCGCAACTGCGCGTCGAGATGCGCGAGCGGGACAACTACTTCGCCGAGATCGAACAGGCGGCCGCCGGCGTCCTGCGCTCGGTGCGGCAGCAGACCGGCCCGCTGTCCCAGCGCGGCATCCTCGACATCGCGGCGCATCTCGGCTTCACGTTGCACTACGTGAACGATCTGCCGGCCTCCACACGTTCGGTGACCGATCTGCGGCACCGGCGCGTGTACCTCCCGCAGGTGGCCAGCGGCACCGGGCATGACCCGCGGGCGGTGGTGCTGCAGACGCTCGGGCACTTCGCGCTGGGGCACGCCGATCCGGCCGGATACGGCGACTTCCTGCGCCAGCGGGTCGAGGCGAACTACTTCGCGGCGGCGCTGCTGATGCCGGAGACGTTCGCTGTCGAATTCCTGCGCGGCGCGCGGGCCGACAAGGCGCTCGCCATCGACGACCTACGGGACGCGTTCGGTGTGTCGTACGAGACGGCGGCGCACCGCTTCACGAACCTGGCGACCCACCACTTCGGAATCCCGGTGCACTTCGCCCGGGTACACGAGAGCGGCACCATCTACAAGGCGTACGAGAACGACAACGTACGTTTCCCGGCGGACGTGACGGGTGCGATCGAAGGGCAGCATGCGTGCCGGCGGTGGGCGTCCCGGACCGTGTTCGCATCCGAGGACCCGTACTCGTCGTTCTACCAGTTCACCGACACGGTGGCCGGCACGTACTGGTGCACCGTGCACGTCGAGTCGACCCGGTCCGGGCTGTTCTCGGTCACCGTCGGCACGCCGTACGAACACGCCCGCTGGTTCCGCGGCGGCGACACCACCCGCCGTACCGTCTCCCGATGCCCGGACCCGCAATGCTGCCGGCGGCCGCCCGCGGGCCTGGTGGACACGTGGGCGGGGCACGTCTGGCCGAGCGCGCGGGTGCACTCCCATCTGCTCGCGGCGCTGCCGCCGGGCACGTTCCCCGGCGTCGACACGCAGGACGTGTACGAGTTCCTGCAGCGCCGTTCATGACCCCTCCGCGATCTTGGAGTTGTGGTTGCCCCGATCGTGACACCCCGCGATCTTGGGGTTGTGGTTGCCCTTATGTCCGTTCCGTAGGGCTTTGCGCCAACCACAACTCCAAGATCGACGAAGGGGTCGGCCAACGAGGGGTCGGCCAACGAGGGGTCGGCCAACGAGGGGTCGGCCAACGAGGGGTCGGCCAGCCGGCGAGGGGGTCGGCCGGCGACTGATCGCGAATCGAGAAGCGCGGACCGCCGGGCCGCGGCTAGCGTGGCGGGCGGACCCGACGGATGGAGAGACGATGAGCATGGCCGCGAAGACGCAGCCACCCGCGTTGCACGTTGCCGACAGCCACGACCTGATCCGCGTGCACGGCGCCCGGGAGAACAACCTCAAGGACGTCAGCGTCGAGATTCCGAAGCGCCGGTTGACCGTATTCACCGGCGTCTCCGGCTCGGGAAAGAGCTCACTGGTCTTCGACACGATCGCGGCCGAGTCACAGCGCCTGATCAACGAAACCTACAGCGCATTCCTACAGGGTTTCATGGCCACGCTGTCG
>DATBGW010000289.1:0-8524 GCA_036557765.1 Actinoplanes sp.
ACGGTGGTGTCCCCAGCGCCGATCCTGGCGGCGCCCGTCCCGGACACCCTCTCCCGGGTGCCGGCCGCGATCCGGGTGGCGAGCGTCGGCAAGCCGACCGTCGTCGGCACGATCAAGGTGGGCGCCGAGCCGGAAGGCGTCACGGTGTCACCGGACGGCCGGACGGTCTACGTTGCCAATCAGGGCTCCCGGGTCCTGTCCGTTGTGGATGCGGCCAGCCGGCGGGTGGCCTCCGTGACGCTGCGGCACACCCCCAGGTTCGTCGCCACATCCCGCGACGGCCGCCTCATCTTCGTCTCGATGTACGAGCAGGACATGTCCGGCAGCGGGGTGGCCGTGCTGGACGACACGAGCTACAAGGTCGTGCGGTATCTGATGACCGGGGTTCAGCCGTACACGCTCGCGGTCAGCCCGGACGACCGGCTGTGGGTGCCGATCCACAGTCAGCATCGGGTCGAGATCTACACCGCCCGGGACCAGCGCCCGGTCGGCCAGATTCGGGTGCCGCCCAACCCGCACGCGGTCGGGTTCTCCGCGAGCCTGCACCGCGCGTTCACGTCCAATCACGAGTCGAACGCGGTGTCGGTCATCGACATGCGCCGCAACCGGCTGGTGAAATCCATTCCGGTGAGCCGGGCGCCGCACAGCATCGCCGTCTCGCCGGACGGGAAGACTGTCCTGGCCGCCGGCTTCGAAGCGAACACGGCCGACCTGATCGACGCGTCGACGCTGCGGCGCACCGGACCGTTCCGGGTCGGGGACAAGCCGCAGAGCGTGGCGTTCGCTGTCGACGGCCGCCATGCGTACGTGGTGAACGAGGGCGACAACACGGTGTCCGTCCTGGATGGGCACAGCGGCAAAATCACCGCGACCGTCCATGTGGGCCGCAGCCCGCGAACTATCGCGATGTCGCCCGACGGCCGCCTGGCGTACGTGTCAAACGGTGATGACGACACGATTTCCGTGTTGCGGGTCGGGAAATGACCACCGCCGGCTGGGTCGCGCTGGCAATCACGGTGTTCGGCGCGTTCGCCTACGCCGCCGCGTCCATCCTGCAGGCCGTCGGTGCCCGGCGGAGCACCAGCACGGTACGGACGATGGGCCACCCGCTGTACCTGATCGGGACCGGCTGCGACGTGCTGGCGTGGGTGGGCTCGATGATCGCCCTCCGCGAGCTGGCCGTGTATCTCGTCGAGTCGATTCTGGCCGGCTCCCTCGCGGTCACCGTCGTGTTCGCCCGGTTGTTCCTCAAGTCCCGGTTGCGGCGGCGGGATGTCGTCGCGGTGGTGGTGTCCGTTGCCGCTCTGACGGTGCTGGCGATGTCGGCCGGACCGCAGGAGAGCGTTCTAGCCTCCACCGGCCTGCGGGTGTGGTTCTGCCTCGCCGCGCTGGCCGCGGCGGTGCTCGGCTGGATCACCGCCAGGAAGGGCTCCGCCGGCACCGCCGCGGCGTTGGCGGGATTGTCCCTCGGCGGTGCGGCGCTGGTCGGCCGTGCCGTGTCGTTCCCCTCGGGTGCCATGGACAGCGTGCCGAGCGCGGCGCTGGCAATCGTGACCGAGCCGCTCGTCGCGGCATTGGTGACGCTCGCCGGGACCGGCATGCTGCTGTACGCCAACGCGCTCCAGAAGGGCCAGGTCGGGCCGGTGACCGCGGTGCTGTGGATCGCCGAGGTCGTCGCACCCTCGGCCGTCGCCCTCGCGTTCCTCGGCGACACCGTCCGTCCCGGGTGGGAACTGACGGCCGCGGTCGCCGGCCTGGTCACCGTCGCGATGGCCGTGCTGCTGGCCACCGCACCGGGGAACGCCGCGACCGCCGCGCCGGCCGAAACCGCGCCCGCACTTCCGGTGCCGGCACGACCGGCGCCGGCTCGCAACGCCGAACGGATCATCTGGTGGGGACCGCCGCCGATCTGGGTACCGCCGGAGCGGCCGGGCCAGATCGCGGCTCCGCAGCCCGTGGCCGTCGGTGCGTTGGCCGAGGCGCCCTGATGGACGCGCGCGTCACGCGGCCGGTGTGAGGCGCAGGACCGGAAGCTCGCGGTCCGTGTTGCGCTGGTAACCCGCGAACCGCGGTTGGCTGGTGGTGATCCGCCGCCAGGCGTCCTCGCGGCGCTCTCCGGACAGCTGTTCCACAGTGGCCTGGAACCGGCGCCCGGCTACCTCCGCCCGTACCTGATCGGGATGTGCCGCGAGGTTGTGGTACCAGCTCGGATGCCGAGCGGCCCCGCCGTTGGATGCGACGATCAGCCAGGCGTCGTCGCCGTCGGGGAAGCGGGCGATCGGTGTGACCCGCTCCTGCCCGGTCTTGGCGCCGACGGTGGTCAGATACACCAGGTCCATGCCGCGGAACCGGTCGCCGGCACGCCGGTGCATCTTGATCGCCATCCGGGTCATGAACCGCGTGAACGCGTTCCCCTTCGCCGGGACACGGGCGCCGTGCGTTCCCCGCGGCGGTTTGTCGATCGTCACGGGCCGAACCTACGCGCCCAGGTGTCCCGACCGGAAGTCGGGACGCCGCTCCCATGCGCCCGGGACAGCGCCGGGTCCATGCTCCGGGCAACAGACGAGAACGAGGAGCCCGGAATGTCCACCGTCATCGTTGAACACCGCACCCGCCCTACCACCCACCCGTTTCCCGGCGGAACCCGCTGGGCCGCAGCCGCTCTGCTCGTCACCGGCGCCCTGCTGCAGGTCATCGAATTTCTGCTGGAACGCCCGGCCGGTGGCAACGCCGCCCGCGTCGCCTACTGGTCGGACCACCTGACCCGGATCGGGATCTCCGAGGCGGTCGGCCTGCTCGCCGTACCGTTCCTCATCGGCGGCTTCGCCGTCAGTGTGGCACTGACCCGCGGCCGGTCGCCGCGCCTGGCGTGGGCCGCCGCCTGCTTCCTCACCTGCGCGATGGTCGGCCTGGCCGCCGTGCACGGCGCCGAGATGATCGCGTACGGGCTGGTCCGCACCGGCAACACCGCCGCCGCGGTCAGCGCCCTGGACGGCGCCGACATGGGGCTGCCCGGACCCGTTCTGCTGATCCTGTTCATGGGCGGCGCGGTGCTCGGCACCCTGACGCTGGCCGCGGCACAGTGGCGGTCGCCGTTCGTTCCCCGGGTGGTCCCACTGTTCGTGCTCGCGTTCGCGATCCTCGACTTCGCGGTCGGCTGGGGCGTGGTCAGCCACTCGGTCGCGCTGGTCGGCAACGTGATCCTCGCCTGGGCGGTGGTCACCGGATACTCCCGTTCGGCGCCGAACGCAGCAGAATGAGCCATGGCCCTACGTCCCGCCGCTCTGGCCTCCGCGATCGTCGCGGGGGCCACCGGCGTGCTCGCGGCCGCCACGCTCGCGCTGGCGTGGGCCAACGATCAGGGACCACGGGAGTTCCTGGCCGGAAACCAGGCCAACATGTGGCTGGCCGGGCTGGCGTTCGGCATCGTCGCGGCGCTGGTGCTGCGGGACCGCCCGGACAACCGGCTCGGGCCCATCTTCGCGGTGGCCGCGTTGCTCGAGTCGGTGTGCGCTGCAGCGTCGGAACTCGCCACGTACCGACCCGGCAACGACCTCATCGCCTGGTTCGGCGCCGTGCTGTGGATGCCGGGGTTTCTCCTGCTGCTTGCGGCCGTGCCACTGCTGTTTCCGGACGGGAAGCTGGCGTCGCCCCGCTGGCGGTGGCCGGCCCGGGTGGCGCTGGCCGGCTGGATCGTCGCGGTGCTCGGGTACGCCACCACCGACGCCGCCGTGCAGGACGGCTACCCGTGGGCGCACAACCCGTTCGACCTGCCGTTCGCCGATCAGCCGCAGCTCGTGGTCACCCTGGTGGGCTTCTTCACTGTCATCGCGATCGGCGTTGTCGCCGTGATCGCCCTCGTGCTGCGGATGCGCCGGCTCGGCCAGCCGGCGCGTAGCCGGCACGCGTATTTCGTGGCCGGAGTCCTGCTGATCCTGATCGTGACATGGACGCCGCTGCCCGAGGCGCTCACGTTCGCCGGCAACGCGCTCGCGGTCGCCGCCTTCGGCGTCGGCATCATCCGGTACCAGCTCTTCGACATCGAGGTGGTGCTGTCCCGCGCGGTGGTGTACGCCCTGCTGACCGTTGGCGCGCTCGCCGCGTACCTCCTTGCCGCCGCCGCTCTGGGCGTACGCACGCGGGCCGGCGTCGGACCAGCAGTGGTCGCGGCGGTGGCCGCCCTGCTCCTTGCCGGGGCGCGGCAACGGCTGCAGCGGATCGTCGACCATCTGCTGTACGGCGAGCGGCGTGACCCGCTGCGCGCGCTGACCGACCTCGGCGAGCACCTGGGCCGCGCACTGGACGCCGACGCGGTCCTGCCGGCGGTCGTGGACGCCGTCCGGGACACCCTGCGGCTGCCGTACGCGGCGGTGCACCTCACCGGTGAGGACGGGCCCGCCTGCGAGTCGGGTGAGATGCCGGCGCACACCGCCGAGTTCCCGCTGTCCCATGCGGGTGCCCAGATCGGCGTACTCCACGTTGGACTGCGGCGCGGCGAGACGGCGCTGTCGGCGACCGACGAACGGCTGCTCGGGGCGTTCGCCCAGCAGGCCGGCGTCGCCGCGCATGGCGTCCGGCTGACCCGCGACCTGCGCCGCTCCCGTGAACGCCTGGTGGTGGCCCGCGAGGAGGAACGGCGGCGGCTGCGCCGGGATCTGCACGATGGCCTGGGACCGGCGCTCGCCGGAATCACGCTGGGACTGGAGACCGCCGCCCGGTCCACCGCGCGCGAGCAGTCCGGCGTGACGCCGCTGCTGGAGACGCTGCGTGCGGAGACCGCCGCGTCGGTCGACGAGGTCCGCCGGATCGTCGCGGACCTGCGACCGCCCGCGCTCGACCAGATCGGTCTGGTGTCGGCGCTCCGCCAGCACGCCGACCTGCTCAGCAGCCGATCCTCCGGCCGGCTGCATGTCGACGTCGCGGCAGCCGGGCCGCTGCCGCCGCTGCCGGCCGCGGTTGAGGTGGCCGCGTACCGGATCGCGCTGGAAGCAATGACCAACACCGCTCGGCACTCCGGCGCGCGGACCTGTTCCGTGTCCGTCGCGCTGGACGGCGCGCTGCACCTGACCGTCCGCGATGACGGGTCCGGGCTTCCGGCGTCGGCGCCGGGGGTCGGGTTGACGTCCATGCGGGACCGTGCCGAGGAACTCGGCGGCACGTGCCGGGTCGTGTTCACCGAAGGCGAGGGAACGTGCGTGGAGGCGCGGCTGCCGGTGGAGGCGCCATGACGATCCGGGTCCTGATCGCCGACGACCATCCGGTCTACCGCAGCGGGCTGGCCGGAGTGCTCGCCGACGCCGACGACATCGACATTGTCGGTGCGGCCGCGGACGGCGTCGCGGCGCTCGAGCTCGCCGCCGAGCTGCGGCCCGACGTGATCCTCATGGACCTGCACATGCCCGGCCTGACCGGCGTCGAAGCGACCCGCCGGCTCGCTGGAACGACGGCGGTCCTCGTGCTCACGATGTTCGACGACGACGAATCCGTGCTCGCCGCGATGCGCGCCGGCGCTCGCGGCTACCTGGTCAAGGGCGCCGCCGGCGACCGGATCGTCGGCGCGGTCCGCGCGGTCGCCGCGGGCGAGGCGGTGTTCGGCGCCGACGTCGCGGGCCGGGTGCTGGGTGTGTTCGCCGACGAGCGCCGCGGCGGCCGGGCCACCCAGCCGTTCCCCACGCTCACCGATCGGGAACGGGAGGTCCTCGGCATGATCGCCGCCGGATGGTCCAATACCGACATCGCGCGCCGCCTCGTCCTGTCCGACAAGACCGTGCGCAACCACGTGTCGAACGTGTTCGCGAAGCTGCAGGTGCCGGACCGGGCGCAGGCGATCGTACGGGCGCGGGAAGCAGGTTTGGGCGTCACTGATCCAGACAGGTGACCGGAACGTCCTGGGCCGCGTTGTTGGCGAATCCGCCGCGGTTCCACATCTGCTCGGTGGGTTGCTCGCCCTTGGTGTCGGTGGCGCGGGCGGTGACGAGATACGAGCCGGGTTCGGCGGTCCATTCCAGCCGCCAGCGCCGCCACGCCCACCGGTGCCCGTCCGCGGGGTCGAGGGTGGCGGTCATCCAGGACTGTCCGCCGTCGACACTGACGTCCACGCGGGTCACCGGGGAGCGGCCGGACCACGCGCGCCCCTCGAGCGGAACCGGACCGGGTCGCACGATCCGGGCGCGGGACATGAAGTCCGGGAAGCCCGGCGGGATGACCAGCGCGCGCGGCTCGATCCGGGTGACCGGCTCGCCCGGTTCGCCGGCCTCCTGGCGCAGCCGGTACGCGACGGCCTGCTGGAAGCCGGTGAACGGCTCGGTGACGACGTCGATGCGGGTCAGCCACTTCACGTGGGCCATCCCGTACCACCCCGGCGCGATCAGCCGAACGGGATAGCCGTGTTGCGGCGCCAGCGGGGCGCCGTTCATCTCGTACGCGAGCAGGACGTCGTCGTGGCAGGCCTCGTCGAGCGGCAGGCTGCGCTGATAGTCCTGCTCCACTCCGCGTTCCACGCCATGGTCGGCGCCGGTGAAAACGACCTCCTCGGCCGCCGCGTCGACCTGCGAGGGGGCGAGGACGTGCCGGAGCGGAACACCGGTCCACTCGGCCGTGCCGACCGCCTCGACCAGCCACGGCTGGCTGATCGGCCGCGGGTTCATGCGGGCGCGGCCGTTGCCGGCGCACTCCATTGTCACCCGTACGGTCCGCCTCGGCATCCGCTGCAACGCCGCGAGCGTGAGGGTGCGCGGTCGCCGCACCGAACCGCCGACGGTCAACCGCCAGGCCTGGCCGTCGACGTACGGAATGTCGTAGTGGATGAGCAGGTAATGCAGGCCGGGCGGGGTGAGGTCGTAGCGCATTGCTTCGAGCGGCATGCCGTGGTTGCGTGCCGCCAGCGCCAGCTCCGGCCCGGTGATGCCCTCATCCGGGTCGGCCAGCCGGCCGGGCGCGCTGATGTCGTCGAGCCGCACACAGTCACGTTACCGACAACCCCCCGGTTGTGGGGCCGTTGTGACGCTTGCTGCCGGGGAGCAGACTGATCACACATAGACGAAGGGCCGTGATGGACGACTCCGCGCTCAATCGCCTGCAGATCGAGCTGTCCGAGGTCAAGGAGCAGCTCGCGGCCACCAGTGACGTGCTGACCACGATCGGCCGGTCCGCCTCCGACGTCGACGCCGTGCTCGGCAGCGTGGTGGACAGCGCCCGGCAGCTGTGCCACGCCGACGTGGCGCAGATCCATCTCGTCGAGGACGGAATCCTCGTACTGGCCCGATCGTCGGGTTTGTCGGAGGCCGGCGTCGAGTACATGGTCCGGCATCCGATGGGCCCGGACCGGCAGTCCCTGATCGGACGGGTGCAGCTCTACGGCATGGTTCAGCAGATCACCGACGTGCTGACCGATCCCGACTACGCCCGGGTCGATCTGCAGCGGCTGTCCGGACTGCGGACCGTCCTCGGCGTCCCGATGACGCTCAACGACGAGCTCGTCGGCGTCCTGGTGGTTTGGCGCAACGAGGTCAAGCCGTTCGGTGAGCGGGAGACCGCGGTCCTGACGACGTTCGCCACGCAGGCTGCAATCGCCATCCTCAACGCCCGGCTGTTCCGGGGGCTCGAAGCCGCCAGCCGGCACAAGTCGGAGTTCCTGGCAAGCATGTCGCACGAACTGCGGACCCCGCTCAACGCCGTCATCGGGTTCTCCGAGGTCCTGCTCGAACGGATGTTCGGCGATCTGAACGAACGCCAGGAGGAGTACCTGCGCGACATCCTGGACTCCGGCCGGCACCTCCTCGAGCTGCTGAACGACATCCTCGACCTCTCCAAGGTGGAAGCCGGCCGGATGCAGCTGGAACGGTCGCACTTCGGAGTGTCGGAGGTCGTGGACGGGTGCATGTCCCAGGTCAGTCCGCGAGCCGCACAGCAGGACATCGAGCTCCGGCGCGACGTGGCCGCCGACGTGGGCGTCGTCGACGCCGACGAGCTGCGCTTCAAGCAGGTGCTGCTCAACCTGCTGTCCAACGCGGTGAAGTTCACCCGCACCGGCGGCACGGTGGACGTACGGGTGACGACGGACGGGAACGAGTTGACCGTGACGGTCGCCGACACCGGCATCGGCATCGCAGCCGAGGACGTGGATCGGATCTTCGAGTCGTTCCAGCAGGGTGGCCGAGCGACCGCCCGGCAGGAGGGCACCGGCCTGGGTCTGACGCTGTCGAAGCGGATCGTCGAGCTGTTCGGCGGGCGGATGTGGGTGGACAGTGAGGTGGGCGTGGGCAGCACGTTCGGCTTCACGATGCCGATCGGTACGAAGGCGGTGGCCGGCAGCCTCCCCCTGGTCCCGGACGACGGGCGGGAGCTCGTCGTCGTCATCGAGGACGACCGCCGCTCGCTCGAGCTTCTCACGCTCTACCTCGAGTCGGCCGGGCTCCGCGTCCTCGGTGCCGGCGACGGACTGGCCGGAATGGAGGCGGTCCGGCGGCAGCTTCCGGCTGCAGTGGTCCTCGACATCCACCTGCCCGACCTCGAAGGCTGGGAC